>JAJBVI010000098.1 GCA_020859905.1 Lachnospiraceae bacterium | reverse complement strand
ATCCTGGGAGACAAGAGCCTCAAGATCTCCCTGTACAAGAATCTTTTCTCCATTATGCTCTATAATAACACTATTTGATAAAATTTGAACCCCATTTTCAGCTAAATTTTCACAATATGAGTTCAAATGATCCTGCGCCAGTGTGTTAATCTCTGCTTCTGTATACTTGCCGGTCTGAATTTCATATTCCAGATACTCTGCTTTGGTGACCGTGAACGGCAGATAAAAATCAGTGCCGATTACCGCCGGGCGGGTGATTTCCATAACAATAAAATTTCCTCCATCCGGCTCCGGCAGAGGATCCAGTATCCGGGTGTCAAAAGAAATCCTGTACCTGAGTTTCCTCTTTCCGGTCAGAACCGTTGTTTCGTATTCTTCCGGGAATTCATCCGTATAGGAAAGCGTGGTATGGATCAGGACATCCGCGTCACAGGCCACGTAATTGCGGGAGGCGACCTCGCCGTAATCGTTCAGGATTTCCAGTTCGCCCGTGACAAGAATATCGCCCGGCTCCACCGTATCTCCGACAGTTACGGCCGGCATCCCCTGACGGACCGTGACGGATGCGACCGTCCCGCTGTTTTCCGCGATCAGCCTTGTCGCCGTATCGGTCGGGAAAGCAGCGTCATTTGTACTTCCTTTCATCCGTTCCTGAATTTCCAGATAGAGTCCGGTTCCCTCTGTTTTCGCCGATACCCAGGCCATATCCTCGAATTCCTTCCGAAGCATAATCTGCAGTTCCCTGCAGTTGATCCCTGATTTCAGAGAAGCATAGCCGATTCCGTTTTCTTCCAGATAGTCCAGAATCGTCTGTGTCGAATAGAAGGAATTCCCTTCAATTTCGACTTTCCAGATAAAAAGAGACATAAAAAAAAGGAGGAAACAGGCGCAAAATATCCCGACAAAAAAGAAACCGTGCTTTTTATACTTTTTTACAAGGAACGGAAATCCGTTCTGCCGAATTACTTCGACCTGTGTGTCGGTCTTGCCGAGCGCCGGACCGACCATGGCGAACGCCTTACGGCTGATATAAAAGCAGTAACCGTCCCGTTCCGGCTTAAGATCCCAGAGAACGATATCCATCCTGACGCAGAGATTTAAAAATCGCTCCGGCGCATATCCGGTCAGATATACGTACAGATATCCCTGGAAAAATTTGATGAATTTAAACACAAAACTTCCCCGCAAAATTATAGATACAGATAAAGTGCTTTTCATCAGAACGTGAATTCCAGTGTGTCGATTCTTCCGGATATTTTCATGTCGTCATTGGTATAGTATTCGATATTCAGCCTGTTTCCTGATATCCGAATCTGACCGTTCTTTAAGGACAGACGAATCAGAGAATCCTCATACAGCAGAATTCCCCTGTAATTTTCTACCGTCAGATCACTTCGTCCCGTGATTGTCACAATCGGGTCTCCGAGTATCAGATCTTTTGGGAGATGCAGATCGTCAGTCATGCGGTTCATGATTTTTCTGTTATCTGATTTCCTCATACAGTATATGTATGAAAAATTCAATCCGAAAAGAACCATCGGCCAGTGTTATAGCCTGGGAACTGTCGTGGAATAATGTGTACAGGCAGTACGGGATGTACATATTATTTTGTCTTAGCGCAGGGCATCAAAAAACATCTCGTAAAAATCATCCTCGCCCAGCAGCATGGGTGAATTCTCTCCGCCGCCGTTTGTGCTTCGTTTCATGGCGGCGACGAACTCCTCACCGGCAAGGATCAGATCCATCTCATAGATCTCATAGCCGAGTTCCCGGCATTTCGCGCAGAAAGCGGAAAACGGGTCTTTGGCCTGCCGGGTAGCCAGAAGCTCAGCGCGAAGCGCTTCGTTACGCAGAGCTTCCTTTTGCAGTGTGTCAAGCAATTCCAGTGTATTCATGCGGGTCTCCTTTCACAGTACCGGCGCGCACAGAAAAAAGCGCGGATACGTTTACTTATGATATGGTTCGTTTGCAATGATCCGGCAGGCCCGATAGATCTGTTCCAGCAGAATCACGCGCATGAGCTGATGCGGAAACGTCATATCGGAAAAACTTAACTGTAAATCGGATCGTTTTAATACGGCATCGGACAGGCCGAGAGAGCCGCCGATGACAAAACCGACATCGCTTTTCCCGTGCAGTCCCAGCAGGCGGATCTGTTCGGAAAAGGCGACGGAATCCATTTTTCTTCCGTCAATCGCCAGAGCGATCAGGTACGTGCCGTCCCGGATGCGGGCCAGCAGGCGTTCTCCCTCTCTGTCTTTGATCTGTGCGGCCAGTGCCGGACCTGCATGATCCGGCGTCCTTTCATCCGCGACCTCCGCTATTTGCAGCTTACAGTAGCGGCTGAGTCTTCTGGCATACTCATCGACCGCCTGCCGGAGATAAGATTCTTTTATTTTCCCGGCAGCGTATATGGTAATATTCATTGATATTCTCCCGAAAAACGCAAAATACCACAATGCACACGGCATCGTGGTATTTGCGGCTCTTTTACGGATGCCGGCGCACTGCGTCAGCAGCATATCCCGGTGAGCTACACCGGCATGATCGGTTTGTTGAACTCGCCGTCCACGATACCGGCCACCGCGGTATAAATCGCGGATGCGCCGCAGACGATACCCTCGACACCTGCAATAATGCCGACAATATGTATGCCGGTAAAGTTCTCAACCGCCAGAAGCAGGAACAGCAGCATCAGCGTGAAAAACATAATTTGTGTCGCGTGGTTCGCCTTTATCGTTCCGATGAACATAAACAGCGTAAAGATGCACCACAGCAGCATATAAAAGCCGAGCGATCTCCCGTCCGCCGCCTCAGCGCCTAAAAAAGCCGGATTTACCAGTATCATGACCAGCGACCACCAGAACAGTCCGTAGGAAGTGAACGCGGTCGCGCCGAACGTGTTGCCGGCTTTAAACTCCATCAGCCCGGCGATGATCTGAGCCAGACCTCCCATCGCCAGTCCCATGGCGAGAATCATCACAGACATCTCGATCACACCGGCATTGTGCAGATTCAGAAGAACCGTTGTCATCCCGAATCCGAGCAGTCCCAGAGGACCGGCGTTTGCTTCCCTGTGTGCAGTAACCTCAGACATATCTATCTCCTCTCCCTGTTTTCTCCGTCAAACATATCCATGATTCGGGCGACAAAAGGGTATGATACTACGGATTGCAGCTCTGCATAAGTTCGATAACGGAAATCAGAGATTTCTTATCTCACTTATCCCGCAATCCTAAAAACATTCGGAATCCGCTAAATTTGACCAAAAAGCGGTCAAATTTGCTACTTCCTCATGTTTTTGCGGTCCCCAATGTCAGAAATACGGATGCGAGCATCCGATTTCTGACCTTTTGTCCCTTATATCATATCCATGTCATCCGGACATATGATTTCAGATGCCATACTCTGTCCTGTGCCCTCTTCGACAAGATACGACATGTATTTATATTAACATCATGCAATCTGTTTGGCAAGAAAAAACAGGATTTTTGAGGCATAAAACGGGAATTTTGAGGCATAAAAACAGGATTTTTAAAGCATAAGCACAGCCTCTTACATGTCGGCGCGACGAGGCTGTGCTCAGGAACTGAAAAATCGGCTGTAAATGATAACACTGCCTTTCAGTCAGTGGATTGCGGTCACCTCATAGTCCGCGTCTTCCACCGCCTTCTTCAGCACATCGTCCGCCACATCCGCGGCCAGTGTCACAACAGCGGTTCCTTTCTCATGGCTGGCTTCAGCCTGCGCTACGCCATCCAGCGCTTCCAGCGCATTTTTCACGTGTTTTTCGCAGTGCCCGCACATCATACCTTTGATTTCCATTGTCTTCGTCATGGTTTCTGTCTCCTCCGTTTTGTTTTGTATTGTATGCAAATCATCCTGCTCTCCGAAGAAATCTTCAAACAGGCTGCCTGATACCGGATGTTTTTTTGATTTATCCCTGTGTGTGCCGTGAACCTTTACAAAATTAAGGCGCAGGGCGTTCATGACCACACAGAAGCTGGAGAGGCTCATGGCCGCGGCGCCGAACATCGGGTTCAGCTTTAATCCTGCCAGATAATACCACGCGCCGGCGGCAAGCGGAATACCGATCACGTTATAAAAGAATGCCCAGAACAGATTTTCATGAATATTCCGGAGCACCCGCCTGCTGAGCCGGATCGCGGCCGGCACATCATCCAGACGGCTCTTAACCAGAACCACGTCCGCCGTGTCCAGGGCGATATCCGTTCCGGCGCCGATCGCGATGCCGATATCGGCCCGCGTCAGAGCCGGTGCGTCGTTAATACCGTCTCCCACCATAGCGACTTTACCTTTTTCGGAAAGCTGCCGGATCACACTCTCCTTATCACCCGGCAGGACATCCGCAATCACATGATCCACACCTGCCTGGGTGCCGATGGCGCGCGCCGTCCGGATATTATCCCCGGTCAGCATCACCACGCGGATCCCCATTCCGTGAAGCTGCCGGATTGTTTCCGGTGCCTCCTCTTTCATCACATCCGCCACGGCAATCATGCCGCACACGGTTTTATTTCTGACAAAAAACAGAGGCGTCTTTCCCTGTTCGGCAAGCTCGAGCGCCTGCTGTATAAGGCTGTCCGGAATCTCTGCGACTGACGAAATATACTTCCGGCTGCCGGCATAGATTCGTTCTCCGTCCAGAATACCGGTCAGACCATTTCCGACGACCGACTGAAACTCTTCCGCCGCCGGTGTCGATAATCTATTTTCCTCAGCGTACTCCATGATCGCCCGGGCCAGCGGATGTTCGCTCATCTGTTCCAGCGCAAAGGCGACACGCAGCAGGTCGGACTCCGCATCATCCGCTGGTGATCCGTGCGGCATTCCGGTTTTGCATGATGAATCGGCATCAGTGCGGGAAACGCTCTGAAGCGGCTTCCCGGCTCCTGCCGTCTGAAGCGGTACGGCCGGCAGGATATCTGTCACCTTTGGTTTCCCGGTTGTGATCGTACCGGTCTTATCCATCACCGCGATATCGATCTTTCCGGTTTCCTCCAGTGACTCCGCCGTTTTAAAAAGGACTCCGCTTTTCGCGCCGACGCCGTTGCCCACCATGATGGCCACCGGCGTCGCCAGTCCCAGTGCGCACGGACAGCTGATCACAAGCACGGATACCGCTCTGGCAAGGGAAAATCCGAAGGCCTGACCCACCATCAGCCAGATCACAAAGGTCGCCGCCGCAATCAGAAGTACGGTCGGCACAAAGATGCCGGACACCCGATCCGCCACCTTCGCGATCGGAGCTTTCGTCGCCGCCGCATCACTGACCATCTGTATAATCTGAGAGAGTGCGGTGTCCTCACCGATACGCACTGCCTCGCACTTTAAATAGCCGGACCGATTCATGGTCGCCGCCGAGACACTGCTTCCCTCTTCCTTGTCCACCGGAATACTCTCGCCGGTCAGCGCAGCCTCATCTACCGCACTGATCCCTTCAAGGACGACACCGTCCACCGGGATACTCTCGCCGGGGCGGACAACAAAGACATCTCCGATCCGAACCTGATCAACGGTAACCGTTTCTTCCGTACTGTTTCGGATCACATGAGCCGTCTTCGGCGCCAGCTGCATCAGACTGCGCAGCGCATTGGTCGTCTTCCCTTTGGAATAAGCCTCCAGCGTCTTTCCGATCGTGATCAGGGTCAGGATCATGGCGGCCGATTCAAAGTAAAACTCATCCATCCAGGTCATCACGGCATCCATGTCCATGCGAAGCTGTGCGCCGGTCATGGCAAACAGGGCATACATGCTGTAGGCAAAAGACGCGGCCGACCCCATGGCCACCAGGGTATCCATGTTCGGCGAACGCCGCAGCAGGCTGGTAAAGCCGTTTATAAAAAACTTCTGGTTTATCACCATGATCAGGATTGTGAGCAGCATTTCATAGAGACCCATGGCGATATGATTGCCGTCCATGACAGAAGGAAGCGGCCAGTTCCACATCATATGTCCCATGGAAACATACATCAGCGGAATCAGGATCACGACGGAGACTATCAGCCGTTTTAAGAGCTTCGGCGTCTCGTGATCCGCGAGGAATTCCTCATCAAGACCGGCTTTTGCGCCGGACGTTTCCTCTCCCTTCAGTGACGCTCCGTAGCCCGCCGCCGTGACCGCGCTGATGATATCCTTTGCGGCAGCGGTCCCTTCCACACGCATTGAATTCGTCAGCAGGCTGACGGCCACTTCCGTCACTCCCGGCACTTTGCGTACCGCCTTTTCCACATGGGCGCTGCAGGCCGCGCAGCTCATGCCGGTAACTGAATATTGTTCCATAATCATATACTCCTTAAACTATCATCGTGACTTGCCGTACCCTGGCGGTCCGTGGCAGCGGTATGTATCCGGAAGGCTGAGAACGTCGTCTTTACTGCATTCGGTGCCCTGACGGTCCGGAGCAGCAGTATGTATCTGCACTGTCTCCGGATGGTACTCATTTCATAAGCTTCTGTATGATCGCGACGAGTTCATCAATGATCTCATCATTGCCGGATCGGACATTCTCCACTACGCAGCTGCGTATATGGTTCCCCAAAAGCTCTTTATTAAAACTGTTTAATGCGGAATTAATCGCAGAAACCTGAATCAGGATATCGACACAGTAGGCATCCCGTTCCAGCATTCTTTTTACACCGCGCACCTGTCCCTCAATCCGGCTCAGACGGTTCATCAGGCTGCGGTACTCCTCCGCAGAGCGTTCTTTTGTTTTACAGCATTCACAGCATGCAGGCAGCACGTTGTCGGGCAGCTCTTCTGTTTTTTCATTTTTATCCATAAAAAGGCACTCCTGTCATTTCGGATTACTGAATTTTGCAGTCCAAACTGTCAGAAATACGGATATGGGCATTTGATTTCTGACAGTCTGTATTATAATATAATTATATACCCCTAAGGGGTATAATGCAAGAACTTTATTAAAAAAATCAGGCATTGCATGCGGAACCTCACGGGTGAGCAGATGCCACGGCGAAAACTGCAGGAAAAAGAGGATTCTGTAAGAAAGATACAGAATCCTCTTTTCATTTGCACAGGGCTGCGTAAGGAAATTTTTCGGCAGAACCGCATGCAGCGCATTTACCCATCCAGCATATCGACCAGAAGCTCTACAGAACCGGAAACACCGTAGCTGGCGCTGTTTAGCGTGAGGTCATAATTTTCCGCCCGGCCCCACATTCTTCCTGTAAAATACCGGTAATCGCGCAGATGGATTTTATCCGACTGAACCAGCATCTTGCGGATTTTCTTTTCTGTCATCTCCGGATGCATGGAAACCAGGCGCTCCACGCGCTTTTCAAACGGAGCCGTGATAAAAATGCTGATATGCGGTATGTGTTCGTTCGTCAGCACAACATCCGCGTATCGTCCCAGCATCACAAAATTTTCAGACTTTGCCAGATCCAGGATCATTTTGCTCTGCGTAAAAAACAGGGCATCCCTGCGCGGCAGGCCGTGAAAATTGGAGAAATCCTCCCTCACCTGTTTAAAGAAAGGCAGGTTATCCTTCTCGAAAGGCATGCCCGCATAGACCGGATGCCCGACATCTGCTTTCTCATAGTAATCCTTGTGCTCCCAGATACTCTTGTTGCCGGCCGACATACGCTTCATGATCTCCATGAAAATCTTTTTATCATAGTAAGCCAGGTTCTCCCTGTTCGCCAGGGCAAATCCGATCTCATGTCCGCCGCTGCCGTAAGTCCGCGCAATGCAGATGATCTTCTTGTCATTTTCGGAAAACCTCTTGTTCAGTGCGATGGTATTCAGATCCGCCCTGGATTTATCCAGAATGTCCACCCGTGTATAATGATCGGCCTGCCATTTCGTGAGCTTTGTGATGGCATTATATTCATCCAGCACATCACTCTGGCCCTGTTTTTCCGCGATGGTCTTGCCCATATTCCCAATCAGAGCCAGCTCATCGCGCAGGATATCAGAGCCCTTCTGGGCTTCCAGCAGATCGATGATGTACAAAATCGCATGTTCCTTATCCCCGTTGTACACTCTGCCGAGCGCGGAACCGGTAATGGAATACGCTTTTTCATCCAGATTATAGATGCGCTCCGCCAGTGCACGGAGATCCAGTGTTTTAATCTCTTCCACGACGTTCACCTCCTACAGGAAAAAGAGCAGCATATCAATGAAAAATACCGGTATCAGAAACCGTACTGACCAGGACAGATATCCGACAAAGGAAGGCATCCGGATACCATTCTCCTCGGAAATGGATTTCACCATGAAGTTCGGCGCATTTCCGATGTAGGTATTGGCTCCCATAAACACAGCTCCCGCAGAGACCGCCATCAGCATCTTCACCGGAATCATGCCGACCGTCGTCGCGATGCCGGAGCCGAAATCCATCGCTCCCGCCGTTGTCAGGAATACCAGATAGGTCGGCGTATTATCGAGGAAGCTTGACAACGCGCCTGTCACCCAGAACATCTGGAAAGGCTGGGTCAGCCCGAGGCTGCCGCCCTTCGCTTCGAGAATCATCAATGCCGGCTGCATGGTAATAAAAATACCGACAAACAATACGGCCACTTCCCGGATCGCGCCCCAGGTAAAATGGTTCGCCAAACGTACGTTCTTTTTCGTCGTGCGGAAAGACAAAAACGCCGCGAGCAGGATAATGATCACCTCGATCAGGGAAGAAACCGGAAAGCTTACTTCACCGAAAATGTGAATGCCGATCGTCTCCCCGTCCGCATTCTGAAAAGCGGGCAGCTTCGGCAGTACGCCGCGGATGACGGCAAAAATGATCATCCCGATGAAAATAAAATTATGGACTCCTTTCAGCGAAATCCTCGTTCCTCTGCCGCTGATATCCGGCCGCATGCCCGCAACGATATCCCTGCGGTAAGCCCTGCGGTCTATCACGCAGAAGATCAGAAGCAGCAGAACCGTATTTACAGCCAGGAGCGGCAGCAGGTGGAAGCTCCATGCAAAGGGTACGCCTCTGGAAAATCCCATCAGAAGCGGCGGATCGCCGATCGGCGTCAGGCAGCCTCCGATGTTCGATACCAGGAAAATGAAAAAGACCATAATGTGGGCACGGTTTCTCCTCCATGCATTCATCTTGATCACAGGGCGGACCAGAAGCATGCTCGCCCCGGTTGTCCCGATAAAACTGGCCAGTACCGTCCCCATAAGAAGCATCAGGATATTGATTCTCGGCGATCCCGCCAGGTCACCGTCCAGATGAATATTTCCGGCAACACAATACAGACCGAACAAAAGTACAATAAAGGTGAGGTAGTCATTAAACAGACACTCCAGCACCGTTTCCGCAGCCGCGCCCGTCCCGTACAGCACGGCAAAGGGGATAATAAAAAGCACCGACAACAGGATAATCACAAATGGCTGGCGCTTTTCCCACCACTCTCCCGCCACAAGCGGCATGACTGCAATACAGATCAAAAGCGCCGCAAAAGGCAGACATACCCAGAGCGGAATGGATGACATATCAATATTACTCATCTTAACACCTCCGTTTCCTGTAAACCCCAACAACTGCTATAGCACTTTAAAAAATAAATGTCAAGCACTGTTTTTATCCGCTGTAATTTCCGCAATAGGGGAAAGCGTCCCGGATCAGCTCGATTTCCTCTCCTGAAACCGCCGCGACATCAAAGCGGCAGGGGGTGTCCGGAGGATACTGTTTCATATACAGATAACAGGAGGCGGCATTGCTGATGCGCTGCTGTTTCCGTGCGTCGACGGCCTCCTGCGGCGCACCGCAGCTGTCCGTACTCCTGTATTTCACTTCAATAAAAATAAGATAGCCGTTTTTTGCCGCGATCAGATCAATCTCACCGAACCGGCAGCGGTAATTCTGAGCCAGTATACGGTATCCGCGCCGCCTCAGCCAGTCGGCCACCCGCGTCTCCTGCACAGCCCCCATCCTGCGTTTGTTCTGCATAAAGTCTTCCTTCTGCTTTTGCATAATTAAAGAATAAAGAGGACATACACGCTGCCCGCATCGGCTCTGTGTATATCCTCTCTCAAAACAACTGTTATGGTATGTCTGTCAGATCACGTGGCTGAACATATTCGGCTGGAAACGGGGAACCGTCACTTCACCGTCCTCTGTGATTGACTCATACTC
The DNA here is from genome assembly GCA_020859905.1 of Lachnospiraceae bacterium. GTDB lineage: Bacteria > Bacillota > Clostridia > Lachnospirales > Lachnospiraceae > Eubacterium_I. The sequence continues at coordinate 10,218 of JAJBVI010000098.1, read as the reverse complement.
AAGCAGGACGCACATGAAATAATTGAACTCCGCGGACGGATCGTAGTTGCGGTCCGCTTTCCGGAGATCCTGACAATGCGCGACGGAAGCCGCCGCGATCTCATGTCCGGCTGCAATATAGAGATGTGCTGTTCCCTGCATCGCTTCGATCAGAAGCTTTGCCCTGGAATAGTCATACATCTCCCAGATCGTATGCTCCACACCGTTCTCTGTGACAAAGTGATAGGCCGGCGCGAACTTTTTCGCTGCTGTCATGATCACATCGACAAAAGGCTGCTTATGGTAAGCGAGGATTACCGGCTCGACCTGGAATCCGTCTTTCTCCAGCTTGCTCAGCTTCTCCTCTGTCACCTGATCTTTCGCCCAGCTGTGGTTCCGGATCACTCCGTTCAGATAATCGTCCACGGACGCACAGGCGAATATACCGTTATATTCCTTACCGCCGTCCTTAACCTGATAAACAAAAAATTCTCCGAAATGATTCTGAAACATTCTGCCCGACTGGTATCTCTCAACAACCTCCTCATAGGACAGGGCACCTGTCCCGACCGCATCTTCCTTTTCCGGCCGCAGAGCCGCAAAACGTCTTACATCTGCCATGACTTAACCTCCATTTTTGATAACCTGCTGCGAGTGTCTTCCTCTACTCTGTACAATAACCGTTAATAAATTCATCCGGGCATGCAGCAACATCACTGCATTTCACAATGCCGCCGAACGGATTCGTGCTCCAGCGGTAGATGTACCTGAATCCCTGTGCGGTCTCACCGTCCGGGAAAACATAATCCTTCGGCTCCTCAAGCATGATCACATCGTAATTCATCTCGGATTTGCCGGACTCATACACCTCGTCCGTGAGAACATTCTGGCTGTACAGCTGTACAATGCCGTGTGTCTTGTAATACTTCGGTGTGTCTGCGGATTCCTTCCAACCCCTCGTCTTGTAATATGTCAGTGCCATACATTTCCTCCTTAAAAAATATTTTTACAATAGTATTATTATTATAACATGACGGCAAAGCAGATTCAATATTCTCGTTCAATGCTTTTTATGCAAAAAAACGTTTTTGTTATTCTGTTTTCGCATAATATGATTCTAATCGTATATTTTATACAAAATTTCCGATAAAACTTTTCCGGTGGATCGGTGACGGTCCATAAGTTTTCAAAGCCTTGATATGTGCGGCGGAACCATATCCCTTGTTCGCAGCAAATCCGTATTCAGGCATCAGGGCATCATATTCTGTCATCAGCCTGTCCCTCGTCACCTTTGCAACGATGCTCGCCGCACCGATGGAAATACTTTTTTCGTCGCCGTGAATGATCGGAACCTGTTCCATCTGAAGCCCCGGTATGGTCACCGCGTCATTCAGAAGGAGCGCCGGCTGGGGATCCAGCTTTCCCACCGCCTCGCGCATCGCCTCATAGGTCGCCTGCAAAATATTGATCTCATCGATGCGCTGCGGGCTTCTCATGCCGATCCCGACGGAAACAGCCTGTTCCATAATAATCTCGTACAGTTCCTCCCGTTTTTTCGCGGACAGTTTTTTTGAGTCATTGATATACAGGATCGCGCAGTCCTTCGGCAGGATCACCGCAGCAGCCGTGACCGGGCCGGCCAGCGGTCCCCGTCCGACCTCATCAATGCCGCATATATATTCGTAATCCGCGTATTTGCGTTCATATTCTTTCAGTTTTTCAATCCGTTCCAGTTCCTCTTCCAGGCGATTCTGGCGTTTTTTTGCCTGGGCGGTCAGAGCCTGTACGCCGGCGCGGTCGTCAGCCTCATATTTCCAGATGAAACCGTCAAGAGCGCAGTCCGGTGTCTGTCTTAGCTCATCGCGGATTTCCGTAATCTTCTTCAAACCCATAATTTTTCTTTGTAACCGTTTATATCCTGTCAGTTACTTCCTTTCACAAATGTTGGCGCACTCCGTCAGCAGCGCATGAAAATCACGGAGTCTCCAGCGTAATCCGTCCGAGACGTCCGGTTCGGAACTCATCGATCACAAGCACGGCCGCCTTGCCGTAATCAAGCTCATTCCCGGTGCGGATACAGTTCCTGTTCCGCGCAATCCCGTTGAGGATATCAACAGGTTTCTCATTATTCTCATCTACGCCGTATCGTGCCGACAGGATCCCGGGATAATGCTCCGTAAGGTATTGAATCAGTTCCAGTGACAATTCATCTGTGTTCAGCAGGTGATCGTTCATTGAGCCGATAAGAGCCAGGCGCATTCCCACATCCGGGTCGTCAAACTTCGGCCACAAGATCCCGGGGGTATCCAGCAGATCCACATTCTGATTCAGGCGGATCCACTGCTTTCCTTTTGTAACGCCCGGTTTATTGCCGGTTTTTGTACAGGCTCTGCCGGCATAAGTATTAATAAACGTGGATTTTCCGACATTCGGAATACCGGCGACCATAGCGCGGATCGGCCGGTTTTTGATGCCCCGCCTCCTGTCCCGCTCGGTTTTTTCCCTGCAGGATTCCAGAATGGCATGCTGAATCGTTTTCATTCCGGTGCGGTTCCTGGCATCCAGTTCCACCGCGAAATATCCTTTTTCACAGAAATAAGCTTTCCATATCCTGTTTTTTTCCGCATCGGCCAGATCGGCCTTATTTAACAGAATCAGTCTGGATTTATGCTTCCCCAGCTCATCAATGTCCGGATTCCTGCTGCTTAGGGGAATACGCGCATCCACCAGCTCAATCACCAGGTCGATGAGTTTTATGTCCTCCTGCATCTGACGCTTTGCTTTTGTCATATGGCCCGGGTACCATTGAAAATCCATCTTTTCAATCTCCTTTATAACTTATGCATCTTGCATATGTTTTTTTTACAGTTCCTTACGGACGATTAGGTCTCACTGAATCCGTCCCATATTTCGGATTGACCCGAAATAAAACCATGCTTTTCCGACGATATATTCCTTTTTGACATTGCCGATATTGGCGTAACGGCTGTCCTCACTGCTGTTCCGGTTATCTCCCAGCACAAAATACTCATCGTCTCCGACCGTAATCTCTTCCTCCGCGAGACCGGCGCTGACGATGGCTTCTGTATCCTCCTCGTCATACATCGCGCCGTTTATATAAAGTACGCCGTCACGGATCAGAACCGTATCACCCGGAACAGCGACGACACGCTTGACATAATAATGACTCTTTTCATTACCGTTCGGCAGGAACACGATCACATCCCCGGATTTCGGATCGCTCAGACTGTAGATGAGGCGGTTCACCAGCACCCGGTCTGAGTCTGAAACCGTACTCTCCATCGAGTTGCCGGACACAGTCACTTTCATGCCGACAGTATAAACCACTATGAAAGCGATAAACAGAGTAATCAGTATTTTTACAATAAACAGAGCGATATTTTTAGATATCGACAGAGAAGCCTTTTTTTTGCGCCGCCGAAAGCTCAGCCCCTTTTTACGTAATATTGCCATCCGTGTCCTCCCGGTGTAACGAAAATGCGCTGCTGATGCAGAACTCTTAAAATAAACAAAAGGAGCTGTGTATCCACAACCCCTTTCAGCCCGCAAAAACAAACATTATTTCACTAACTCTTTGACTTTGGCCTTCTTGCCGACGCGTCCTCTCAGATAATAGAGCTTCGCCCTTCTCACCTTACCGCGGCGGATTATTTCAATCTTTTCTACGACCGGGGAGTGAACAGGCCATGTCTTTTCAACACCGATACCGCTCGAAAACTTACGAACGGTAAATGTCTCGCGGCTGCTGCCGCCCTGTCTTTTTATCACGGTACCCTCAAATACCTGGATTCTCTCGCGGCTGCCCTCTTTGATCTTCGCATGTACGCGAACGGTATCTCCCTCCCGGAAATCCGGGACATCCGATTTCAACTGCTCCGCTTCGATATTTCTTATAATTTCAGTGGCATTCATTTTGTGACCTCCTGTTTCTTTGATGTTCTTAATACAATAACGTAACAGAGGACCATCTCTTTTATTCACAACAATCAATATTTTAACATATGAAACGCCGCTTTGCAAGTGCTTTTTCCCGAAAATTATCTTATGTGATTCAGGATAAGCTTTACATCCCGGGATGACAGATTTGCCTCCTCCAGAAGGTCAGGGCGATGGCGAAGCGTGCGCAGTACAGACTGCTCATGGCGCCATGCGTCGATTTTCTGATGGTCGCCGGACAAAAGAATCGGCGGAACCTCCCGCCCCATCCACTCCGCGGGGCGGCTGTACTGCGGATATTCCAGCAGGCCGCCCTCTAGCGACTCCGAGCCGCCGGACGCTTCATTAGTCAGCACCCCGGGGATCATTCTGGATACAGCGTCAACCATCACCATGGCCGGCAGTTCTCCGCCGGTCAGCACATAATCGCCGATAGAAACCTGATCCGTCACAATCTCTTCTATCACGCGTTCATCAATCCCCTCGTAATGGCCGCAGAGCAGGATCAGCTCCCGCTCTTTCGCAAGCTCTTTCGCCATGGACTGATCAAAATGTCTGCCCTGCGGAGACAGATAAATGCAGCGTGCCGCACCGTCGCAGGAGGCTGCCGCGGCACGCCACGCGTCATAAATCGGCTGAGCCTGCATCACCATGCCCGCTCCGCCGCCGTAGGGGTAATCATCTGTTTTTTTATGACGGTCTCCGGTATAATCGCGGATGTTTATGAGGTCAAGCTCTAAAATACCGTTCTTAACCGCATTTCCGATAATGCTTGTCTCCAGACCCAGCCGGATCATGTCCGGAAACAGCGTCAAAATATGAAAACGCATGCTGCCTCCTTCAATCCCGCAGCCCAGGCATCAAAAAAACTGTGATCACACCCTGATCCATATCTATCTTTCTGACGCAGTCATGAATGGCCGGAAGTAAGAGTTCTGTCCCGCCCGGATCCGCCGCAATGTAGACGTCATTTGCCCCGGTCTGCATCACATCCTTCAGAATTCCGAGATCCTCTCCGTCTGTCGAGACCACCTTCATGCCGATCAGATCCGCAATAAAATATTCATCCTTTTCCAGTTTGACAGCATTCTCCCTTGTGACATAAAGGCTTTTGCCGCGAAAGCACTCTACCTCGTTGATGTTCTGAAATTCCCTGAACTTAAGAATCACCATCTGCTTAGAAAAACGAACCCGGGCTACTTCCAGCTCCAGCTCCTCCGAACCGGTATCCAGGATCACCTGCTTTAATTTTCGGAAACGGCTGCTGTCATCTGTCGTCGGAAACACTTTTACTTCACCGGCAATCCCATGCGTGCCGGTGATAATGCCAACCTGAAATCTGTCTTCCATACTGTCTCCTTTTTAGTACATCAGACAATCTCGACAACAACCTTTTTGTTCTCTCTCGATGCGGCCGCCTTCACAACAGAACGGATTGCCTTTGCGATTCTCCCCTGCTTTCCAATCACTTTTCCCATGTCAGACTGCGCGACGCGGAGTTCCAAAACAATCACATGCTCTTTTTCAGTCTCTGTAACAGAAACCTCTTCCGGAAATTCGACAAGTGATCTGGCAATAACCTCTACTAATTCTTTCATTTCGTTTTCCTCATGAATTCATTACTTTTCGATGCCGGCGATCTTTAAAAGCTTGTCTACAGTCTGTGTGGGCTGTGCGCCATTCGCCAGCCATTTTTTCGCTGCTTCCTCGTCCACGCGGATCACAGACGGATCTTTGGTCGGGTCATAGTAACCGATCTCTTCGATAAATCTGCCGTCACGCGGGCTTCTGGAATCAGCAACAACAATTCTGTAGAAAGGAGCCTTCTTCTGCCCCATTCTTCTTAATCTGATTTTTACTGCCACTGTACATCACCTCCTGATCTTACTTCATGCTGTAATACGAGAAATCATATTCTCTCTATAAGCACAGACACCGGATGTGTCTGCGCCGCCTAAAACGGCAGGCCTTTAAAGCCTCCCATTTTACCGCCTAAACCACCGAAGCCGCCCATGCCCCGCCGTCCTTTTTTGCCGCCGGTCATCTGCTTCATCATCTTGCGCGCCTGTTCAAACTGTTTCACCAAGCGGTTGACCTCGCTGATATCAACACCGGCTCCCCTTGCAATACGGCGTTTCCGGCCGGGATTTAAGAGATCGGGATTATCCCGCTCTGCCGGCGTCATGGAGTAAATGATACCCTCAATCCGGACCATTTTCTTATCATCCATCGCGTCCTCGATCTGTTTCATCTGAGAGCCGCCCATGCCCGGCATCATACTGAGCACGCTGGTAATTCCGCCCATCTTTTTCATCTGGTTCATGGACTCCAGATAGTCATTGAAGGAAAACTCCGCTTTCCGCATGCGCTGCTCCATCTCGGCAGCTTTTTCTTCATCGAGTTCGGCCTCCGCCTTCTCGATCAGGGAAAGCACATCTCCCATCCCCAGAATACGGGAAGCCATGCGGTCCGGATAAAACTGCTCCAGATCGGATAATTTCTCTCCCATGCCGGCGTAAAAGATCGGCTTGCCTGTCACGGCGCGGATGGAAAGCGCCGCCCCGCCTCTGGTATCCCCGTCCAGTTTCGTCAGGATCACGCCGTCGATGCCGACCTTATCATCAAAGGTGCCTGCCACATTGACTGCGTCCTGCCCGGTCATGGCGTCTACAACGAGTACGGTCTGATCCACATCCACATGTCTGCGGATATCAATCAGTTCATTCATCATATCTTCATCAATATGAAGACGGCCCGCCGTATCTATAATAATGATGTTATTGCCTTTTTTTGCCGCATGCTCCACAGCTGCCTTCGCGATGTCCACAGGTTTATGTCCGTCTCCCATGGAGAACACTTCTACACCCTGCTTTTCGCCGTTGATCTGAAGCTGCTGAATCGCTGCGGGACGATAGACGTCACAGGCGACCAGAAGGGGTTTTCTGCCTTTCAGCTTATACTTACCCGCAAGCTTTGCCGCCGTGGTCGTCTTGCCGGCACCCTGCAGGCCCGCCATCATGATAACCGTCGTGGCCTGACCGGGATTCAGACGGATCTCCGTTGTCTCGGAACCCATCATTTTGACCATTTCCTCGTTTACGATCTTGATAACCATCTGACCGGGATTCAGACCGTTCATGACATCCGAACCGACCGCGCGTTCCTCCACAGCCTTCACAAACTGCTTTACAACGCGAAAGTTCACATCCGCCTCTAAAAGCGCCATCTTGACTTCCTTCATGGCAGCTTTTACATCGGCCTCTGTCAGCCGGCCCTTGCTCCGCAGATTCTTAAATACATTCTGGAGTTTTTCAGATAAACTGTCAAATGCCATATTATAACTCCTCTAAAATCTGGCCGGAAATCCGGTAGATCTCCGCCAGAACCTCCGCGCTGTCGCCGGCGCCGCCGGCGGCCAGTTCTCGGATTCGTGCAACATTTTCGCGATTTTTAAAAAATCGCTCCACCAGATGCAGCTTCTCTTCATAGGAAGAAAGAATCCGGTCGCATCGTTTCACCAGGTCGTGTACGCCCTGACGGCTGATGCCGCGTTCATCGGCGATCTCACTCAGGGACATGTCGTTTTGTACAACATCCTCATACACGCTTTTCTGATGATCCGTCAGCAGCTCACCGTAAAAATCATATAAAAAAACCTGATGCCCAATCTTCTCCATGTCAATCACCTTGCGTAGATTAGCACAGAACAGACCGGGTGTCAAGTGTTTTCTCTTTACGGGATATGTTTTATCCTGTTCCGTCATGTGCCATAAAAGCCCGTAAATCAAGGGTTCTTTCAGTTTATCTTCTCTTCTTCGTTTATCCTGTTTTGTCCTTTTGTGCCAATTTTGGCTCAGAATTTGGCTCAGGAATCAGGATACCATGATTGCCTGTACGACAACCTCCTGCTCCTGCTTTTTCTTTGCTGTCAGACTGGTATATACGTTCAGCGTCGTATCAATCGAAGAGTGTCCCAGATACTCAGAGACCGCTTTCATGTCCGCTCCGGCTTCATAAGCAAGTGACGTATAAGAATGTCGTGCCACATGTGGAGTGAACGATTCTAACAGCTCTGTGCCGGCTTTTTTTGCATCCTCGTTTTGATGCTCCACGATCCTGTTAATGAGCTTGCGGAACGAAGGTTCCACCCACACGCCGCCGGAGCTGTTGGTAAACACAAATCCTGTTACGCTTCCCCTGATATATCCCGAATCATCCACATAAGGCAGCTTCAGGTCTGATTTCATGCCCTGCTGCATCTTTAACTTCAAAAGCGTTTTCCTGACCATGCTGTTAAAAAAGATCGTCCGCTCTGATGTATCGCTTTTCGGTGACGCAACCGCCCGGGTATATCCAAAATCCTTTTCTCTATAACGGTTCACAGTTTTATTGATCCGCATGGTATTGCCCTTGAAATCCAGATCGGACCATGTCAAAGCAGCCATCTCTCCGATTCTCAGACCACAGTTAAACAGAACGACAAACTCAGGGTAATACCGCGAAAACACTGGATGATTCTTTATGTAGCCAAGAAACAACTCAATCTGTGAGCGTTCCAGTGCTTCGCGCTTATCGCTTTTTGTTTTGGGTATCCGGATATTCTGGAACGGATTCTTTGAAATGATCTCTTCATCCATGGCGCACTTAAACACATTGTTCATACAGCTTTTCAAATTTGTCATGGTGGATTTCTTCTTTCCGGCTTTTACCATCCTGTTTATCACATTCTGACAGTCCGCAACACTAACGTTTTTCAACGCTTTCCTGCCAAGATCACCGCGTATATTCGCTTCGTAATATGCTTTGTAATTCGTGCAGGTGGTTGCTTTCATCTGGTTCTTCGCAAACTTCTCATACCAGTAATCAAAATACTTGTCTAACGGCTCATTTCCCCTCGTGACATCCGGAGTCATGCCCTGGTCGATCTGCAACAGTATCCTGTGCTTCTCCAGCCGAAGCTCGTCTAATGTTCTGGCAGAAATATTGATCCGGTTGCCCTTCACCATCTTCCGGAAAGTAAAGCGGTTATTTGCAGGATCGTAATATTCACCCTTTTCCAGTGCCCTGGTCTCTTTTTTCTTCCTTGCCATCGTTTAACCTCCCATCCGGCAGCAGTCCCCCGATAAGGAAGACCGCCGCCTCTGCAAAACCTATTTCTGATACTGCTGTGCGCGCTCTTCACACATCTTTAAAACCTGCTTTCGCTCGTCATCCGTCAACGTCATACACAATTGCATGAATTCCAAGAGCGCCGGTCTTCTCGTCAACATTTCCGCGATCTCAACCTCTTCTGCTGTCATCTCATATATTGATTTCATTGTCCTGCTGTCTCCTCAAGTTTATTCTCTGACCATGCCTTCAACTTTTCTTCCGTCTCTGCCGATCTGCCCGTTTACCGTGCATATATCCCAACACATAAGCATCTAATAACGGTTCTATGTACCGCCTCCCCAGAAGCGTTCTTGCCTCTGCTATATCGTTGATCTGCCGCATTAATCCCGGGCTTTCATAAATCATTGAAAAAAGCTGCATTCCGATCAGGCGCATTGTCTGATTCATGTCATAGATGTTTGTCATTTTATAATTTGCCTCCCTGCTTCATATCCACACTGATACGCATATCTGAATGTATTTTCCTCATATTCCGCCAGATAAGCCCAGAAGGCTTCTGAGAGAGCTTTGTCCGCGTCATTCAGTGACTGTGGCGCCTGCGGCTGTTTCTCTAAACATGCGCTATATATTGCCTGAAAATCCTCTTCTGTGCGGAATATTTGTGAATTTGATATTTTATTCATGGTCTTTCCTTTCTTGTCAGAGGACAGCAGGCGTGTTATACTTCCTGCATACCCTCAATTAATTATGTTTGGTTGATCGGGTTGCTTGCCCCTGTCAGATGGCCGTCTGGCAAGGGCATTTTCTTATGCAATTGTAAATCTTCGGCTACTGCACTGCCGGCAATACTGGCTGTACACGTCCGGCAGTGCTTTCTTTAACGCTTTGCTGTCAAGGCGGTTGCTGATAACCTCTTTCCACCGAATGACAAAATTCTTGGTTTTCATTTCATCCAACCCATTACTCTCCAGATCATTTTTCAGTTCGGACTTGATGCTGTCCGCCTGCTCCTGAAGCTGTGCGATCTGGCTCTCCAGTGCGTTTAATTTGCTGATCCGGTTTTCAATCTGTCGCTCTGTCATGATGCTTATCTCCTTTGCTTTGTGGCGGTTAGCCTCCGGAAGCTCTAAGTTTATCTCTAGGGTGTCCCTCTCGCTTTCAGTTTCTTCT
>JAJBVI010000146.1 GCA_020859905.1 Lachnospiraceae bacterium | reverse complement strand
TTATAATACGAAAGGTATGTGATTTTTGATTAGGCGCTTATGAACGGATTTCTGAGCAAAACGGCAATATTTCTGTTCCGGTTTATACGGGTTAGGAGTAAATTTTACCAGAAGTTTTTAAAAGTGCTGCCATAAGCGCTGGCGGGTATAAAGTCCGGTTCATTTAATACCTGTGTAGATGGCAGGCTGCAAGACCAGTGAAGCAGAAAAGCCCATTGGCTTTAGATAATGGATAGTTCACGACGGCACATCAGGTCAGGAGGATATGAATCGGTATGATGACATGCGTTTCCGGCATTACGGAAATGTGCAGTAATAGAGGAGGATACGAATTATGAGCATACAGGATGAGATGAGACAGGTCAAGCTGGCGTCACCGAAGCTGGCGGCCGCTGACGGGGAGACCCGGAACCGTGCGCTGCAGGCGGTGAGCGAAGCGCTGCAGGCTGAGAGGGAGGCCATATTCGAGGCGAACCGTGAGGATATGGAACAGGCAGAACAGGACGGCGTGCCGGGTCCGATTTTAAAGAGACTGAAATTTGACGAGGGGAAGCTGCGCGATGTGATCGCGGGGATCAACGATCTGATCCACATGCCCGATCCCCTGTTTCAGACACAGCTGGCGCGGGAGCTGGACGAGGGTCTTGTGCTGAAGCGTGTGACCTGCCCGATCGGCGTGATCGGCGTGATCTTTGAGGCGAGGCCCGATGCGCTGGTTCAGATTTCCGCGCTGTGCATCAAGAGCGGGAACTGCGTCATCTTAAAGGGCGGCAGCGAAGCGCTGCGCTCCAATAAAAAGTTATTTACGACGATCTATGAGGCTGTGCTAAAAGCCGGTCTGCCGGAGAACTGCATGATGCAGCTGGAGGCGCGTTCGGAGATCAGCGAACTGCTGGAGTGCCATGCTTCTGTGGATCTGCTGATCCCGCGCGGCTCCAACGCGTTTGTGCAGTACATCATGGATCACACGAAGATCCCGGTGATGGGACACGCGGACGGCATCTGCCACATTTATGTGGATAAGGACGCGGATCTCGACAAGGCAGTGCCGATCATCTTTGACGCGAAGACCCAGTATGTGTCGGCCTGCAATGCCGTGGAGACGCTTCTGGTGCATCATGATATCGCGGGAGATCTCATGCCGCGGCTGAAAGCCGCTCTCGATGAGAAACAGGTGGAACTCCGCGGCAGCCGCGCGATCGCGGAGCTGATCGACTGCGAGGCGGCGACGGAGCGGGATGACGCGACGGAGTATCTGGACTATATCCTCTCCGTAAAGACGGTTTCCGATATTCAGGAGGCCATCGACCATATCAATTACTACGGGTCACATCACACCGACTGCATTGTGACGGAGAATGCTGCCGCCGCGGAGCGGTTCATGGATCTGGTGGACTCCGCCGGGGTTTACCAGAACTGTTCGACCCGTTTCGCGGACGGATATCGCTACGGGTTCGGCGCCGAGGTCGGCATCAGCACCGGGAAGCTCCATGCTCGGGGACCGGTCGGTCTCGAAGGGCTTCTGAGTTATAAGTACAAGCTTTACGGACAGGGGCAGATCGTCGCGGATTACGCTTCCGGGTCGAAGACGTTTTGCTTCAGGGATCTGTGAAAACCGCGGCGGCAGCACACATTGCATTCCCCGTGCATTTATACCAGGGTGTACCCGTTATGAAAAAAAGAACGGTCTGCTTTATTTTGATTTTCATATTGATTGTGTCTCTGATTCCGGTTTATTATGTCGGGACATTCGCGCATCCGAGCGTGGACGACTATTATTACGGGGTTGAGACAGCGGCTGTCTGGCAGGAGACACATTCGGTCCGGGCGGTTCTGTCTGAATCGTTCGGCCTCATGCGCCTCACCTATCAGGAGTGGCAGGGTAATTTTTCCGCAATTTTTCTCATGCGGCTGCAGCCGGCTATTTTCGGGGAACAGTATTACGTCCTCGCGCCGGTTCTCCTGATCACCTCTTTTGCAGTGTGCATGCTGCTTATTTTTTATGTGCTGCTGCGCAGGTGGTTCCGGTCCGGTCCGTTTGCCGCTCTGGGGACGGCGGCTGCGGTGACATTTGCCGCCATGCAGTTTACCTATCAGCCGTCGGACTCCTTTTACTGGTACAACGGCTCGGTTTATTACACATTTTTCTTTTCTCTCATGCTGTTGCTTTTTGCATTGATCCTGATTTTGCTTACTACCGTCAGGATTTGGGTGAAGGCAGTCTGTTTTGCTGTCTCGCTGCCGCTGGCGTTTTTCATCGGGGGCGGCAATTACACGACCGCGCTCTTTGCGGCGGTGATTCTCGTGCTGTTTACGCTGTGGTATCTTGTCCGCAGAAAAAAGGCGGGCGTGCTGCTGCTTCTGATCACGGCTGCGCTGCTTGCGGCGCTGTGCCTCAGCATCGCCGCGCCCGGCAACGAGATTCGCGAGGCTTCCGTGGGCGGCAGTACGGGAGTCGTCCGTGCGCTTCTCTACTCGCTGGCTTACGGCGGATATAATATCGCGAACTCCACATCCTTCCCGGTGATCGTACTGTGGATTGCGCTGCTGCCTGTGTTTTACAGGATTGCGGCGCACAGCGGATTTTCATACCGGCACCCGGTGCTTATGGTTCTGTTTACTTTTTGCATATACTGTTCACAGGGAACGGCCGTATTTTACGCGCAGGGACTGCGGATGCCGTATCGGATGATGGATATCATTTATTTTTCTTATTTCGGATTTATGACGATCAATCTCATCTACATCATGGGATGGCTGCACCGCAGGCACGGCGAAAGGGAGGGCATCCGGCATTTTTCGGAATTCTATGAAAATAAAAAGCGCAGGACCGCCGGGGTGGCGGCTGCGATGCTGATCTTCGCGGTGGGCTGTGTCGGCATCGTCTCGGTTGACGAGAGTGAAGACGGCTCCGGACAGGCCGCGTTTTCCGATCTTCCGCTCAGCGTAGACGCTTTGTACGCGGTGGTGAACGGCAGCGCGGCGCAGTATGACATCGAACTCTGTGACCGGGCGGAATATCTGCTCGCCTCAGAGGAGGATGATGTCACGGTAGCGCCTCTGAGCGTTACGCCGTCGCCGATTTTCCATACGGATATTACGACAGACGCGGCCGACTGGAAGAACCAGCACCTGGCGCTGTATTACGGAAAATCGTCGATCCGGCTGTCAGAGTGAGAAAATGTTACAGGAATATTAATGATTCGAGCGACAAAAGGGTATGATACTACGGATTGCTCCGCACTTCGTGC
>JAJBVI010000200.1 GCA_020859905.1 Lachnospiraceae bacterium | reverse complement strand
GCCGGTCTGTACAGCCGCTCCCCGCAATATAGATATGGTAATCCGGATACGTCGTTTTTGAAAGAATGGAATCCACGCAGCGGCGCAAATCCGCCGCAGAACCCGTATTCACGATCAGAATCGATACCCTGTCCCGGTTCCTGACCGGATAATTCACCCGGTAGTGTCCCCAGAAGGGCAGACGCTCCACCTGCGCGTCCGGCTCGCCGGTCCGGCGCAGATGTTCCTCAATCGCGCGCCGTCCGGCCTCATAAGCATAAAGCTTGTTCTCCGGATTGCCCGCCACGGAATTCGGATGGCACCTCCAGTGATACAAAATCATCGGAATATGGTAAACGCATTCCGCCCGCTCCACACAGCGGAGAATAAAATCATAATCCTGCGAGCCGTCAAACTCCGAACGGAATCCATGTATCTCATCCGCGATATCCTTTTTTACTACAAAAAAATGGCAGATGTAATTGCACGACCGCAGCAGATCAAGATTGAAATCCGGTTTAAAGGCCGGTCCGAAATGATCCGTGATATCATCAGAGATCTTATCCTCATCTGTATAAATAACATCCGCGCCGGTATGTTCATTTATCACTTTCACCACTTCAAAAAGGGCATTCGGCGCAAGCAGATCATCATGATCCAGCAGCCCGATATACTCCCCCTCAGCCATGGAAACCGCCTCGTTCGTGTTGCCCGCGATCCCGCTGTTCCGGCTGAGACGTCTGTACTTGATCCTTGCGTTCCCCGCATACCGCTGCCGGATAAACTGCTCAGCCTGGTCATCCGTACTCCCGTCCGCCAGGCACAGTTCCCAGCTGCCATAGGTCTGGCTCTGTACGGAATCAATCAGCTCCCTCAGATACTGCAGAGGCGTATTATACAGGGGAACCGGGATGCTGATCAGCGGAGTCCTTTCAAATACTCTCTGTCTCTGCCGCTCTGCCTCATCCTCTGTCAGCCTGTGCGTCTTCCACCAGAGCCTGTATCCGTCCCCGTTGATGTGAAACCGGATGCGGCGGACGCATTCTCTGACGCCATAGTTTTTCATATATTGAAAAATTCTTTTAAGATTATAAAAATTTACGATGCTCGCCATCTTACGAAAACGTAATCCCAAACGGCTCTTCTGTCCCATATTGCCACCACAGTTTTGTTCCTGTAAATACTTTCTTTCATTTTCACACTGGGTTATTATAGCAACATTAATACTCAGATGCCAGAATTCTTTTATAGATAGTGATGACTGCGAAGCAGTCATTTCCGTTTCTTAAATAATACCGGAACAAAATCACTACAGTACACTATGGCTCCTGAAACGAAAAATCCGCCGTCACCGCTCCAACCAGGTACTGGTTTCCCGACTGATCCATCAGATAAATATGAATATTACAGCAGCCGGGGTTCGATAAATCGGTGGAATCCACGCCGCATATCCAGTTATCGCCATCCTCACTTTCCATGGAAATCTACTGGAGATCGCTCTGGTCATCCTCGGTCCAAACGGCAGCATCGACGGCTCCTGCATTTATATTTAAAGCGGATAGCCCGCCGATCGAAACCCCAAACAGACCCGCGTCATCCGGAATCTCCGCGACGCTCACACTGAAATAAGTTTCGCTGATCCGCTTTTCCAGATTCGACTCATCTATATCTGCCAGTTCTTCCAGCAAAGCCGATTTCTGATTGAATGCATTCTCAATCACGTCCATGCCATACTCTTCCGCCAGGGTCAGGCAGTCCGAGAACAGATTCACGCCCAGCCCGAGCCTGTTCCCGTCAATCCCGACTCCCATAGCCGCCAGCGTAGTCGGGAAATCATCCAGCGTCGTATAGGTTCTGGCTGTCTCTGAAACAGGCTCTGCGGCCGCGTTGATATACACGGTATAAACCCTGCGGTTGTACGCGCTGTCAACATCCTCGCAGAAATCACTGTCCATTGTAAGGTGGTCGCCCGAAATCACGATCGTTGTATCTTCGTAAAAATCCTGCTCCTGTATCCACTCAACAAATTCCGCAACCTGGCTGCTCGAGCAGGCCATCACATTCGCATACTGGTTGTCCCCGAAGGCGTCACCGCACAGGTCACAGACGTACCCGTCCTCAAAATGCGTATCTACCGTCAGTATGGTCAGATTAAACGGCTCATCCTCCTGAGATAATTCCAGCAGGTCGTCTCTTGCGAATTCAAACAGCTTCTCGTCCTCATACCCCCACCAGACACGATAATCCTCAGGGATTCTTCCCTCCTCTGCCGCGTAATCATAATCCTCAATCCTGTAACCTCCGTGTTCCGTAAAATACAGCCGTCTGCCGCCAAACGTCGCGTCCGAACCGATCAGGAATACCTGATTGTATCCCTCTGCATCAAGAATATCCCCCAATGTCACCGCACTGGCAAAAAATGTATCCTGTGTATCCATGCTGTTATCGCCGATTGATATGTTGAGCGGCAGCCCCGAAGTCTGAGCGAACAGGGCTCCCATTGTCCAGCTAGCGCCTGTCGTCACATTGGCGCCGTTCAGCACACCGCTGTCGCCCGCAAAACACTCATTATCCAGTGCGAGCTGTGTCAGTTCCGGGATCACATTTTCTTCAAAAGCTCCTCCGTTCGCCTCATCCGCATAGGTCATCTCAACCGATTCCAGATATATGTAAATCAGATTCCGCTTTTCCTCCGGAAATGTGAGTTCGACGCTCGATGGATCAACATAATTTTCATCAATGAAAGAGGAATATCTGGACTGCCCCTCCAGATATGTCCCGATATCCAGTGTGACCCAGACAACGCCGGCCGCTCCCGCCGCGGATGCCAGCGCACCGATGATCCCAATCCTGACCGTCCATCTGTGCAGACGTTTTCTTATTCTGCCCGCATACAGTAAAATACAGATCGCCGCCAACGCGATCAGCGCCGGCAGGCCGCAGCAGAAAAAATAGGACCACAGCGTATCCGTGCTGGTTCCCTCCAGTGTAGTATTCATATGATAGACGAGTTCTGACATGGAAAGATAGGCCCATGTGGCCAGCATCCATCGCATGCTGAAGCACCAGAGTGCCGATATTGACACAAGAACAGCTGTCAGGATCGTCCCCAGCTTCTTCCCGACATTTCTCCGGCCTGTTTTAGATTTGCGCATCCTTTGTACCTTCTTCCCCCATCAGTCCGTATGGCCATCCGCCGATGTTTAAATATTTTGTAAACTTCTATGTCATTTTTTTATAAAATGATACAAGGGACAAAAGGTCAGAAATCGGATGCTTGCATCCGTATTTCTGACA
>JAJBVI010000054.1 GCA_020859905.1 Lachnospiraceae bacterium | reverse complement strand
GATATTCGACGACCAAGCCGGTATGAGCAAGTAGCGCGACAGCGCGGATTGCGAACGGCCCAGGCCGCCCTCTCTTGCCGCTGTGCGGCAATTCACCTTGTACCGGCGGCGATCGCGGGAGTGCGAAGCACGGAGCGATGGGCTTTTATACATGGTGGTGCCTGCGAAGCAGGCATGTCAGTTTATTAAGAAATGGAGGAGATGGTATGTCAGCAGAGATTGAGATGATCGACATGGAGGAGATGGGAGAGCTCCGTTCCAACATGGATTCGTTGGAGCTTGAGCTGATGAAGAACCACGGCATTGATCCTAATTTATATGTGGAATATGATGTGAAACGCGGCCTGCGTGATTCATCCGGAAAGGGTGTCCTGACCGGGCTGACCGAGATATCGGATGTCAGCGCCTATGAGCTGGTGAACGGAAGAAATATTCCCGCGGACGGAAAACTGTTTTATCAGGGAATCAACGTAAGTGAGATGATCGAGGGTCTGCATGGGCGGAAGTTTGGTTTCGAGGAGGCGATTTATCTGCTGATGTTCGGCAAGCTGCCGAGTCAGAAGGAGCTGGATGTGTTTTTCCCCGTTATGTTTGAGATGGAGGAGCTGAGCGGCCGTTTTGTCCGGGACGTTGTGATGAAAGCGTCCAGCCGGAATGTGATGAATTCCATGCAGCGGTGCATTCTGACTCTGTACAGTTACGATGACAATCCGGAGGATATTTCCCCGGGCAACGTGCTGCGGCAGACACTGGAGCTGACGGCCAAGATGCCGATCCTGGCAGTCTACGCTTACAATGCCTATCTGCATTTCCGGAAGGGGGAGATGCTGATGATCCGCAATCCGGAAAAGGGGCTGTCTCTGGCGGAGAATTTCCTGCAGATGCTCCGCCCGGACGGGAAATATACGGAGCTTGAGGCCAGAGTGCTGGATATCGCACTGATCCTGCATGCGGAGCATGGCGGCGGCAACAACTCCACGTTCACGACGCATGTGGTCACGTCCTCCGGTACGGATACCTATTCTTCGATCGCCGCCTCTCTCGGTTCCCTGAAGGGCCCCCGCCACGGCGGCGCGAACCTGAAGGTGCAGCATATGTTTGCCGATATCAAGGAGCATATTGAGGATTGGAAAAACGAGGCGGAGGCAGAGGCTTATCTGCAGAAGATCCTGGATAAGCAGGCGTTTGACCACAGCGGTTTGATCTACGGCATGGGGCACGCGGTATATACCCTGTCCGATCCCCGTGAGGTTATCTTAAAGAAGTTCGCGCGCATGCTTGCCGAGGAAAAGGATATGATGGAAGAGTTTGCCCTGTACGAGATGGTGGAGCGACTGGCGGGCAGGCTGATCATGAATCAGAGGAAGATGTTTAAAAATGTCTGCGCAAACGTGGACTTTTACAGCGGATTTGTGTATACTATGCTTGGTATTCCGGAGGAGTTGTTTACGCCGATCTTTGCGATCGCCCGTATGCCGGGCTGGAGCGCACACCGGCTGGAGGAGCTGATCAACGCGAGCAAGATCATCCGTCCGGCATACAAATATGTCGGCGTACATACGGATTATATTCCTATTGAGAATCGCTGAGAATCGTCAGAGCATGCGCCGAAGAATCGAAAGCGGCGTATCGGAGCAGAGTGATTGGATATAGAAGACATAAAAACGGATTCGATGCAGTCAGTACACCGACGGATTTGATAGCATGGGATTCGTTTTTAATAGTAAGAAAAACAGAAAAGGGGATATAGTATGAGCAGTTACAGAATCAACACGAAATGCGTTCAGTCAGGATACCGTCCGGGAAACGGCGAGCCGCGTCAGATACCGATCGTCCAGTCCACGACGTTTCGTTATGACACCAGCGAGGCCATGGGGCGGCTGTTTGATCTGGAGGAGGCAGGCTATTTTTACACGCGTCTGCAGAACCCGACCAACGACATGGTCGCGGCGAAGATCGCGGATATGGAGGGCGGCACCGCGGGGATGCTGACGTCCTCCGGCCAGGCGGCAAATTTTATGGCGCTTTTTAATATCTGTGAGTGCGGCAGCCACATCGTGGCATCCTCGTCTATCTACGGCGGCACGTTTAACCTGCTCTCGGTCACTATGGCGAAGATGGGGATCGAGACGACCTTTGTCGCACCGGACTGTACGGAGGAGGAGCTGAACGCCGCCTTCCGGAAAAATACGCGGGCGGTGTTCGGCGAGACGATCGCGAATCCGGCGCTGACCGTTCTGGATATTGAGATGTTTGCGAACGCGGCGCACGCGCACGGCGTGCCGCTGATCGTCGATAATACATTTCCGACGCCGGTTCTCTGCCGTCCGATCGAGTGGGGTGCCGATATCGTCACTCATTCCACGACTAAATACATGGACGGACACGGCGTGGCCGTGGGCGGAGCGATCGTGGATTCCGGCCAATTCGACTGGTTTGCCCATGCGGATAAGTTTCCGGGACTTACGACGCCGGATGAATCTTACCACGGCGTTGTTTTTGCGGAAAAGTTCGGACAGGGCGGCGCGTTTATCACGAAGTGTACGACGACGCTGATGCGCGACCTGGGCTGTATCCAGTCTCCGCAGCACGCGTTTTATCTGAACCTGGGGTTGGAATCCCTGCATGTGCGGATGCCGCGTCATGTGGAGAATGCACGAGCGGTGGCACTGTACCTGCAGAGACAGCCGCAGGTGACGGAGGTTATCTGCCCGGAGCTGCCCGGCGACGCTTACTATGAGATGGCGCAGAAATATCTGCCCGACGGATGCTGCGGCGTGATCTCCTTTGAGCTGAAAGGCGGCCGTCCGGCGGCGGAGGCGTTTATGAAGGTGCTGCGGCTGGCAGCTATTGAGACGCATGTGGCGGACGCCCGCACCTGCTGTCTGAATCCGGCTACCTCCACACACCGTCAGATGACTGATGAGCAGCTCGCCGAGGCCGGCATCCCGGCCGGGATGATCCGGATGTCCTGCGGTCTGGAGGACAAAGAGGATCTGATTGCGGACGCTGCGCAGGCGCTGGCGGAGATAGAAGAGTGAATATAATAAGAGATATCAGGGAACATATCCGTTACATATCCCTGTGCGATGAAAAATCCTTCCGGAAGAGATATTTTCCCGGGGGGATTTTTTATGTCATATGGGAAAGTTCTCCGAACTTCCTATATGACATAAAACGCTCCGCGGGGATGCACATGCCGCGCGAAGGGAAACGTCTGCTTATGCAGACGAGCGGCAGCGCAGGAATCCCGCAAAGCGGGATTCTATTTATTAAATGATTCGGGCGACAAAAGGGTATGATACTACGGATTGCAGCTCTGCATAAGTTC
>JAJBVI010000189.1 GCA_020859905.1 Lachnospiraceae bacterium | reverse complement strand
ACCTGGAGGCCGGCTACCGGTCCGTGGAGCTGATGAAGGAGCATGTAAAAAGAACGATGCGCCCCGAGGTTCTCGGCGGTCTCGGCGGGTTTTCCGGCGCGTTTTCCCTGAAAAAAATACAGCAGATGGAGGAGCCGGTGCTGCTCTCCGGCACGGACGGCTGCGGCACGAAGGTTAAGCTGGCGTTCCTCTTGGATCAGCACGACACGATCGGGATTGACGCGGTCGCCATGTGTGTGAATGACATTGTGTGCGCGGGCGGCGAGCCGCTGTTTTTCCTTGATTACATCGCGTGCGGCAAGAACTATCCCGAGAAGATTGCGCAGATCGTGAAGGGCGTGGCGGAGGGCTGCGTGCAGTCGGAGGCCGCCCTGATCGGCGGCGAGACGGCGGAGCATCCCGGGCTGATGCCGGAGGATGAGTATGACCTGGCCGGATTTGCGGTGGGTGTCTGCGATAAAAAGGATCTGATCACCGGAGCGGATCTTAAAGCGGGCGATATCCTGATCGGCATGGCTTCCTCGGGTGTGCACAGCAACGGTTTTTCACTTGTCCGGAAAGTGTTTGATATGACGAAGGAGTCTCTGGATACATATTATGACGAGCTGGGCCGGACGCTGGGCGAGGCGCTGATTGCTCCGACCAGGATTTACGTAAAGGCGTTAAAAAGCATCCGGAGTGCGGGCGTTACGGTGAAAGCGTGCAGCCATATCACCGGCGGCGGCTTTTATGAGAATGTGCCGCGGATGCTGGTCGACGGCGTTCATGCCGTGATCGAAAAGGGCAGTTATCCGGTTCCGCCGATCTTCACGCTGCTGCAGAAAAAAGGCGATATCGCGGAACAGATGATGTACAACACATATAATATGGGTATCGGCATGATCGCGGCGGTCGATCCGGCGGACACGGACCGGACCATGGAGGCCATCCGCGCGGCGGGGGATACGCCGTATGTGATCGGCCGGATCGAGGCGGGAGAAAAAGGAGTCACCTTATGTTAAAAACAGCAGTTCTGGTTTCCGGCGGCGGCACGAATCTGCAGGCGATCATCGACCGCATTGCGGACGGCACGATCACCAATACGGAGATTTCCGTTGTGATCAGTAATAATAAAAATGCGTTCGCCCTGGAGCGGGCGGCGAGGGCGGGGATCCCGAACCGCTGCATTTCCCCGAAGGATTACGCGGATCGAGCGGCATTCAACGCGGCGCTGCTCGCCGCCATCGATGAGGAGGGTGTAGATCTGATTGTGCTGGCCGGTTTTCTCGTGGTGATCCCGGAGGAGATGACCGCGCGCTACCGGAACCGGATCATCAATATTCACCCGTCCCTGATTCCGTCGTTTTGCGGAACCGGGTATTACGGACTGAAGGTGCATGAGGGTGTGCTTGCCCGCGGTGTAAAGGTGACGGGCGCGACCTGCCATTTCGTTGACGAGGGGACGGACACCGGACCGATCATTTTACAGAAGGCCGTCGAGGTCAGACAGGGCGACACCCCAAAAGTACTCCAGCAGCGCGTGATGGAGCAGGCCGAGTGGGTCATCCTGCCGCGGGCGATTGATCTGATCGCGAACGGGCGCGTTTCCGTGGCGGACGGACTCGTGCATATTTCAGAGGAGGAGACATCATGAAGATTTTAATAGTGGGCAGCGGCGGCCGTGAGCATGCCATCGCCATGAGCGTGGCAAAAAGCAGCCGTGCGGATAAGATTTACTGTGCACCCGGCAATGCCGGGATCGGACAGATCGCGGAATGCGTTCCGATCGGAGCCATGGAGTTTGAGAGGCTGGCGGCTTTTGCAAAGGAAAAATCCATCGACCTGACAATCATCGGCATGGACGACCCGCTGGTCGGCGGTATCGTGGATGTGTTTGAGGCGAAGGGTCTTTGCGTATTCGGTCCGAACAAAGCGGCCGCAATTCTGGAAGGCTCCAAGGCATTTTCCAAAAATCTGATGAAAAAGTATCAGATTCCCACGGCGGCGTATGAGAATTTTGAAGACCCGGAGAAGGCGCTTGCCTATCTGGAGACGGCAAAGATGCCCATCGTTCTGAAGGCGGACGGACTTGCTCTGGGCAAGGGAGTCCTGATCTGCAATATGCTTGAGGAAGCGCAGGCCGGCGTGAAGGAGATCATGCTGGATAAGAAATTCGGCCCGGCCGGTAACCAGATGGTTATCGAGGAGTTTATGACAGGCCGCGAGGTATCCGTTCTCTCCTTTGTAGATGGGAAGACGATCAAAATCATGTCCTCCGCGCAGGATTACAAGCGGGCGAAGGACGGCGATCAGGGGCTGAACACCGGCGGTATGGGCACATTTTCTCCCAGCCCGTTTTATACAAAGGAGGTCGATGACTTTTGCCGGAAATACATTTTCCAGGCGACGGTGGATGCCATGGCGGCGGAGGGCAGGAGCTTTAAGGGAATCATTTTCTTCGGCCTGATGCTGACGGAGGACGGCCCTAAAGTGCTCGAGTACAACGCGCGCTTCGGCGACCCGGAGGCGCAGGTGGTGCTTCCGCGTATGAAGAATGATATTCTGGACGTGATGGACGCGTGTATCGACGGCACGCTCGATCAGGTCGACCTGCAGTTTGAGGACAACGCGGCGGTCTGCATCGTACTTGCCAGCGACGGATATCCGGTTTCCTATCAGAAGGGATATGAGATCCGGGGGCTGGAGAATTTCGAAGATAAAGAAGGCTATTACTGTTTCCATGCGGGTACCAAATTAAATGATGCGGGCAGGTTTGTGACGAACGGAGGCCGCGTGCTGGGTGTCACCGCAAAGGGAGCCGATCTGAAGGAGGCCCGCGCCAACGCGTACAAAGCGACGGAGTGGATTGAGTTCGAGAATAAATACATGCGCCAGGATATAGGTAAGGCGATCGATGATGCCTGACAATTTGATTTAAAAGGATCACAGATATTGAAAAAATGCGCGCAGAATCATCTTGTATCTGATTTTTCAAGCAGGGCAGATTTTCTGAAAACTCAAAAGTCGAAAAACACAAACTCAATATACACTTCTGATTTAGGCAAAAGCGGAGGGCAGAGTACTGTAAGTTCCGCAAATAACAGCCAGAAGCGGGGGTTAGAAACGACTAAAAATAGGGTTTCGGGACGGCCTGAGAGGGCTGCTGCTCGGGAAAGAGCAGACGGAGGCAGGGTATTTGAATAAGAAAGCAATCATCTTTGATATGGACGGGACTCTCTGGGATTCCGTGGACAATATTGTCGATTCATGGAATCTGGCTCTGCAGCAGATTGGGGAAACAGGCATCACCATTACCCGTGAGCGGATCATCGGCTTGATGGGAAAGACGATGGATCAGTTTGCGAAAGCATTATTGCCGCACTATTCTACGG
>JAJBVI010000198.1 GCA_020859905.1 Lachnospiraceae bacterium | reverse complement strand
CTGCTAAAGTCATGCCTGCAACTGCTGCAGTGCAAAGCGTCAATGCCAATGCTTTTCTGAATTTCATAATATGTCTCCTTTTTTCTTTTTCTGAAGGAAAGCTGTTTTGTATCTGAATTGCTTTCCCAGCTACAAATGGCATATTAGCAGGCAATTGTAAAATGCAAAATCGCACGGGAGTAAATTGTTCGTAAGGGTTTTGGGAATAATTGTAAAATTATTTTACATAACCGTATGGAAATCCGAATTTTTCAGGGAAAGGCAGATGCTTTTCATATAACGGCTGCTTCTGTCAGATAATTTATATTGATGAAAAAACGGAGACCGAAGTCCCCGTTTTTGACATATATCATTCCTTTTCTTTTTTTCCTTTCGGCTTGTACTGTTCCTCTCCGGTTTCTATAAACAGCATAAAATCATTCGGCGCGCTATAGCCAGTTATTAATTATTCGATGTACTAGATAACCTGATATCATGAACAGCAGTTTCTTTAATCACGGAAAAACGCCACGCCGGACTCAAATATCCGCATGTCCTGCTCCCCGTAGATATTCACCGCGACCCCGTCGCCGCGGCGCTCGGAATGCGCCATCTTGCCGAGGACGCGCCCGTCCGGACTCGTGATGCCCTCGATCGCCAGGTAGGATCCGTTGACATTCCACTCCTCGTCCATGGTCGGATTGCCGGCCTCATTGACATACTGTGTCGCCACCTGCCCGTTCGCGATGAGCCGGTCAAGCCACGCGGAATCCGCGACAAAACGTCCCTCGCCGTGGGAAGCCGGGTTCGTGTACACCTTCCCGAGCTTTGCCTGCGCAAGCCAGGGAGACTTGTCAGAAACCACCTTCGTATAAACCATCTTCGAGATATGGCGTCCGATGGTATTGTAAGTCAGCGTCGGGGAATCCGTGTTCCCGTCCTGAATGCGCCCGCAGGGCACCAGCCCCAGTTTGATCAGCGCCTGGAATCCGTTGCAGATGCCCAGGCAAAGACCATCCCGCTCATGCAGCAGTCTCTCCACTGCCTCCTGTATCTTCGCGTTGCGGAACGCGGTCGCAAAAAACTTCGCGGAACCCTCCGGCTCGTCGCCCGCGGAAAATCCGCCGGGGAACATGATGATCTGCGCCTGACTGATCGCTTTCACAAAGATATCCACGGAATCCCGTATATCCTCCGCCGTCAGGTTCTTAAAGACCTTCGTCACCACATTCGCGCCCGCACGCTCAAACGCTTTCGCGGAATCATACTCGCAGTTCGTCCCCGGGAAGACAGGGATAAACACCGTCGGCTTTGCGATCCTGTTCTTACATATATAAATCTCCTTCGCGTTATAGAGCTTCAGCGGCAGCTCCGCCGTATCCTGACTCGCTCTCGTCGGGAATACCTTCTCGAGTGTGCCGGTCCAGGCTGAAAGCGCCTCTTCCATGGGGATCCGGACCCCAAAGCCCTGCTTCCCGGAATTACATATCTCAGAATCCTGCTTCCCGGAATTACGCATCTCAGAATCCTGTTTCCCGGCACTACGCGATCCGGAACCATGTGCCCCGGTACCCTCCGCCGACCCGTACGTAAAGACCGGCTCCGCGAGGACGGAACCCGCGATGCTCACATTCGCACGAAGCCCCGCCGCTTCCATCGCCGCCTTCACCGCGTCGGTATCCTCCGGCGCCGCCTCTGCTACGAGGCTCCCGAAGCCCGGCGCGAACGCCTCCACCGGCTTCATGCAGCCGCGGATGGACACACCCAGCTTATTGCCGAAGGCCATCCGGCTGACCGCCGCGACCAGTCCGTGAGCGTCCAGCGCGTAAACCGCCGTCAGCTTCTTCTCCTGTATCAGGGCATACACCACGTCGTACATCCGCATGAGCTTCTCATAATCCGGCAGTCCGTAGGCATCCCGATCCGCGGTAAACAGCAGCAGCTTATCGCCCGCTTTTTTCAGCTCCGGCGTCACAATATCCTGTACCTGCGCCACGTCCACCGCGAAGGAGACCAACGTCGGCGGCACATCGATCTCGTTAAAGGTGCCCGACATGGAATCCTTTCCGCCGATGGAGGGCAGCCCGAAGCCGAGCTGTGCGCTGTAAGCGCCGAGCAGCGCCGCAAACGGCTGGCTCCATCTGGACGGATCCCCGCTCATCCTCCGGAAATACTCCTGGAAGCTGAAACGGATCTTTTTATAATCGCCGCCCGCCGCCACGATCTTCGCGACGGACTCCACCACGGCGTAGACCGCTCCGTGGTAAGGGCTCCAGCTCGACAGATACGGGTCAAAACCATAACTCATCAGTGTCACGGCATCACACTTCCCGCTCATCACCGGCACCTTCGCCGCCATCGCCTGCGTCTCGGTCAGCTGGTAACGGCCGCCGCAGGGCATAAGCACACTGCCCGCGCCGATGGAGCCGTCAAACATCTCCGCCAGACCCTTCTGCGAGCACACATTCAGATCCCGCAGCGTGTCTAGCCACGCCGCACGTATATCGTCTTTTTGTATATCATCCGCGACCGCGTCGATCGCGACCCGGTCGAGATAACAGTCCTCCTTCGACGGGATATCCACCGCGACGCGGGTCTCCTGGTGTGCCCCGTTCGTATCCAGGAACGCGCGGGACAGGTTCACGATCTCCTTCCCTCTCCAGACCAGCACCAGACGGGGTTCCTCCGTCACCACCGCCACCGGGACAGCCTCCAGATTCTCTTCCCTCGCATAAGCCAGGAACTGATCCGCGTTCTCCGGAGCAATCACCACCGCCATGCGCTCCTGTGACTCAGAGATGGCGAGCTCAGTCCCGTCCAGGCCGGCGTATTTCTTCGGAACCAGATCCAGATCCACGCGCAGACCGTCCGCCAGCTCGCCGATGGCGACCGACACGCCGCCCGCGCCGAAATCGTTGCACTTTTTGATCAGATAAGAAACCTCCTCGCGGCGGAACAGGCGCTGAATCTTCCGCTCTGTGGGCGGATTGCCCTTCTGCACCTCCGCGCCGCAGGTATCGATAGAAGCCGTCGTGTGCGCCTTGGAGGAACCGGTCGCTCCGCCGCAGCCGTCGCGTCCCGTCCGGCCGCCCAGCAGAATGATGACATCCCCCGGATCCGAGGTCAGCCTCTGTACCGCACGGCGCGGCGCCGCTCCCAGCACAGCGCCGATCTCCATACGCTTCGCCACATAATTCGGATGATAAATCTCTTTTACCAGCCCCGTAGCCAGCCCGATCTGGTTGCCGTAGGAGCTGTAGCCGCCCGCCGCGGAGCGGACGATCTTTTTCTGCGGCAGCTTGCCGGGCAGCGTATCCCGAACCGAACCTGTCGGATCCGCCGCGCCGGTCACGCGCATTGCCTGGTAGACATAGGTGCGCCCCGAGAGCGGGTCGCGGATCGCGCCGCCGAGACAGGTCGCTGCACCGCCGAACGGTTCGATTTCCGTCGGGTGGTTGTGCGTCTCATTCTTGAAATTAATCAGCCACTCCTCTTCCTTTCCGTCCACGGTCAGCGGAACTACGATGGAGCAGGCGTTGATCTCATCCGACTCCTCCTGGTCAGCCAACTTCCCCTCTTTTTTCAGCTTCTTCATCGCCATCAGCGCCAGATCCATCAGACATGGGAACTTGTCCGGCCGATCCGCGTACATTTCAGCAAAATCAGCCTGATACTGCTCATAAGTCTCCCTGATCGGCTCCAGATAATAGCCGCCGCCGAATCTGACATCCTTCAGCTCCGTAGAAAAGGTCGTGTGCCTGCAATGGTCGGACCAGTAGGTATCCAGCACACGGATCTCCGTCATCGTCGGATCCCGGTGCTCCTCCTCCGCATAATACTTCTGAATATGGAGAAAATCCCGAAACGTCATGGCCAAGCCGAGGGAATCATACAATTCCCGCAGATCCGCCTCCGCCATAGCGGAAAATCCGTCAAACACAATCACATCGTCCGGTTCCGCGAAATCCTGCGCCAGCGTCTCCGGCTTCGTCATTCCGGTCTCCCTCGAATCCACCGGGTTGATGCAGTGATGCCGGATTGCCGCAAACTGCTCATCCGTGATCTCACCCTCGATCACATAGGTCGTCGCCGTGCGGATAATGGGATCCTCCTCCTCATTCAACAGCTTCACGCACTGCTCCGCCGAATCCGCCCGCTGGTCAAACTGCCCCGGCAGATACTCCACACTGAACACCCGTGCGCCGGCGTACTCAAACTCCTCCTCATAAACATCATCCACCGGCGGCTCCGAAAACACGCTGACCACCGCCTTGCGGTACGTCTCATCCGAGACATTCTCCACATCATAGCGCACCAGCTCGCGCACCCTCGTCACGCCCGGAATGCCGAGATAACTCCGGATCTCAGACTCCAGCTCCCGCGCCTTCACGGCATAATCATCCTTTTTCTCCACATATACTCTGCGTACCCTGTTCATGGCAGTACCTCCGTCAATCATTTATAGCAAACCCTCATGCGCTGCCGCCTCAGTGCGCCAACATCCATGGAAATCAATTCCACATATACTCTGCTTCCTAGCGACAACAGTTTAGCATACGGCGGGATGCGGCGCAAGGAGGAGAATTCGTTACACCACTGCCTCAATAAGCAATTTATCTCCAAGAACGATTTCTTTCACTCCCGGTTCTTTCTTTTTATTAAAATTAAAACTGATCATATACCCTGTCTTTAAATGAAAGTAATCCAGATATGCCTTCAGCTGACTTTCACCGCGTTCGTTGTAGGCGTTTCCTCTCCAGATTTTGCACTCAATGACAAACTGTTCTCCGCGATAGTCAATGACCAGGTCTGTCCGCTCACGATTTCGGGTCTCAGCTTCCACATAACAGTTTCCTTCCCCATTAATGATAGGCTTTAAAAACAGCATAAAATATCGTCTTCCCGCTGCTTCCAGAAATGTTTCATCCTGATCGCCATACAGATCATTAAAACACGCAGTGAATCGCTCCATGATTCTACGTACATTCAGATGACCTCCCGTAAAAACCGGCTTTTTTCCCGCAAACCCGTATCATAAATTTTGCTGTTCCCATATTCTTCTGACATAAACCAATTATAGAGAACCGTCTCAAAAATACGATTGTGGATGACCGCTGTTCCCTCTTCATTACGGATAAAACCAAACATCGCTGCGATTTCAATACAATCATTCATTGCCGTGTATGGCACCGGCCTGCCGGCGAAAAGAAGGTCATACAAAATTGCTCGAAGTTCCGGATAGTCTTCCACCTTTCGTTTCATGGATAAAAAAAGAGTATTTAAATCATTCACCAGGATTTTTACTGCTTCCAACAGTCCCGGCCTTGTCCAGGCAGCCGCTTTATCCGCAAATCCCGCACCCTCGGAAATCTGTTCATCAATAAGCTTACACAGCCGTGATGAGAGATACGGATATCCCGATGTATAATTGTAAATCAGTTCAGACATTTCCTCAATATCCATACCCGTATGGTGATCCGCTTCGTAATCCCGCAGCATTCCGGCAATATCCGAAGCGGAAAAACACATGTCAACATTAAAATCCGCCGCAATGTTCCACGGACTATTATTTTTGTGTTCTTCATCTAAACGAATCTTTCGTCTTGTGTTTCTGACATCATAAACTCCGGCGAGAATAACAGAATGAAACGCGGAAACCTTCGGTCTTTTCAAATAATACGCCCGAAGCTGCGCAAGAAAATCAAGAAAAATCTGGTTATTCGTCGCCGTATCAACTTCGTCGATCATCAGGACAATTGCTTTGCCGGATTTCCCGCACCACAGCTTTATAACCTTAAAAAGCGCATTGAGAGAGTTGATTTTTGCTGTCCTGCGCACAAATGCCTGAAGCTGCTCCTCAATCTCATCCGGGAGAGACTCCGTACTTTCCAACAGCTCTTCTGCAAATGCAGCCACAAAACTCTCCGGATTTTCATACGACAGAGAATCCATCATCTGAACATCCAGACACACTACCTCATAATCATTTTTCAAAAAATCTGCGAGAGCGTTTAATGTAGTCGTCTTGCCAAACTGTCTTGCGCGATTGATTGTAAAATACTCGCCGTCGTCCACCATTTTTCTGATTGCCCGAAGACGAGACCCGAGATCGACCATGTAATGCTTTTCCGGTCGGCATACGCCATTTACATTAAAAACTTTTTCCATTGATCAAAGTTCTCCTTTTTACCGTTCGATTCCACATATACTCAGCTTTCCCTACGGCTACAGTTTAGCATACGGCGGAATGCGGCGCAAGCAGGAAAAGAAAACTCCCGCGAAGATATACTGGGACGTAATTTCTGAGTATGAAAGAAAGGACCGCCCCCAAAGGAGCGATCCTTTCTTTCAGATCTGGACATCACTGCCGCCGTGTCAGTATACAATGATGCCATGCCGGCAGCTCAGAGTCATCAGGATGCGGTGCCGGCTGTCTCGGAGTTATCAGGATACCGTACCACCGGTTCCGGAATCATCCTGCTCTGTATCACCCGACTCTGTATCATCCGACTCTGTGTCATCCTACTCTGTATCATCCGTGAAATTCCACTTTCCCGCATGCACCTCGTCGCTTTCCCGGCCGAAGGTAATTGACTCATAATAAAACAGTGTGCTGTCACTTAAGTATTCCTGGAAATAATAGACGTTCCCACGGCGCCTGCAGAGCGTGTCATACCCGTCTCCGTTCCAGTCGCCGACCAGGATTTCATCATCGTCGGCATAGCCGTACACAAGCACCTCATCCGCCTCTGTACCCTGCAGTTCAGGGTCATTCGTAAAATAGTAGGTTCTGCCGTTACGGAGCGCACAGAGCGTGTCGTATCCGTCGTTGTCCCAGTCGCCGACCAGCATGACGTCTGTACTTCTGCCATAGTACAATACGTTATCCGCGGTTGTGCTCGTGAATGTCGAGTCATTCATAAAATAGTATTTATTCCCATTGCGGCGCACGCAGATGGTATCACATCCGTCGTTGTCCCAGTCGCCGACCAGGACTTCGTCATCCTCTCTGCCGTAATACAGTACGATATCCGCTTGGATGAACGAAAACGTCGAATCATTTGAGAAATAATATTTATTCCCGCGGCGCACGCAGATGGTATCAACACCGTCGCCGTTCCAGTCGCCGATCAGTACCTCATCGGACTCCCGGCCGTAATCCAGGTAAATGGGCGTCGCGTCATCCGTCAGAACTTTCTGGAAATAGAAACGGTTCCCGCGGCGCACGAGCAGCGTATCGGGCGCGATCTCCTCCGGCTCGGTGCCGTCCGGGTAGTAAGCCACCCAGGTGACGTCGCCGCTCGTCTCCTCCCGGTTAAACTCCGTATAAGTAACAAATGCGTTCATGGCGCTCTCTGTCCAGGTCTCATTATCTGCAGGATAATAAGCGGTAAGCACATCGTCGGAGAATACGCGCGAACCCGCTTCTGGCGCGTCGCCGGTAAAATATATCTCGGTCAGACCGCTGCAGCTTCCGAACGCGCGGGATTCGATACTGGTAACGGTGGACGGAACCGTGACCGTTGTCAGACCGGTACAGCCGTAAAACGCGTAGCTGCCGATCGTCTCCAGACCTTCCGATAAGGTTACCTCTGTCAGGGCGGTGCAGCCGTAAAACGCGTAGCTGCCAATTTCAGCCACCCCTTCCGGTATATCCGCTTCCTTCAGACCGGTGCAGCCGTAAAACGCATAGCTGCCGATGACGGTCGCATTGTCCGGAATGGTCACACTTGTCAGGCTGACACAGTCATAAAACACGTAATCACTGATCTCTGTAATTCCATCCGGCAGATTCACGGCAGCCAGACTTTCGCATCCGTAAAACGCACCGACACCGAGTTCCGACAAAGCGTCGGGAAGAGAAGCGTCCTCCAGAGCCAGGCAGCCGCAGAAAGCATAGCTCCCAATGCTGACAAGGCTGTCCGGAAGTATGACCCCGGTCACGTTGACACAATCGTCAAACGCATAATCCGCGATGGCCGTCACATCCTCGGGAAGCGTATACAGCGTATCTGTCCTTCCTGCCGGACAGCAGAGCAGCAGGATCTCCTCACCGGAAATCTGAAACAGAACCCCGTCCTCCGAGAAATAGGTTTCATTCGCCTCATCCACGGTAAATGTCTTAAGGGAAGTGCAATCCAT
This sequence comes from Lachnospiraceae bacterium, assembly GCA_020859905.1. Lineage (GTDB taxonomy): Bacteria > Bacillota > Clostridia > Lachnospirales > Lachnospiraceae > Eubacterium_I. The sequence goes on along the minus strand of JAJBVI010000198.1, from coordinate 13,270 downwards.
AAAAGCCGTCTCCCCTATGCCGGACAGCGCCGCCGGAAGAATAACCTCCGTCAGACCGGCACAGCCATAAAACGCACAGTCGCCAATGCTTTCCAGAGCGTCCGGCAGAGTAATCTCTTCCATCGAACTGCATTTGTAAAACGCGTACGCCTCGATCGCTGTCAGGCTCCCGGGCAGATTCACCGCCGTCAGGCTGCTGCAGCCATAGAAAGCACTTTCACCAATCGTCTCCACACTGTCCGGAAGCGACACGGAAACAAGATCCGTGCATCCGGAAAACAGATAGTCACTCAGCGTGTCTATGCTGCCCAGAATAACCGCCTCCTTCAATCCCGTACACTTATTGAAAACTCCCATCCCCAGACTTACCGTGCTGTCCGGCAGGGATATGGCGGTCAGACCGGTGCAGTTCATAAAAGCGTAAATACCGATGCTCTGCACCCCGTCCGGGATGGCGATCTCCGTCAGCTTCGTGCACTTGTAAAATGCACTGTTGCCGATCTCCGTCACACTTCCGGCAATCTCAACATCTATCAGTGCCGAGCCGCTGTAAAAAGAATAATTGCCGATACTCGTAACGCCGTCACTGATCACAACGCCGGTAATGCTTCTCCGATAGGAATACCACGGCGCGAGACCGGTGGAGGAATAATCATACATATCCCCGCTGCCGCTGATCGTCAGGAGACCATCATTGTCCAATGACCACTCCACGTTCTCACCGCAGACACCGCTTGCTTTCACGTCAGACGCATCCGTATCCTCGTCCGCTTCCGCATCCGTATCCTCGTCCGCTTCCGCATCTGCATCATATGCCTCCAGGGTAATGTCCCCGTCCGCCGCAGCCACACCCGCCGTGTTCGCCGTATTTTCATCCGCCGTGTTCGCTGCGCTTTCGCCCGCAGCGTTCACCGTGCCTTCATCCGCCGCGCTCACTCTCGCGGTATCCGCTGTACTCTCATCCGCCGCAAACCCCGCCGATGTCATTGTGAAACACATGGCAGCCGCAAGCAGGACCGCCAAACATCTTTTCTTCATACCAACCTCCTGTAATCTGTAACTGTTTTGTAAACCTGCGCACCATCTCAGCTGCGGCACACAGCCTCCTTTAACCCGCCGTCAGTTTCCCACAAGGATTTCTCGGGTATCCCCAACACCCGCAGCCCGAACGATATCTGTTACCCGCCGTCAGCTCCCCGCGAGAATCTCTTCTATCTCTGCAGAAGAAAGCTCATATCCGTAGAAAGTGGAATAGAAATCCTTTATGTAACCGCTGACTTCTTCCTTCGACATTGCCCCCGCGATCTGCCAGACCGCCCAGACTGTCTCCAGTACGCTCTCGCAGCTGCCCTCCGTCCAGCTCCTGAAGCCGTCCGGATTCACAACCACCTCATAGTCGCCGCTGATCTGCGTCGAAACAAATTTACCGTTCGAGTCCAGAAAAGCATCCGAGTTGAAATTGCCCGTTCCGTCATTGATATGACCATAAACGGACCACTGTCCATATTCCTCCTCCTTCGATGCCTCAATATAACCCTTCACGTCAGCGTTCGCGGCAATGACCAGCGGAAAATTGTCCAGCCCCAGGCTATAGCTCACCGTATCAGTGTCCCCGTCTCCGATATCAACATCATAAGTGCCCTGCAAATACGCTATATGTAATTCCGTATCATACCCTTTCGATCCACTCAATGAACATGAACCATAACGGTACCTGATCGGAGTCTCATAACACAAAATCTCGGCCGACGAAGTGCCCCATTGTTTGGAAGCTGTGTTTGTCACGTTGGCGGAGGATAACAGATCCGTCAGAAGCCGGGTTCGCTGACATGAGAAATTCTCCACAACGGCACATCCGGTCCAGGACTTCTCAAGACTCCCCGAATTGCTTAACGTAACGGTACAGTCTGCATCCCAGCCGCTCACATACAGCGTATACATCGGATCAGATCCGGATACCGCGCGTTCCGCATCGCTGACCGCAGCATCCGCCCACGACACATAGGCGGCCGCCAGCGCGGGCGCGTCGCTTCCGCCCTCCGACGAACGGTCTCCCAGGATCGTTCCGAGAGATGTGACAACCGTCTCGATATTCGAGAGGCTGGTCAGAGCCGGAAGAACCTGATAATCAATGCCCGCCGCTTTAAGCGCAGACACATCCTCATCGCTCAGGCAGGTGCTGCCGCTTGTCTCAAGAACCACATCCGGCAGGATCGCGATCAGCCGCGCCAGATCATCGGCGGAGAGTCCCGCCGAACCATCGCCGCTCCAGACCGCCTCCGCACCGGACAGGTCGGAAAACACGCTGTTCGAAGAGGCCAGCTCCAGCGTCTCCTCATCCGTCGCCAGCAGACGGTCTCCCGCGCCCAGCATCGAGACCATCACTGCAAGCTCCCCGGTCGCCGCCACGGTGCCGCTCATCTCGAGCGTCACCTGATTGCCGTAATCATCGACGACCTGTTTATCTGTCTCTGTATTGGCGGCTGTTTCATCCTCCCCGCCGTCCCCGGTCTGATTATCGACCCCGGATTCCGCTGTCTCGGCATCAGCCTCAGCCGTCGAAGGAATTGTCTGCACACTTTCCGATGCCTCAGTCACGGAACCGGTATCGGTCGCGGACACGCCGAGGCTTTCCCCGGACTCATCATATTCCACTCTGAAACCGACCGACGCGTCTTCGTCCGCATCCTCGCCGTCCCAGGTTACAATGCCTGCCTCCAGCGGATCTGACTGCCGGGACGAATCCTCATCCGTGGTCATGTCCGGAAGGGAGTCGTTTTCCTCCTCGCTCTCAGGATTATTATTCGCCATCTCAAATGGCGGATCCAGTTCGATAAATCCCTCATCCACCGCTCTGTAAATCAGCTGTTCCAGAGTATCGCTGTAACGGCATCCCGTAAAGGTAAAAAGCATACAGAAAACCAGTGCCGCAGCCACAATTCGTTTCCAAATCCTCATACAAACATCCCTCCTGCTCAGTTACCTGTTTTCTGTTCCGTAAAGTTCCATGCGATGCTGACGTTAGCGCACCAGCAGCTGTGAAAGTCGATGGCATCTCTGCATAAGTTCGATTACTGAAATCAGAGATCTGCAATCTCACGTATCCGCACTGTCACGCTTCCTGCCGCGCTGTGGTCAAAATATCGGTTTTCACGGTTCCCTAGCCTGTACATTCGTTCGCAGAAACACCGGTATTCTCAACACAGCACAGAAGATCTGCCCCTGTTTTCATGCGCGTGAGCCGCACACGTATAAAGCAAAACCGTGCGCAGTTTTTAGCTGAAAAGTACAGCTTTACGCTTAGCCCGCACAGCATGGTTATGGCATACAGTTTACGCTTATAACCTGCTCAGCCTGACTGCGGCATACGGCTTACGCTTATAACCCGGAGCCGCCGCAGGGGCGGCTCCGGATAAGCCTCGCTTCAGATTCAGAGAGGATCCGAAGGAGATGGTCAGATTTTTACTGCCATTTGATCACAAACAGATCATTGTTGCTGGTCGCCTGGGTCATCCGGAAGGTGTTGGAAAGAGTCGTATCCTTGTACGTTTCCTGCAGCAGGATGTTCGTGCCGCGGCGGATGCACAACTCATCATCACCGTCGTTGTCCCAGTCGCCGACCAGAACCGTATCCGATTCCAGACCAAGATCTGCAACTCTCTCTACACCGTCATCGGAGCCGAGTTCGGACTGGAAGTAATACGTCGTCCCGCTTCTGCGGACCGCGAATGTATCAACACCGTCGCCGTCCCAGTCGCCTACCAGAATCTCATCATCTGCTCTGCCATAGGTCGCTCTGGTAACGCCCTCATCAGATCCGAGTACAGACTGATAATAAAAGATGTTGCCGTTCCGGCGAACCGCCAGCTCATCCACACCGTCTTTGTCCCAGTCGCCGGCCAGGATTTCGTCATCTGCTCTGCCGTAGGTAAATCTATAGATATCGTCACTATCATTAGAGCCAAGCTCGTACTGAACGTAATAGATATTGCCGCGGCGGACGCAGATTTCATCCGTTCCGTCGCCGTCCCAGTCGCCGATCAGAATCTCATCGTCAGTCTTGCCATAGGTGAATTCTTCGGTGTAGGTATCATCTCCGATCTCATTATAGAGATAGAAGGTAACGCCGCTGCGGATCGCCAGCGTGTCGCCGCTGTAAGCCACTGTCTGCGCTTTTTCCAGACCGCTCACGGCAGCCATCAAAGCCTCCAGCGCAGCGTCCATATCGTCCTGCGTCGCTTTTCCTGCAAGAAGGGTCTCCGCATCATTATAGGCATCTACAAGGGCGGCATAGCTTTCTGCGGTGTAATCACTCTCATCGAGCATCTGGAGCAGAAGCCCCGTATACGTAACGACAGTCTCCAGAGTCATAGCATCACCGGTTCCTATCAGTTCCGCGATCGCGTCTATAATAGCCTGAGCCATCTCGTCCACTTCATCCTGCTCGGAAACCAGCTTGGTGTAATCAACAGCCGCTATCGCCGCCTCAACCCCGCTGAGATCCACATAGGCAGAATCATCCAGCGCATCCGCCAGTGCGATGGCCTCCTCCACTACGGAGTAATCCGCCAGAACGGTTCTGTAGGTGCCTTCTACTTCCGTATCCGGTACCCATACGTGGTTGATCATATGATCCGCATAGTTCTGAAGGGTCGTCGCCAGGTCATCGCCATAACCGTAATCGCCTTCAGTATAATAATCAACAATCGCCTCATAGCTGGTACGGACATTCGCATACTCTCCGCTGTCGCCCGAGCTTGTACCGCTATCCTCATCATCCGAAGCGACAAGCGCCGTCAGATCGAGATATTTAAGAACAGTATTGCCGTCATCATCCGGCACATTGATTGTGATAATATCGTGCGTCGCCATTGTCTCCGCATCAGGCTCCTCTGTCGTCGCTGTCTCAGTCAGCAGGATATATGCGGTCTCATTAGCGGAGTAAGCGGGAAGCAGATAGTTGCCGTTCGTCTCAGCCGCATCAGACTGCGCATACTCAATACCAACCTGAATTGCCGCAATGATAGCCTGCTTGTCATATACATAGTTCTCGAGATCCGGAACCTGATCATATTCAGACACTGCGTCCCAGTTAGATCCGATGTAGTAGAGCGTCACATCCTCCACGGACTCGTCTGTCACATGAGCAAACTCATCAAACATGAACATAGCCATGGCAACCGGGTTGATGGACTCGTCAACCAGCCCCTTTTCCATCGCTGCCTCAAGTTCATCCATGTACGCATAAACCTGCGCATAGGGCATAAACAACGGAGTCGTCGGAGCAAAGTTGTAACCGTTATTACCGATTGTCACTCCGATGGAATTTCTATCCATAACCATCGGCATCTCCTCTGTATAGCCCAGATCACACAACTCCGTCTCCACCGCCAACCGGTCGGTGGTAGTCTCGGAATTACCCGAAGCGCTCGCGTAGCTGTATCCGGTCGCCCCCAGTATGATGATATCAATGTCGGGATAACTCTCCATCAATTCTTCCAACGTGTACTGGCCGTCTTCGACATAGTCAAAATTGCAGACCTCCGCATATACATCCGCATACACAGAGCCGACTGTACCGGGATCCACCACCGTCAGCGTGTTGTCTGAGATGGAATTTACATAAGCGGCTGTCTTCTTCTCGATGGTGCCATCCTTGATCAGAGAGGCGATATAGTAGGGGATACCCGCGGAGAACTGTGCCACATCCTGTCCGATAATCTCAGGATCGTCATAACGGGTAGTCAAGTCCTCATGCTCATCCAGATAAGCGGACAGCGCCTGCCCGTTATCCGTCCAGGAATACAGGCGCGCACTCACGCCAGCAGTCTGCACATCCGTCAGCAGCGGATAATAATCCTCGTCGCCCTCGCGATAATACGGGGCGCTGTCCGGATCCTCTGCGTAAGCTTCCGCCCAACCGTGGATCGTATCAATCTGATCTACAAACGTAGAACTGAAAGAAAATACCACGTCCGTACGCCAGCCGAGCGCATAACCAACGCCGCCCAGCTCATCGACAGCATCACCGTAGGTCTGGTTTGCGCCGCCGCTCTGATACAACCCGTTCGGGTTCGTCAGTTTATTACCGATATTCGAATACGTATCGCCGTCGACGCCAGTCGTCAGACCCAGAGAAGTATACACAGATGTGTCACTCAAACTGGTAGAACCTACAGACTGACCGTTTTGCCCAAGTGCATAATTGAAGTTCCAGATGTAGGGATCCGGATTTTCATTGACATCGGTTCCCGCCAGCATCAGCAAACCGTTAAAGGCGTTGCCCCCCTTTACGTTGATACCGAAGATCAGCGGAATCTCAGATGCCGCGCGCTGCGTCAGTGTCGTCATCACTGTCTTATCTTCCACCTGATAGACACTCATCGACGTCGACGGGGCAGTAAATGAAAAGTCCGTAGCGGCCTCAGCCTCTTCTGTCGTAGCCGGGATTACAAGGGAGGAAGCCACCAGTGCCGCCGCCATCGTAACGCCCAATGCTGTCTTAGTAACCTTTTTTGCTTTCATAAACTAACATTTCCTTTCTTACTTTTTCTGCTATAGCAACTGTATAGCCCCATTTCCGTCATTTTGTTCCGGCGGCCTCACCTCCCTTATCTGTCTGCCTGAAAACCGCCGCAGATACCATGTACATCGGGCACTGTCTGAACAGTATATGATAAAGTCGATGTCAAAGTATCCGATCCGCAGATTTCACGGCAGTTCCTTATCAGTGCAGCTGCGGGGACATTACCGCCCCCTCGAAAGGATTCTCATCCTCCCGGCTGCTTCACTTCAGGCGACGGGCGTCTTAAGAACGCCCGGATCTATATTATAACAGCAGAGCTGTTATAACCCTGTTCAGGACGGCGCAATCACGCTGTCCAGGATCTCCCGCACGATCTTCTCCGGCTCGATCTTCTCTGTCTTTGCCTCATGCGTCAGGATCATCCTGTGTCCCAGCACAAAAGGCGCCAGGTACTTGACGTCGTCCGGGATCACGTAATTGCGTCCGGCCATGAGCGCGTGTACTTTTGAGGTCCGCGAGAGTGAGATGGAGCCGCGGGGGGAAGATCCCAGCAGCACACGGGAATTCGTGCGCGTCGCCGCCACCAGCTCCACGATATAGCGCTCGATATCCGGATCCAACGTAACGCGATCCGCCGCAGAACACAGCCAGATCACATCCTCCTGCCCTATAACGGCAGAAATACTCCCCTTCGGCGCACTCTTATCATGGATGATCTGCTGCTCCTCCTCCACGGAAGGGTAACCGATCTTCAGTTTTAAAAGGAAACGGTCGATCTGCGCCTCCGGCAGCGGATAGGTGCCGAAAGACTCCACGGGGTTCTGCGTCGCCATGACCATGAAGGGAGGCTCCAGACGGTAGGTGATCGAATCCACTGTCACCTGCTTCTCCTCCATCGCCTCGAGCAGAGACGCCTGCGTCTTGGCCGACGCGCGGTTGATCTCATCCGCGAGGATGAGGTTGCTCATCACGGCGCCCGGGCGGAACTCAAACTCCCCGCTTTTCTGGTTGTAAACAGAAAAGCCCGTCACATCCGAGGGCATCAGATCCGGTGTAAACTGAATCCTCTTAAACCCGCAGGCGATGCTCCTGGCCACGCAGGAAATCAGGCTGGTCTTGCCCACGCCCGGTACGTCCTCCAGAAGCACATGCCCTCGTGAGAGCAGGGCGGTCAGCACGAGCTCGATGGCCTCCCTCTTGCCGACGATTTCCTTCTCCACATTCTCAATGACACTGCCAATCAGCGCGACTGCCCGCTCCGTCTCCTGCCCCGTCAGGGCTGTCCTGGTATCTTCCATACTTGCAAATCCTCCTGCTATCGTTTCGTAGTAATTCTATCTGTCATATCCCGCATATGCGTGTCGGTATATCATATCTATATCAATCCGCTGTGTCTGCACAGACCTGCAGACCTGACAAATGTCTGTGATCTGTCTGTGTATGTACCGCTCCGTTATATATGCGGCGGTTCGCTGTATCTGTGACATCCCGCTGTGTCTGCATCTCTGCGTCGTATCTGCGGCGGTTCGCTGTATCTGTGGCAACCCGCCGTCACAGCCGCAGGTAATGCAGCAGCCAGACAAACACACCCTTTTTCCTGCGGTAATTCTGTTTAAACACGGGGTAAAACGTGATCAGGGCATCGTCCTCCTCCTGTGTCGGGGGAATGTGCCCGTATCGCGCCCGCACATACAGCTCCATCATCGCAGTCAGAGCCATCGTCCCCTCCGTGAAATTATCTACAACAGCATGCGTGTTGTCCGCGTACTCCAGCTCCGTCATAGATGCCGGACGACCGAAACCGAGACGCCGGAACCGCTTCATATAATAACGGCAGAGCAGTATCGCCCGGTCCCGCGGCGGGAGAGCTGCGGCTTCTTTCATCATCCGCTTCCAGAGATACCGCCTGGTCAGCGGAACCGCAGCGACAGCCGCGCAGATCAGGACAACCAGGAGAACGATATAGTCGCGGATCCTCTCCTGAAAACTCACTGCGGCATATTCCGATTCATCGCCGCTGCCGCCGCCGCTGTTATCACCGATATCCTGTTCTTCCTCTGTCTGCTCCTCCTGTTCCTGCGCTTCGGTGTCTTCCTCCTCATTCTTCTCATCCGTCAGAAGCGTATCCTGCTCCGTCTGCGCCCGCAGATATTCATTTAAAACTGTATATTGATCCGTGATGCCTGTCTGGTCCATAATATTCCATCGAATAATCTTCGTGAGGAACTCCATGTCCGACGTCGGCGGTGAGATCGTGCGGATCACACCCGCGTAAAACCCTCCCGCCAGCGCCAGCGACAGCAGAACCGCCGCCAGACCGGTCCGGAACTGTTTCCCGAACTGCGGGGAAAACGTGCTCCCCGACAGCGACCGTGCACGGTACAGCTGCAGGATAAACAGAATCGGGCAGCAGCAGATAAAACAGATGAGCCACCAGACCCTCACCTCATAATGAAGGTAATCCATCGCCCCGATAAATGTGCTGCCGACGATCATAAGCACCCACACGCCGACCCGCCGCCGCGTGGAGAGGTAAACCACCAGCGGCACAATGAACACTGCGAAAGCATAAATGTAGATGGACGTATCGCTGCCCTCCGCATCACGGATATCGATTTCACTGGCATTCAGATATAAAAACCCGACCGCCGCCGCCGCCGCGACAGCGATAGGAAAAATAACCATTCCCGCCCGGTTATATCCGGTCAGAAACGCCAGGAAAATGATGACTGCCGATATCAGAAGCGCGAGCCAGAAATTGTCAGCCGTCTCATCCGGCACATAAAACCCCTGGCAGAAAACCACCACGAGCGCCGCGGAAGCGACTGCACACAGGATGATCTCCCAGACCCGTTCTTTCAAATACGCTGTCATGCTTTCACCACCCCCTCTGCCGACGAGGCGACGATCACATTTATATTAGACCGCTGCAGGGTTTTTAAAGGCCGCAGAATCTGTTCCTTTTCCCGGTCATGGATGAGATCCGGCATCAGGAAAAGCAGGATCGGATTCTTGCCGCACTGTTTCAGATAGATCAGAGCGGAAAGAACCGCATCATCCAGCCACGCCGTACACAGGACGACATTCGTCTGGGCGTGTACCTGCGCACAGTCCTCCCGCAGGATCCGGGTAAATCCGGTCGCTTTCACGTCGCCCCGTATATGCATCTCATCCAGAAACGGGGCAAAATCCTCAGAGGCAAAGGGAAACTCTCTCCGTTTGCCGTGTTCCCCGTAGAATACCATGTCATAATCAAGACCCTGCCGCCTGGCATAACTCCCTACGGCCACGCCGGTCTCAATCACGCCGTCCAGCATGGACAGGCGCATCTCCTCATCCTGATAGGGCGGCACGCGGAAATCCAGCACCGTCGTCAGTCCGACGTTTGAATAAGTCTCCATCTGTTTTGTCATCAGCGTGTTCGTGTGCGCCGAGAGCTTCCACTGGATCATTTTCATCGGATCACCGAACGCGTACTCCCGGACGCCGGCGTAATCATAGCCGGACAGGGCGGAAGACGTGATGGAACGGTTGCTCTCATACTGCGTCATATCGCTCACCGGCAGTGTCTCCAGATAATACTCTTGCGGCAGGATCTCCACGCGGCTCACGCTCCCCACGGGGCAGACAGCCTTCAGGATCCCGATCAGGTCGAAAACGACGAGTTCCTCCAGCCCCGCCTCAAAGACGCCGATATGAGCGAAATCCGCTTCCACCTCGAAGCTGCGCTCCTCTTTCGGAGACATCGTAAGATAGATCGGATACAGATGCTGATCCTCGCCCAGCGTCCCCCGGATATAAAACACACCGCGGATATTGGATATGGGCAGGATGCTCCGGTTCGCCAGCCGGATGACAAAGGCACCGGCATCGCCCCGGAAGCGGCTGCCCGACACATCGGAGACGTCGATCTCCAGCTTATTGCGTACCAGAAGCAGCTGGCCGCAGGACAGTATCCCGAAAAACAAAAGCAGGAGCGCGGGCAGATATCCGGCCGGCGTATTGACCATGACCGCGGGGGTCAGACAGAGTGCCAGCACGACAATATACCCGATCAATTGTCTGGTCGGAGAAACACGTATCATTCCCATCCTCTCCTGTTCCTGAATATGACAACAATCATCAGCGGCGTTGCGACCAGTTCCACAATCGTCCCGATCGAAATGTAGCTGAGGTAAAAATTAAACGCAAACAACGATATAATAACCCGGCAGACCAGCATGAGCAGTGCGCCGCTCATGGCGCAGGCCGGCAGAAGCTTCCTCGTGTCCGACCCGAACACATACCTGCAGATCAGGGGGATCATCATCGCCAGCATACCCACATCCCCGGCGTAAACCAGCGTGGAAGTGGACAACAGCACGCTGCACACCACGGCGACGCCGCGAAGGAATGTGGTACGGATGCCCAGGCTGCGGGCGTCCGCGTCGTCAAAGCTCAGCGTGTTCATGGACATCCGCGTCAGATACAGCGGAAAAAGCGCGGCAGCGATCACAATCAGCGCGATCGCCATGCCGTCCGTCGTGCCGGTACCGGATCCGTAGAGATTCAGCTCCTGCAGCACCAGATAATCGTCGTCCGACAACACATAATTCTGCACATAGTTGACGATCTGCGTCAGGATACGGGTGCCGAACGTGCCGATCAGCAGGATATCTGCCCGGGAACTGCGCTGCTTCGACATCAGCTTCGCCCCGAGCATCATCAGCCCCAGGACAATCAATGTCGAAATATATCCGTATGCAACCCGATATGCCGTCATATTCGCAGCCGCCGTGCCGAACTGGATCACAAGCAGCATATTCACAATCCGCATACTGCCGGAAGTGCCGAGGATCGACGGCGTGGCGATCGGGTTGCGGAACGCCACCTGGAAAACCGCGCCGCCGACTGAAAGGGAAGCGCCCAGCGCTACCACAAGAACCGCTCCCTCAAAACGCCCCAGTGTCTCCAGATAATACTCCTGCCCGGAGATGATACTCCTGCGATCCAGATACATCGGGAGGTTAAACCATTTCGCGAACTGCAGCTGCAGCGCGGTGACCAGGTTGCTCACCGCCTGGATCGGCGACACAAAACCGATCGCCGTCGTCCTGGTGCATACAAACGCGCAGAACAGGATCAGCAGAGCCAGTCCCAGCGCGAGAAAACGCCTGCGCATCTTTTTGCTGTCATCGCCGGTTCTCCGGCGTATCTCATCAAGCCCGGCCCCGTTTCTCTGGCGCATCTCATCAAGCCCAGTCTGCATGTCCCTGCCTCCTGTATCGAATCATAAACACCATGAAGATCGCGCTGCCTGCCATGCTGACGATCATGCCCGTATTCACGGCAAAATTGATCATATAGCATACATCCCAGGCCGCGAGCATGAAGATCCCGCCAAGGAAAGCGGATGCGGGAACCAGATATTTGAAATCATTCCCCACGATCATCCGCGCGAGATGCGGGACGATCAGACCGAGGAAATTAATATTTCCGGCAAAGGCAATCACCGATGCCGTGAGCAGGGTGCTGATGATCACATAATAAATGCGGGTATTACGTACAGAAATACCCATAGCGCGGGCCTCTTCCTCACCGAACGTGAATACATTCAGCTTATGCGTTCCCGCCATAGCAAAAATCAGCGGCACCATGGCAGTCACCAGAAACGATAACATCATAAATGACTGCGTAATCGGTTCAAAGGTACCCGTCTGCAGCGACTGTACCGTCTCCGTGATGGATGAATCCGCTTCCGTCACCGACAGATAATACTGGAGCAGGTTCACGATATTCGCTACACAGCTGCTGAAGATCGTGCCGCCCACCATCAGCGGAACCGTCGAGATCCTGCCGTGCCCGGCAATCTTCGCCATCAGCAGGACGATAAACACCACGGCGACACATCCGCCCAGCGTGAAGAAATACTGACCGAACTTCTGAAACAGCGTCATCGCCTGATACTCAACCAGATACATCTGGAACGCGTCCGGGGAACCCGCCGCCAGAACCGTGGAAAGCATCGGTGTATAGAAAAACATCACATAAACCGTGCCGCCCAGCGTGCCGCCCGACTGGATGCCGAGCATTGTCGGAGACGCCATCGGGTTCTGGAATACTCCCTGGAAACACGCGCCGGCCACGGAAAGAGCAATGCCCGCCAGGACTGCGGAAAAAAACTGATACATAAACCGATCGATCGCGGATCCGACAAAATTGCCTGATAACAGATCCACCACGTCCTTCACGCGCCGGATCGCATACTGTGCCGTAAAAGCGATCGAATAATCCTGCGCCAGCACATTTGCCACCAGCAGAATCGACAGGATCAGCGCCGCCACCATAAAAATGCAGAGCATCAGGCACCGCCTCCCCTGATCCGTCATGGAAAAACGCTGCTTCTCCTTCTCGGAATACAGGCTGCCGTTTCCCTCGTTCATCTTCATCCGGATGCGGTTGTCAAGCGCCTCCTTCTGCATCCTGTTGTAATCTCGTTTCATAAGTCCCATTCCCTGCTGTCTGATTCGTCTGTCTGTACTTATGTAAGAACCTGTTCAAAAATAACTTTACACATTATCCGGCACAATCTGAAAAGTTATTTCTGAACAGTTCCTAAAATCCATGTCAGATCTGCGAACAGACTGTATTATATAGATGTTTTTATAATACCATCATCTTCCATAATATGCTAATTCAGATTTCGCATATAGTCATCACGCATATATAAGAAAGTTATTCCGATTCTGCAGAACAGATTATTTT
>JAJBVI010000170.1 GCA_020859905.1 Lachnospiraceae bacterium | reverse complement strand
ACCTGTTTTTGTGACAGATGGCAGATAAAACTGCCGGCTGTTGTCAAAGGAACAGGAATTTGGTGGAAAAGGGAATATGTGCATACGGGGAAGGATACGTTTGATAAGTATCTTAATAAATATGATGTGATTTATCTGGATATTACCAGATTTATTTCAACAGCAATATCTGTAAAGACGGTTGTCACTGATATTCAGGCGAAAGTGATTGAAGAACTTAGAGAAGCATACCCTTTGTTTATCAGAGAGGACTTTTTAAGGGTGGAACCGCGACGGATGAAACGATAGCAGCTGCCTACATGACTGGTATTCTTCCAATTAAAAAATATGGAACCGAGTCGGCACTGACGGACTTCCACGAGTTTACCATGGCCGCTCCTGATACACTGGCGCCGTATGTTGGTTTTACGGAACAGGAAGTGGCGGATGCTTTTGGTGATGCAACCGATCAGGAAGATTGGGGAGAAATCGCAAAATTAAATTAAACATAAAAAAAGAGCCATTATGGAGGCTCTTATTTTTATTCGGCCCGCCGGATCAGGCAGTCCTTTCCAAGGAACGCGGCGCCATAGCAGAGTATCGTCCGGTATCCTTCGATTCGCAGGTTCCTCGCGTACTGCATCCGCTCGATCTGGTCGAGCGCCTCCCGGCATTCGCTCTCTAATGTGGCGTCCTTCCTTTTGCCCGGCCATTTTGCTTCAATGACGATGGCGCGCCTGCGGCGGCGTTCTTTGATCACAATATCCGCGCGCCCTTTCCCCTGCTCGGAGTTTGATTTCACCTCATAGCCCGCACCGGAGAACATGCCCGCGACAAACGCGTGATAAAAATCCTCTTTATAATCATAGTAGCTGATGGTGTTAAAGAGAATGTCTGAGACATCTTCCGTCAGCTTCTCATCTTCCCCGTTCCACCACTCATTGAAAAGTCCGCTGCGATCCCCGGCTTTGACGGAAGCCTCGAACCATGATTGAACCGTATCCTTAAACACAGACTTTACCTCTTCATTCGGAATGCGCAGGGACGTTTTCCCCTCCTGCGGTGTCATCTCCCCGGGGAGCTCCTCCGGAAGCACCTGTGTCAGATAACCGGTCAGGTAGAGGATGCTCCAGAGGTTATCTTCAGAGGAGTGAGCGATGTCATAGGTCAGATCCTCACGAATCCGCTCCTGGATCACTCCACCGGCGAGCAGGATTTCAAATTTATCGTTTACGAATATATCCGGCAGGTCGATAAAACGCCGGATGATGTTGTTGTGGCTTGTATCCAGCCAGTAGTTGCCCGGCTTCGCCTTTTTATCCTGGCTCAGCGCCAGTACATGGAGCAGCACGTCCCACGGGCAGTAGATCTCCATTTTCCCGAAGCGATAGCCATCGTACCACCGTTTCATCTCCGGCAATGCCTCTGACAGATCCCCGTCCGCGAGTATCCGGGCGACTTCCGCCTCTGTAAAACCGAAGCAATCCTGATACCTGACATCCGATATGGAGTTGGAAACAAAGTTGTTCGCTCCGGTAAAGATACTCTCCTTAGCTACCCTCAGACATCCCGTTACCACAGCGAACTTCAGGTTCGGATTGGATTTCCAGGACATTCCGAGCAGCACCCGGATGACATTCAGCATCTCGTCATAGTAGCCATTGTCGCTCGCTTTCGCGAGGGGGACGTCGTATTCATCTATCAGCAGGATCACTTCTTTCCCATAATGCGCACGCATCATACGCAAAAACAGGTCAAATGCATTCTTCACTTCATCAGGCTCGCCTTCGCGCACGTATAGTTTATTGAAAACTACTTTATCCTCAGCATCCACCCGGTCACTTGTTTTCAGATAAGAGTGTTCTTTGCAAAGCTTTGATATCAGCTGCCGGAGCATCCCATACGCATCCTGAAAATCCTGTCCGCTCACATCCTTCAGCGTCACAAAAAGCACAGGCCACTGGTTCATCCACTGTGCGCAGAGTTCCCTGTTTTTTGAAATCTCCAGCCCTTCGAAAAACTCACCGCTGTCTTTATGGATATCAAAAAAGCTGGCGAGCATGCTCATCGCCAGCGTCTTGCCAAACCGCCGCGGACGCGTAATCAGATTCACTTTAAAAGGAACGCTCATCATTTCGCTGATGAGATGCGTCTTGTCGACATAGTAGCAGTGGTCTTTGCGTACCTGTTCAAAAAGGTCAATGCCATAGGGCAGAGGGATCATCGCCATGTATCATCACTCCCTTCGTACGGAACAATTGTCTTTATCTGTAAATCTGATACTAACATACAAAATCGCGATTTACAACGATAAAAATGAGTTGTTTTTACTCCGTCAAAACCCTGCACTGCTTTAAACAGAACGCGATTCCGTAATGCCTGATACTCTTCGGTAACCGTTGGCTGAAGTACTGATCGTACCGCAGCCTGTTAATCTGACCAAGCGCTTCCTGTGCATCCGCATTTAAATCCCTGTCGCTTTTAGAATACTTAACCTCAATAATGTATGCGTCTTTCTTACGCAGATTAAACGCTGTGATGTCCGCCCTGCCATTGCCTGCCTCACGCTCGGATTTGATTTCCCAGCCTTTTCTGGTTCTGAGCATTCCAAGGAGCAGACCATGATAGAAGGTTTCCCTGTCCTCGTAATTACCGCCGTCCAGATAACTGACGGATTCACCAAGGTGGTAGTTCAGGCAGTCCTCCAGAGCCTCTGCGTCTCCTGACGTGAAATCTGCAAAGAATTCCTTCATCCCGTCCTCATCATCGAGAACCTTTGCGGTAAACCAGGCATTGATTTTTGTTATAAAAATGTTCTTTACTTCACGGTTCGGTATACACAGGTCGCAGCCCCCATCCTCATAACGTGTCCGATGTGTCAGATATCCTGTTGTATAAAGAATGCTCCATATATTCTCCGGCTGATCCATCATGTCTCTGTAAGTCAAATCCTGTACCAGATTCATACGTACAGTCCGGCCTTCTATCAAAGCACCAATCTGGTCGCGGGTGATACTGTCAGACTGTTCAGCGAACTGACGGATAATATCCGTTGCGCCGGAGTTTACCCAGAAATTCTGCGGGATACGGTTCGATGTGTTCAGAAGCTGGTCGCACCAGTTTATAACATCCCAGGGACAATACACATCCTGGTCGCCAAACCGATAACCGTCATACCATTCCTTCGTGGCTTCATAGTGCTCTTCCAGCCCGAGGTAATTCAGCATCCGAACGGTTTCCGCATCTGTGAATCCGAACCATTCATCGAAGCGTTCATCGCTGATGGAGTGAATCCTGGAGTTATTGAGATCAGAGAAGATGCTCTCCTTTGATATCCGCATGCATCCTGTCAGCACGCTGAAGAACAATGAATCATTTGTCTTTAAAGCATAGCCGAAAATCTGGCGGATGAGCCCAACCATATCATCATAGTAGTTATTCTCATATGCTTTCTGGAGCGGCGCATCGTATTCATCTATCAGTATAATGACTTTTTTGCCATAGTGTTTATACAAAAGATCAGATAGTACTGCCAGGCTGTCTTCCGCCATTCCTTCCGCAGACCGCAGCTCATTTAAGTCACTTTTGTCCTCATCATCAAGTCTCTCGCTCTTTAAAAGGGCGGGGAATTTCCTGGCTGCTCTTCTTATTTGCCGCCATAGATTTTTTTCAGCAGCAGCATAAGTTTTTCCCGTCACCTGTTTCAGTGTAATCGAAATCACGGGGTACTGCCCCATGTATTTGTCGCACAGTTCAGTTTCCTTTGAAATCGCCAGACCGTCAAACAGGCTCTTGTCTGTACCAATCTCAAAGAAGTATTTGAGCATGCTCATGTTTATGCTTTTGCCAAAGCGACGCGGACGTGTGAAAAGGTTCACTTCTCCCCAATTATACAGAAGTTCTTTTATCATGCCGGACTTATCTACGTAATAAAAATTATTTGTGCGCAGCTTTCCAAAGTCGTCAACGCCAATCGGCATCCTCAGCTTTTCCACACAGCTTGCCTCCAATCTCACATCAGGATACAAAAAGCCTGTTTTTCTGGTATCTTACCACAAAGCCACCTTGCATATCAAGCCCTCTGTTGACTGAACCGCGTCAATGTTTGTAACAGTTTTGCGGTATTTTCATCTGTCTGCCCGTCAAACAGCCTGTCCAGAACATCCCTGAACACAGGTTCCCCGGTAAGCAGCCAGAACAGCGTCATGGAAGATCGGATGCGGCGGTTCCCGGAGAGACCCATCCTCTCACAGCGGCTTTTGTCTGTCTCCGACAGGATTTGCGATGCCTCCAAAAGGTTTTGGAACAGAACCGGATGATTGATGTAAGAGGCGGCTTCTTCTCTGTCCTGAAGGTTGTAGTACGCCCGGCGGCCGCCATAAGGACGGGGCTGAAATATATAAGGGAACAACAGATCTAACGGGTTCTGGTAAACGCCTGACGTATCCAGGGTACCTTCCTTCAGCTCTGCGAGATATTTAGGATAGCGAAGCGTGAGTGCGGCCTCATACCTGTCCAGAGTAAATTCCTGATCTCCGACCTGATAAATCCGAAACGGCTCCGTAAAATTTCCATTCATATTTACATAAGTATAGAGCGTCACCTCGTAGTCATTTTCCATGCCAAATCCGTCGTCATCTGCCCAGTAGCGGCCGTCAGGCTGGATCTGCCAGAGCATGATCCAGCCGTCCGCCCGTCTTTCAAAACTGGTGCGAAAGCAGATCCGCGGCTTCAGGGCATTGGGGGAGACCTCCTTCACCCAGTGATCCTCCCGCACGATACCTGGAAAATGCTGTATTCTTCCCTCAGAATCCACCAGCTTCTTCCGGATACCCCGGCTCTCATCCACAAAACAAACCGTGGAATCATACCCTCCAAATACAACGGTCTCCGTCAGGTATGGCTCTTCCTGCTGTGGTTCTTCCCGCTGTGCTTCTGCATTCCGCGCTTCCTTCCGCTGTGCTTCTGCCTTCTGCGCTTCTTCCTGCTGCGGCAAAGGGAACGCCTCTGCCGCGGCAGAATGAACTGCACCCGGTTTACTTTTTTTTTGCCTGATTTTCTTCCTGCCGGATAAAACGAATTTTTTTCGCATTGCGTTTTGCCTCCTCCGCTCAATAAAAACTCTTATCCGCATATGTACGAGAATCCGCCGGATTCTTTTTTAATCATTCGGCTTCATGCACAGATTGACAATCAATACGATCCAGGAAAAAAAGATACTCAGCACAACCCATGTCACAACATTGCGGTTCTTTTTTTTCGCCAGATAATAATTTCCGATTAAACATAAAATCCATACAATAACTCCTACAGCTGCCATAATTTTTTTCCTTTCTGTTTATAAATAGGTTTTTATTGTTTCTGTCTGTATTATAATCCGATGCGGATGAACCCTCTGCAACTTATTTCCCGTCCCGTTCGTCCTGCTTCTTTTTTGCCTGATTCAGCCAGGGTGTAAAGAATTTCCGCACTCCGTCTGTTTTGGCCTTATACTGCAGAAACAGACTCATCACGGAGGTCTGCGTATCGCGGCCGCAGGTTATTTTTTTCTCCAGAGCCGGGCGCATCCGCATATCCCAGGCAGCATAATCCATCACGCGCATATACGGATATACTTCATTCCACAGCTTCTCCCCGCCCAGGAGATTCCATATGACGGATGCATACGGTTCCAGAGGATCGCCCGGCTGCCGCGGTTCCTTCCCCTTCTGATACGCGTCCAGCTCCTGTTCCAGTATCTGGTCGCACCACCCGGATCTGCTTAAGGTCTTCCGGTATTCCGGGATTTTGTCCTCCGGTGCTTCTCCGGGGATTCCGCTGAGCGGACACAGCAGGGCAAAAGCGGCTCCTCTGGCTTCTTTCAGAGCCGTTTCCTCGTCGGTGTCTTTCCGAAACCATTCCGCAGCGTTTTCCCATGCGGGGGATTCCTTCGCGAGCGCCTGCAGCTTTGCCTGAAAGGCGAGTTCGGCATAGGGATCCTCCAGCGGGTAATCCTCACGCAGGTATTCGATCAGTTCGCTTTTCCACCGCCCGGCGTCCTCTGCCGTCCGGAGAGACGGAAGCTCCATAAACAGAGGCAGTAGTTCATGGATGATCTCACAGCGCAAATCCCATCCCGCCCGCTTCTCCTTTAACGCGAAAATAATTTTCCGTTTCTGAACGCCGTTCAGACCGGCATCCAGAATCATAGAGATCAGTTCAGGATCCGACAGCCCGCCTCCTGATTTGAATGTGCTATCTGGCTCAGACAATCCGTCTCCGAAAACTGCTGCGGCCTCAGGCTCCAGCAGCCTCCGTACGATCTGCACGCAGCGCCTCTGTTCTTCGTCAGGCTCCGGTTTATACTGATAGGTCTGTTCGGCATGGGCCGCCCGGTCGATCTGACAGAGCACCGCTTCCAGCCAGTCCTTCTGATAAATCGCGCATACGCCGGTTTTCAGACGCGAGATCTCATAGATCTGTTTGTCTGTCAGACCCATGGTATTGCCAACCATCTCGCGGTCTCCCGCTTCCGGCAGGCGCAGGATGATCTTTGTGTTGGTATTTCTCATGACTGACATATCCAGCAGACCCGGCGACTGATCCGCTATGATAAAGCCTTCCCCGTAAGAACGCATTTCCGCTATGGAATTGGAAATCATTTCGACGGATTTCCCGAGCAGATTCGATCCGTCCTCCGACTGTGCCGCGGAGGTTCTGCGTAGCAGATTATGCGCCTCCTCCAGGACGGTCACATGCTGCGGCGGCAGATTCATCGCCTCATGTTTCATGCGGTATTCCTGGAGCCGGATGAGCAGCATTCCCATGATCATTGCCTTCGTCTCCGAAGAACCGACGCGGCTCAGATCTACGATGACATTCTGATCAAACAGTTCCTCGTCCGACAGATTCGCCCCGCCGAAGATATCCTTGTATATGCCATTGCACAGAGACTCCAGCCTGGTACTTAAAGCGCCCTCGTAATTGCCGCGCACCTCCGCGGAAAAAGCTGTTCCGGCCATCTTTTTCCCGAACTCCCCCAGCAGATCCTTTACCGTGGGGAAAATCCGGTATCCGCCCCTGCAGACAGAACGGCTCAGATCCCAGCCGCACTCCCGGTAGGCATTCTCAATGGCCGCTTTCAGAACTGCCGGCATGGCCGCGTACATGGGCCAGCTCGCGTTAAAGACCTCGATCAGCTTGTCGATATGCTCCCGCACATCGACATCCTCGTTAAACCAGAACGGATTCAGCCGGAGAATGGCGCTTTTTCTCCGGTTCGTCCCATAGACACGGACATGATCCCTCCCGAAAATATTTTTGTATTCGCCCTTTGCCGGCTCAATCACCATAAACGGAACCTCATGGCGCATCAGCTCTTCCAGAAGCCGGAAGATCATATTGGATTTGCCGGAACCGTTGGTTCCAGCCACAAAGGTATGCGCGGCCAGACTCTGGACGTCAAGAAAGACCGGCTGCTGTGGGCGCTGCTTCCCCATATGAGAGATAACTCCGATCCTCGCCACATCCCCGGAGGCAATCGGAGACTTTCGCACTACCTCCTGACCGAAGGACGCATACTCCATCACGCTGATGCCCACGACGGATTTACGGGGCAGCGCCAGCTGGCATGAAAGCTCCCCTGAGCTGATCATCATCGCGGGAGTAAATGAATTCTCCACATTTTTCTGCCGAAGCGCGGGATGCATCAGATGCATCAGATAATCCCTGACCTCCTCCACGCCGTTCTCCCTGGTCCAGGTATTGAGTGAAGCCGGAAGCCCAACCTCCGCGTCCCCCTGCACCATGGCCTGATACTGGCTCGCCACCAGCATATTGATACTTGCATTAGCGGAGATCACATAGGCGGAACAGTTAAACATACCCTGGTTTTCGCAGCGATCCAGCCATTTCAGATACCAGTCCAGCTTCTGGCACAGATCCTGCACATGCCGGTCGCGCAGATTCATCTGGAGAGAGTTTCCCGTGTTCGAAGTCACAGTGACGCTCTTTCCGTCCTGAAATGTGACGCTCGTCGTATCCGTATCCGACGTGCCTCTGGATGTCCCGTCCTGGGTACCGCCGGTCTGCGAGTTGTTCATGCTGCTCTGGGGGAAAAACAGCTGTGTCAGAGAAGTGACTGCATTCATGGCAAAAAAACCGCTCATGCCTCCCGTTGCAGCTGTTGCAGCAGTCAGCCCAACGCCGGCGCCTACTGCCAACAGACCGCCCGCCTTGTTCGCAGCACTCGGTTTGGACTGGCTGCCGCCTTTGCTCCAGCCCGTGGATTCCGAATGGCTCTGCGTCAGGGAGATACTGTGACCCAGACTCTCACCGATACTGCGGGATGTAGATTCCGTGTCGGAATAGCTGCTCCCCTTCTGATAAGACAGGGAAATCGAATCCATGGCAGAGAGCTGGCTGTCCAGCTGCTCATACCCCAGGCGGACGCCCTCAACCTGATCCCGGGTCACCGGATCCGCGAGAATCATTAGTGTAAAATTTTTCTGTCCTACTGCGCCGAGCAGATTCTCCAGACCTTGGGAAAACCCTTTTCCGCCGGATTTCCGCTCGCCTCCCATGCAGGAAACGGAGGTAATACACTGCCCGTCAAATCCTCCGTCGAGACATTCCCGGATCTTCTCATCGATGTCCGCGCGGCGCACCACTTCCTCCAGCTCCGTGCCCGGAAGATTTCCCTCGATACCGGTGCGCAGTACATCCCGTATCGTATCGCGGTAATATATGTTCTCATACTTCTGTTTATTGATAGCGCCCAGGTAAAGCTCTGACCTGCCCTCCCTGCACTGCAGAAGCATCAGGCAGGAGGCCCCGCAGGTGTAAAGCGCGTTCAGAATGGTCGTAAGGCGCTGATGCAGGTCATCCTCCCTGCTGTAAACCAGCTCCGGGACACGGAACAGGCAGAGCACATTGCCCGGATCAATGCCCGACTCCTCGTCGCTCATCGGTCTCGTCTCCATGGATTCCATCAGATCATAATGCGTCTGATGAATAACCTGTTCCGCGAGAGACAGCAAAGTTTCATTTTTCTCCTTAAGCAATTGGTTCCCGCTGTTCATATTTCCATCTCCTTATACTTCAGCCGGACGTTTTCCGTCATCCGCGTTTCCGCGACTCGCTCATAATCCTCTAGGTAAACCTTTTTTCTCGTAAGCCAGTCCAGCTTACTCCTGCAGCTCTCCCAGTCCGGATCATCGGTGAATGCGTCCAGATTCCGGCCGTAACGGATCTCAATCGAATGCTTCGTCTGCTCCAGGAACGGTTTCGTTTCAAATACTTTTTTCAGACAGGACAGGATTTCCAGGTATCGGTGCAGACAGCGGCGCAGCCGGATCGGATCCCCGTATTTATATCTCAGGCTGTCCTCCCAGCCGGCATCTGTCCGCAGTACAAACCGGTAATCACAGTCCCCGAACATGGCCGCATAGTCAGCAAACTGCCGTTTTTTTTTCTCTGTCTCAAATACGCATACAATGCTGTCCGCCGGTCTTTTCAGGGAAGCCGTCAGTTTTTTCAGAACCTCCAGCTTCTCAAAGGAATCCAGAAACTCCTCCTCTACCCGGCAGCAGTCAAAGCCAGTCCGGCAGGCCAGACGAAACTCCTCTTCATTCCGGATCGTCCGCAGCCACGGATCCCCCTCTTCATCCGGAAATCCGGAGACGTCATCCGGCAGCCCGGAGAGAGCATCTGTCGACCCGCAGACCCCATCCGCCGGTTCAGAGGCCTCATCCACCGGTCCGGAGGCAGCATCCGCCGACACGGAAGCCTCATCTGCCGACACGGAGGCAGCATCCGCCGATACAGAAGCCTCATCCGCCGACACGAAGGCAGCATCCGCCGACACGGAAGCCTCATCTGCCAGCCCTGCGGCAATTTCAACAAGCTCCGGAAAGGGAGAATCCTTCAGGTTCAGCTTTCGGAGCAGATTCTTCATTTCGCTGAGACGTTCCCTGCATATATCTTCCGTATTCCACGGCTCAAAAGTCAATGTCAGATCCCTCATGCCGGACAGCGCATGCTTCAGGTCATCGTAATCCGCTTTTCTCCCGAAAAAAGTCAGCCTTGTGCCCCCTCCCCGGGAGAGACTCTCCAGATGCGCCTGTATCCCAGGCCAGGATCCCGCCGGATACAGCCAGTTCTGCAGCGGAAGGGACTGGACCATGTACAGAAACCCGTAGATATCGTTTCTCTCCATCCAGTTCCCTTCCAGTTTCAGCATTGTCTCCGGCATCGTCGGATCATACCAGAATTCCAGTTCCATACCGCGCCTCCTACCTGCTCTCGATCACATATTTGATGTCATCCATTTTTTTCTGTACCTGTACACTGAAGGAAGTCACTATGTCGGATGTCAGCGCTTCCTGACTGCGCTCTTCCAGAAAAGCTTCCTTATAATTTCCCGGAATATCTGCTTTTTTGATCTCTCTTTTGATCACATTCTCCTGGCAGAGCTTCCGGAGGGGTTTGGGGATCTCCTTGTCCTTGACAAAAGTAACCAGCTGAGCCTCGGAACCCTCTTCATTATTTTTAAATGCGTTCCAGATCATCGTGCCCGCTCCGCCGAACAGCATCGCCCAGCTGATCACCGGCACCCAACACAGAACCACAATCAGGATGATAATCACTCTGTTGCATATCTTGTTCACAACCTTATTTAAGCCCTTCCGGATGGCCGGACTCATCACGATATCCGCGCTTCTGACCAGCAAGCTGTCTCTCACGGCCGCCGTATTGAGATCCTCGATGGCAAACTCGGTTACACCGTTTTTATCACAGATCTTCTTCAGGCTTACCGCCACATCTTTCCCGATTACCTCGCCGCACCAGGACAGAAGAATCTGTTCCATCCGGTCTCCCATCATGCTTTCTATCTGTTCCGGGCTGCAGGCGCGCTCTATGGCCAGCGTCATATCGTTAAAGGTTGCATAGTCCCCCGCCTGCCATTTTTTTACGTGCTTAAATACCATCTCCTCCATCTCCCCGCCGAGCCAGGAACTCAGTTCAGACGCGAGGCTGTTCAGATTTCTGCGGACGATCTCCGGCACCTCCTCCTGAAGCACATGCGCCACATCCAGCTGGAAGGATACGGACTTGTCGTTGGACGGTCCTACCAGAGCCAGACCCTTGGAGATCGTGCGGGACGGATCCATGTCAAAGAACAGCGCCGATTCCGGGAGATCCGTAAATACGGATTTGATCACCTCCGATACAACCGGCATTTTAGACGCGCTGCCGGTCAGGATAATCCTTCCGACCTGTATGCCCTCGTCCCGCATAGCCTGTCTCTGCTCCGACATAAAATCCAGAAACAGATCCTTCCAGCTCTTCTGTCCCATCTGCTCCGCCACCGCCGCGGGCAGATCCATGTTCTTCCGGAGCACGTCGGCCACCGGCACCGTGCAGAGCATCTGATCCAGGGTTTCTTTATCCAGCCGCAGCGGTCGGAAATTTCCGAAAAAGATGTTCGCTTTTCCGGTCTTATAGCTGTAAATCTGTTCCTTCGCGCCGCGGCAGAACATGGTCAGCGTCTTATCCAGCGTCGGATTCGCGCATACAAGCTCCTGATATACCGCCAGATTTTCCCTGTCCTTTAAGAGCTGATCCAGATACCAGTCCCGTATGATCAGGTCAATTCCTCTGGCTCCCAGATAGTTGTTTCCGCTGTTGTACTGGTGGTTCCGGGACTCAGGCGACATGGCGGTGATATCGATGGTCGAGGAACCGACGTCGATCAGAAGCGCGCTGCTTCCCTTCGCCAGCCTGTCATTCTTTCCCTGATCCCTCACATACAGAAAAGCAGCCCTGGATTCCTCCGACAGAACGAGGGTGGACGGCAGGCCTTCATAGCTGCCCTCGCCCAGAATGCTTGTCTGCAGGATCGTCTTATATATGGCCGCGTCCAGATCATCCCACCGTGTCGGATGACCGACACAGAATACAATCTCTTTGCAGCCGGACACAGCACCCCGGATGCGCTGTCGATAGGATTCCTCGCTGAAAATCGCGTTTGTGAATGTCACGACGCAGTAGCGCAGCTCATTCATTTTTTCGGTGCTGCATTCCGGGCATACGGACGCGTCCGGCCACTGTTTTGCGTCTGAAAAAATCCGGAGAAGCTTCAGTCTCGTGTTTTCATCCAGCCCTTCAATCAGATCCGTCGGCCTGCGTTTGAAATTGATCCGGATATCCCGGGTCTCCTCCGAACTGACCAGGATACTGTTATAAAAAATGATCCTGCCCGCCTCATCCCGAGCAAATATCGTAGGTAAGGCTCTCCCCGGTACATTGCTGTCCGGCATCGGCATATCCATAAATTCCGTCCGCACCATCTGATTCTGTATATCTACATCCGTGACGACAATGTCGGTGATCGTCTCCCCGT
The DNA here is from genome assembly GCA_020859905.1 of Lachnospiraceae bacterium. GTDB lineage: Bacteria > Bacillota > Clostridia > Lachnospirales > Lachnospiraceae > Eubacterium_I. The sequence continues at coordinate 9,047 of JAJBVI010000170.1, read as the reverse complement.
CGCCCAGATCATATCCGATATACGCTTTTGTTCCTGCCATACTCTCTCCTCCCGTTTACATCGTAACTATTCCATACCTTCACAGTTACGGGAAAAATAGTCCCCTACATCCCTGTGTCCATTGTATCGAAACGCAGTCCTTTTACCAGGATCTCTCCCGCATGCATCATACAGGGCTTATTCCTGCACTCCCCGGCCTGTACCTGTTTCAGCACCGTAAACATGCCGCTCTCATCCTCCGCTTCCCATACCGCCTCTATATCCAGTACCTCCAGCAGGTCATACAGCCCCTGCACGATTTCGCTGTCTGCATTCCCGCTTGCCGCGTTCCCGCTGTCCGCATTTCCGCTTGCCGCATTTCCGCTTGCCGTGTTCCCGCTTGCCGCGGTCTCCCGGCCCGCCCGCATCAGTATGTACTGAATCTGTTCCGCGGCCGCCCTGCGCAGAAACGCAAGCTCATCCCTGCATTCCGCGTAAGAATCAGTACTTTCCTCCTTCTGCTCCGACATTTTTAATACGCGTTCTTCCATGCTTTTGCGGTATTCTGTCTCCCTCTGCTCGGTACGGGACAGGCAGTCGGCAATCTGTCCCAGGTTTTCACGGAAAGCATCCTCGTCCACAACCAGAAAACTGTCAAGCCTCTCCTGCGTCTTGTCTTTCGCGGACACCACGCGCCAGATTTTCCTTTCATCCTGCTTTATCCGGAAACCGATCGCGTTCAAAACCGCCTCTGCCCGGTCATCCGCCCGAATCCCGGAATCATGCCTGCCATGCCGGCCGCGCCGGCCTCTGTCCGGGATCTCTGCCCGGTCATCCGCCTGAAACCCGTCCAGTCGCTGGTTCATCTCCGCCTTCATGGATTCCCGGCTGACATGAACCGTTTCCAGAAGAGACGGAATCAGGCGCATGGCGTCAAGATTCCGGATCACAGTTCCTTTCCTGGTTTCATCTCCGACAAGATCTGTTACTTTCTGCTTATAATTTTCTGCCGCCATTCAGAACCTCCTACGCGCTCTCAATCACATATTTAATCTCATCCATCTTTGCCTGCACCTGCCCGCCGAGTGAATCCAGCACGGCGGACAAAATTGACTCCCGGCTGCTGTCCGCCGTAAACGCGCTTTTACAGCATCCTTTTATATCCGCGTCCCTGACCTTCTGCCTGATGGTATCCATGCTGATCACCCTCCGCATGGGATTCGGTATGTTTTTGTCCATCATAAACTCCGCCACCCGGTTATCCGCGCCCTCTTCCCTGTTCCTGAGCGCGTTCCAGAGCAGGGCGCCTCCTCCGCCTATGAGCGCTACCGCGTTAGCTCCCGGCACCACCAGCAGCAGGAGGACAATCATGGCAATGATCCTGTTGCAGATCGAAACCGTCATCTCATTCATCGCGGTTTTTGTCGCGGAACCCATGATGATCTCAGAGCTTTTCCGGATCAGGCTGTTCCCCGCAGCCATAAAATTGAGATTGTCAACGGAGAATTCCGACACGCCGTTTTTCTCGCAGATCTTTTTCAGGCTGAGGGCGATATCTTTCCCAATCACGTTCACACACCAGTCGCCGAACAGGTTCTCGATTTTATCCCTGAGCCTTGGTTCCAGCCGCTGCGGCGCCAGCTCCGCCTCAATCGCCGTATTCATATCGCCGAACGTGCGGTATGCACCGGTCCGCCATTTTTCCGCCTCCGCTATGACAATGGGTTCTATGGTTTCTCCGACAAATCGGCTCAGCTCCTCAAACAGCCGCGGGAGATTCCTGCGGACAATCTCAGGCACCTCCTCCCGGAGTACCTGCGACACATCCAGCTGAAACGCAAGCGATTTGTCATTGGACGGTCCGACGAGCGCCAGACCCTTAGAGATTGTCCTGGAGGGATCCATGTCAAAAAACAGAGCCGTCTCAGGCAGATCCTGAAACACGGACCGCACAGTTTCTTCCACAACCGGCATTTTTGACGCGCTTCCCGTAAGAATCACCCTGCCGATCTTTATTTTTTCACGCTGCATCATCTGAAGCTCCGCACGCATGAACTCCTCAAACAGCGACTTCCAGCTTTTCCCCGCCATCTGTTCCGCCTCTCTCGGGGGAAGATCCGTGTATTTGCGGAGTACATCCGCGACAGGTACTTCCCGCAGCATCCGCCCCAGATCCGCGGCGGTCAGCTGCACCGGGCGGAACAGACCGAAGTATATCCGGCTCTTTCCGTTTTTGTAACTGCACACCTGCTCCTTCGCGCGGCGGCAGAGCAGCGTTAATCCCTGGTTCAGAGAGGGGTTTGCCGCCATCAGTTCCTGATAAACAATCAGATTTTCTCTGTCGCGCATCAGCTGCTCCAGGTACCAGTCCCGTATCATCAGATCCACACCCCTGGCTCCCAGGTAATTGTTTCCGCTGTTGTACTGGTGATTCCTGGAATCCGCCGTCATAGCGGTCAGATCAATTGTAGATGAACCCACATCGATCAGAAGAGCGCTCTCGCCGGGTTTCAGCCTGTCTATCCGCTTCTGATCCTTTACATACAGGAAAGCCGCCCTGGATTCCGCCGCCATTACGATGGACGACGGGAGATTCGCGTAGGTGCCTTTGCCGAGGACACTGGTCTGAAGAATCGTTTTATATATGGCGGCATCCAGATCGTCCCACCGAGTGGGATGCCCCGCGCAGAATACAATCTCGCCGCATCCGTCCGTCAGGCTGCGGATTCGTTCACGGTACTGCCTGTCATCAAAGATCGCGTTCGTAAACGTGACTGCGGAAAACCGGAACTCATCCATTTTTACGGTGTTACACTCCGGGCATTCCGCCCGGTCCGGCCACTCCGTCCGGTCCGTGAACAGACGCAGCAGATGTTCTCTCTTTTCTTTTGTCAGATTCTCAATCAGGTCTGTCGGCCTGCGCTTAAAATTGATCCGTATATCGACAGCAGCCTCCGGATCGTTCTGGATACTGTGGGCAAATATAATTTCGCCGTCCCTGTCTCTAGCAAATATAGTCGGCAGCGGCTCCCCCGGCTTCTCACAGTCGGGCATAGGCATATCAGAAAAATCCGTATGTACCGTCCGGTCCGGAAGTCCCGTGTCAATCACAACGATATCGGTAATACTCTCGCCGTCGCCCAGATCGTACCCCAAAAAAGCTTTTTTATTTCCCATATCCCGCATCTCCATCCGATCCGGCTACGGTATCTCAAAGCGAAGCCCCTGCAGCAGGACTTCTCCCTCAAAAACCATGCAGGGTTTATTCTTGCACCGTTCCGGCTGCTCTGTCTTCAGTACCGTAAACATTTTACTGTCGCCGTCAGCGTCCCAGACTGCGGTAACATTCATCACATTTAAAAGCTCATGCAGGCTTCTGCCGGGTTCCGAGTCCTCCTGTTCCCTGCCCAGCTGCCCCAGCATATATTGAATCTGCTCCGCCATGGATCTGCGCAGATACAACAGCTCATTTTTATACTCGTTTAATTCATCCGCGGTCTTCTGTCCGTTTTCCGACAATCTCAGAATCCGCTCGTTTAAGGCATCCCGTGTGTCTTTCTCTGCCTGTTCCGCCCTTGCCATACGGCCTGCTATTTTCTCAACCGCCTGCCGGTAACCCAATTCATCTATGGTTATAAAATCATCCAGCATGTCTTCATCGGTCGGAACAATGCGCTCCGTGATGCCGTCCTCGCTGACCATCCGGTAACCGAATACTCCCAGCACGACATTTACCGGATTATACACGCCCTCCTGGCACATACTCTGATGGATATAATTTTTCATCTTCTCTCTGTCTACCCGGACAGATCCCACCAGATCCGGCAGCGCACGCAGAGTATCCACGTTCTGGATGACCTTCCCTTTCCGAATTTCCTCACCGGTCAGGTCTGTTGCTTTCTGAAATAAACCCTCACTTTTCATGACGTTTGTCTCCTCCTTTTTTACGTTTACTGGCTGTACAGGGTTTCGAAAACACTCGTAATTCAAAAGACGCCCCCATACAGCCAGTACGTCATACGTTCCCCGCAGTTCTTACGCAAAACCCGGTTGTCCCGCGGCTGTATCAGCAACAGTCAGAGACAAGAGAAAGAAATACTCTTGCCCTGCTCTCGCGAAACCCGGTTGTCCCGCAGCCGTGTCTCAGCTCAGATAACGGGAATAAAAATTCTCATCCAGCAGCTTATACTGGGGCTTCAGCGACGGCGGCATCAGCCTGCCCAGAAGTTCTGAAAATTCTTTCTGATCCGCCGCGCCGGCCTCCTCTCCATTCAGAAGCGCCGCGACCATTTTATCGTACAGGCCATACAGCTTCGCCTCCTCCGCAGCATATTCCCGTTTATTGAGATTCCGGATACTCTCATGCCGGAAATATCCGATCTTCTCTGAGAAATCCACATCCGCAAAAGCCGGATTGGTCTCCAGATCCTCAAAAGCAGCCGGTTTTCCCTCCGGAAGCAGCACTGTCACAGTATATCTGATGGGATATACCTCCGTGCGGTCCGTCTCGCCGGTCACCTTATAAAAGGAGAAGGGAATGGTCAGGCACGCTTTTTTATTCTTCATTCCAAAAACAGGAAATCCGGCCGTATACTTCATCGGCATCCTGCAATTCAACACAAATTCTCCGTTTCGTATCTCTTTCATGAGACTCTTTACCGAAATATTTTTATCCATTTAATTAACTCCTTTCCGCCATGATAACTATCGGTTTTATACTGTCTCCACCATCATATAGCCGCTGTCCTCCCACGCGTCCATAAACGTGTCCAGCGGTATCATGACGCCGCTTCCGTCCGGATTGCCGGAATCATTCAGGATCACCATCGGCGCGTCCGGGTCGGATGTATCCACTCCGATCACTTCCACCGCATGGTTGGCGCCGTCGCCCGGGATGTAAATATCATCATTTTCTCCATACCAGATTTCATCCGCGTCGATTGCTGCCACCACCCTGCCGCCATCCGTCAGGCAGTCCTCGATAGCACTGATATCGTCTGCGAAAACAATGTCGCTGTCAACGCCGTAATACTCCAGCAGCCTGTTCATATCCATCAACGGCGTCCCGCCGTCCTCGGTAAACCATCCGTTTTCCTCCGCGATATCGCACATCTCTTCGATATCGAGCTCCTGTCCGGTCATTTCTTCTATAATAAACATCTGGGAATAAATCGCACAGCGGTTTGTGTCGCCCTGGAACTCCCAGTAATCCATTGACTTCTCCGGGTCTCCATACACCTCATCCGAATCTGTTTCGGACGGGTCATAATTATCCAGCTGGTCGATAGTCGTGCCCTCACCGACAGATTCTTTTCCGTCCAGCACCTCCGCCGTTTCATCCGCAAGTTCCTTCATTGATTCTAATTTCTGAACCATCTCCTCATACATTCTGAAATCCTCCTTCGTTTTTAAAATTAAATTTGTGTCCAGTTTTTTTGCCGGCTGGTACTTTTCTGCGATTTCCTCCTTTCGTTTTTGATTATAAACCGGCTGATTCTGTCCTTCCGCAACTTTTTTCACATGTCATAAACCGGATACAGGTACCCTGTTTATATTATGTAAAGTTCCCTGTACTGCCGCTCAAAGGCATGGAAATATATACACCCTCACTCCTCTGTACAAAACCTCCGGCGGAATAGCAGATTCTCTTATCACAGGTCTCACGGTTCACAAACATCTTCTGGCAATAAATTTTGTCAAAGCGCTGATCTTCGGCATAATACACCCAAATACCGATCTGCTGAAAATAGCCGCACATTTTCCGGGCGATTTTTTTGTTTTGAAATGTAAGAATGAATTCCGAATTGTCTACATTGATAAATTTCATACCCGTGTTTTTTCGGATTCCTTTCGCGCGATAAGGGTATATCACGCTGTACACCTCCCGCAGATCATAAAATCCGCACGGCTTTGCCTTTGCCGAATTAATCCCCTCCGCTACCAGCGAACCGACGAGTCCGAACTGCCTCATACCCGCCTGTACTGCGGAATTCATCTGTTTGCGCACGATTATGTATCTTTCCGTTAAAATCACAGATACTTCCACTCTGTCTTTCAGAGAAGACCCGTAAATCAGAACCGCACTGTTCTCCACATCCAGCACCATTCCGCAATAAGGGCAGACCGCGTGTTTTTCCATCTGATTGCCGCAATATTTACACTTTGTCAATTTTTTATCCTGTCTCATAGCACTCTCTCCGATTCTTTATTATCTATTAGATTCTTTTTTGAAAAAATCTGCCATCTGCCGTAATAAATTTTCTCCGGCATACATTCGACACGCAAGAATGCCTTATTCCCCATACACCGGAACGATCTTATAAATCGTCCATGTATTATCCTTTCCGGCATACAGATAATCTCCCGCGTTGTAAATATCATCATAAGTATAATCCAGCAGCTGTGTACCGGTGAAAAGGTCAAACACGCCGTAATATCCGCTTGCGTCTGATTTCGACGCAATCATTCCGTCAACAATCCCTTTCCAGAAATCTCCCTCCAGTTCGAGGGAGAATGCCCTGTCATTGATTACGAACGCGGATGTTCCGTTTACAGCCGCCATATAATCCGTTGAATCCAGCCCTTCCAGGAGAATGCCTTCCGGTCCTGCGATTGTATAATCTTCATAATCACCGTAAAAATAATAACCGGAAATGATGTCCACGATTGATTCAGAGGAAGCAAGAACCTCACCGTCAGAATTCACCAGCATTTGTGTACCATCGTTTTCCACGGTAAACAGACCGTATCGCTCCTCGTGATAACTCTCATAACCTGAGAGGACTTCATTCCCGTCTATATCCACCAGAACGATTTCTCCCGCATCCAGAAAATCTTCCATATAACCGCTCGTACTGTCAAGCGTACTGATTGTGTCCTCTGTTGTAAATCGCCAGTATCCGTTCTCATCGTACACTTCTCTGGAATCCCCGTCATAAAAAACTGCATATCCATATCCGACAACATCCAGGCCTTCTTTTTCCAGCAGAACATTTCCATCCGCATCATACAGCCTCGCCACGCCTTCCTCGTCTTCTATAACCAGGCTGTTGCCGCACGCCTGAGCGGCATAGATGTCAGAGTTCGTTACTTCCACTCCTTCTACAAACTGCTCCTGCTCTGTATCATATATTTTCGCGTAACCCGCGTACAGCAGATCATCCTCATCGGGCCACAGGGACATCAGGCTGTCCGTCTGGTAAAAAAACGCCTCATCCTCATCGTCCGTTTCTCCGGTACAGTATATGATTTTCAGATAACGCTGATCCGCCGCGTCATTGTTATAGTCAACCGCAGATGTCAGCCACGAGATATCCGCTGCCTCGAACGGGATGAGCTGCTCTCCGTCCTCGCGGTACAGCGCACAGGAATTTATATCAGAAGAGTCGTTCTGAAGGACATAATATCCGTTGCCCAGATACATGCAGGCTTCCACCGTCTGCGCCTGGCTGCCGTTATTCATGATCGGCGTCACCCGCTCATCCGCACCAATCAGCACCAGCGTATTCCCCATCGTGCCAATGCCGTCGGCATTTTCAAATGTACCTGTCTGTTCCAGCGTATATCCCACGATAATCTTATGATCCGCCCCGATGGGAATGCCGAGAGACGCACTCCCGGTCTGTGATTCTGTTTCTCCGGTTTCCTCCGCATCAGACCCGCTGTCCGCCGAGAGTTCCACATCATCTGTCTCTGACACATCCTCCGTGCTTCCGCAGGCTGTCAACCCCGCTCCCATCATAAAGGCCAGACCAATCGCCGCTGTTTTTTTGTAAAATTTGATTTTCATAATGTTCCTCCTGTAAATTTTATAAATTTTTTATTCATTCTCACGTTTTTTGTATTATAAGTATCTATATTCTGTTGTCTCCCGAATTCTGAAAAAGCGCTGGAATTAATCAAACGCGTGATCGAAGAAGCTACTCTCAGTGACAAAAAGGATATCTCCTGACATTTTGTAACCGTATAAACCGGGGTGTAAAGTCTGCTGAATTATCAGAATTTGCACCCTGCTGCTATATCATCGTCCCTGTCAGAGCCTCCTCCGTCAGCATAAACGGCGTAAACATTTGCCGGATCTCATGCCGCGCCGTCTGCCGATCCACGTACACCAGCAGCAGCGGCGTCCCGATCCTCAGATCCCGGCTGCGGACCGCCGACCAGGAATCCGTCTCCCATCCGGCGTCTGCACGAAATTTTACATTGTGCATATCCGGGAAGTCCGCGTTTCGGGATATCTCGTATACACTTCCGGAGAATACCCGAAATCTCCCCTGTTCAAATATACATATGAGAGATTTCGCTTCATTTTTTCCGCGCACCATCAGAAAGGCCAGCAGGAAAAAAACAATCCCGACCACGACGGACACCCACCCGCCCGCCGTATAACCGAACAGGCACAAAAGGCCGAGCACAATAAAAATTGTGCTCAGTCTCTTGCAGAGGAGAATCCGCTTTTTATATAAAAATTGGTAATAGCGGGCAATTTTGCCGGTTTCTTCCGCGGTAGGGTTCCGCATCCCCGCCGCTTGCTCTAAATCAATTCTGCTCATTCATCAGCCTCAATTTCTGAATTCCATGGATTCTGTTCATCCTTTATCACTGAATCGGATCCTCTCCGGTTCAGCCCTCGTGTTCTGAATCAGATTCCTTCTGTTCATCCAGCATCTTCTGGATCCGATTGAGAAACGCGCTGCGCTCCTCATCCTCGAATCCGCGGAAAAAGACCTGATCGATGTCTCCGTGGTTGAACAGGAACTGGGATCCCTCACCCATATTCCCTTCCGGATACATCACACCGACATAATCGTAATCTTTTTTGTTCGTCTCATCTCTCTGGCCGATGCCGTAGATCATCAACCGTTTTTTCGCATCTTTCAAAAGTATGATGCTTCCGATCGGCAGTAATTCTGTAAAATTCATTCTGATACCTCACTTTTCTTTTACGGATATTCGATATGTATCATGCCTATGCCCTGCCCTGTTCAGCTGACACGATACAGGACACAGTCCGCTAGTGTGTCGTCTCAATCATATTTTTAATTATAGCACTGCCTATGTCGCCATCC
>JAJBVI010000017.1 GCA_020859905.1 Lachnospiraceae bacterium | reverse complement strand
ACATAGGCAGTGCTATAATTAAAAATATGATTGAGACGCCACACTAGTTACTTAATATTCGATGTACCAGCCGCCATATCTCGTCCGCGGACGGCATCACCTTCAGTGCGCCCTTCCGCGTCGTGATCAGGGAAGCCCCTGCATTCGCGAAGGTCAGAAGCTCGCGCAGCTGCCGATCTGTCAGGCCGTCCATTCCGTGCTCCAGTATATAGTTCAGCGCACAGGCCGCAAAGGTATCCCCCGCCCCGGTTGTCTCGACCGTGTGCGCCTGCGGAAACGCATCCGCCCTCACGACCCGCTCCCTGTAAAACGCCATGCTCCCATCCTTCCCCAGAGTCACAAAAACCAGCGGCAGCCGAAAGCTCTCGCGGAGCTTCTCCACGCCTTTTTCGTAGTCCGCCGTCCCGGTCAGAAATTCCACCTCATTATCCGAAATTTTTAAAATATCGCACGCGGCCAGCCCGTACTCAATCTCCCGCCGCGCGTCCTCCATGGAATCCCACAGCGGTTCCCGCAGGTTCGGGTCAAAAGAGATCAGGCATCCGCTCTCACGCGCCGTCCGCAGCGCATACCGAGTCGCCTCGCGCGCCGGTTCATGCGTGGAAGAAAGCGTTCCGAAATGAAAAATCCGTGCTCCGCGGATCAGATCCTCCGGAATCTCCTCCCGCCGCAGCATCCTGTCCGCGCCCGGATCCCGGTAAAAGCTGAACGCCCGGTCCCCGTCCGGCTGTGTGTGCACAAATGCCAGCGTCGTGTGAACCTGATCATCCTCCGCAAGGCCGCGCACGTCAATCCCGCAGTCCCGTACCGTTTCCCGCAGCCGGCTGCCGAAAGCATCCTTCCCGATCTTGCCGATAAAAGCGGTACGCTTACCCAGGCGGGACAGCATCGCCAGCACATTGCAGGGAGCGCCGCCCGGATTTGCCTCCAGCAGCGGATTCCCCTGCGGGCTCACGCCGTTTTCCGTAAAATCAATCAGCAGCTCACCCAGGGCAGCCACATCAAATGTATCATCCATATTGTACCTCCATGTAGAATTCACCTGCTCCGACTACTTCAACTGCTATGGTTTAACTACACGGGCTTTCCCGTTTTCCCGGATCCTTTTGTCTTGCGGAAACACTTTTTTTTCTGATTTCGGATATACTGACCCCGGATATGCTGTTCCCGGTCAGTTCCGTCTCTCTGCCGGCGGCATTTTTTCATTGTATACCATCCGGATGACCCTTTTAAAACCGCACGGAAACCTCGTTCGAGCTCCGGAAAACAGTGCTGTTTGACCCCACCTGGCAGACAACGACGGTGTTCTCCCCCTCCGCCCCGTCCGGAACCGAAATACGCAGTTCGTTTTCGGAAATATACTCCGTCTCAACCGCCCCGCCATTCAGATACACCACGCTGGACGGCGTAAAATTCTCCCCGCTTATCACCAGCTCCTCCCGGCCGCCGCTGATCTCGGCGGACGCAATAACCACTTCCTCCACACCCATCACAAGGTCGGATGCCTCATATTTCTGTTCCCCGCCATAGCTGTACAGTTCGCCGTACAGCAGGTCATACTGGAGCAGCTCCCAGTCTGTCACATAGGAGGCATCCTCCGTCGCCCCCGCCTTCATGGCAGACTGATGATAAGTAAACATGGTACCCTCATGGATATCCAGCTGATCCGTGATATAGGCCAGGAGCTGGTAAGCGGCCAGATCCGCATCCTCCTTCTCCAGACCGAAGTTGTTCCAGGTCGCGTAGGTCGTCTGATAAATGCTGCCGTTGTTCATGTCCTCATCCGAAAGGCCCATGGTCGGCAGATGATCCCCGTAGAGAACCACGACCGTTTTCTCATCGCGCTCCTCAAGCATCGCGATCAGATCGCCGATAAAAGTGTCCACCTCGTGCAGCTCATTGATATAATACTCCCACTGATACTGTTCCTCCTCCGTCCCGCCGCCGGCCACCTCTATCTCCGGATCCTCTAAAACCGCCTCCGTCGGATAGCTGCCGTGGCTCTGCACCGTGATGGTAAAGACAAAATCCGACTTGTCTTCCGTGGAATCCAGCACTTTCTCCGTCTCACCGACCAGGATGCCGTCGGTCGGCCAGGTGCCGTATTCATTATATTCTGTGATGTTCATCAGCTCCTTGCTGGTGAACGTATCGAATCCCATCTGTGAGAAAACCGTCGCCCGGCTGTAGAAATTGCCGCCGTTATTATGGATGGCATGTGTGCCGTAGCCCAGCTGCGACAGGTCATCGGCGATACTCTCGCATACGGTCTCCTTTAAAACCGTCTTGTACGGATATTCTCCCAGACCGAAAAACTGAATGCCCATCCCCGTCAACACCTCAAACTCTGTGTTGGCCGTCCCGGCTCCCACCACCGGCACTGTCAGGTATCCGGATGTATAATTTTCCATGAGACTGCGGAAATTCGGAATCGGATCCTCCGAATATGCAAGAAAATTCAGCTCATACGGGTCTATGAACGTCTCCAGCTGAACCACAATGATGTTCGGCAGGTCGTCCGTGTCTATGGATGTCTCCTCCGTCTCCACGGAATCCGCGATCGCCGCGATCGTTTCCTCCGAATAATCATCCGGTTCCGACATGCCGGTATCCACGGCGCTGGCGGCAAAGGAATAGACAAATCCATATTCCTGATACCCCTCCGCCAGATTTCCGAAATAATCCGCCAGGACATCTGACTGAATCGCCGTTTCCGTGATCACCGGCAGGGCAAAAACGAGCGCCGCCACGCAGACCGCACTGCGGATCCGGTGGATCCTCCCCTGATACTTCGGACCGCGGATGGCGAAAAACACCAGAAAAGCAGACAGTGCGACCAGCGCAATGATGACCGCTGCTTCCTCAGCCGTCGTCAGATACTTGCTGTTGCCCATGTCAAACAGATCCCCGACCAGCTTCAGGTCGGTGAAATTAAAGGGAGTCACGCGGTTGGCGAGCACGCATCCGTTTATAATCCCGAGGATCAGCCAGAATGCGGCGATGATGACGCGGACAAACATCCGCCGTTTGAAAAAATAGAGGATCAGAAGCGTCGTGAAAATCAGCAGCGCATTGTATAAAAAAGTAAGCGGAGAACCGACGGAAAACAAAAGCGCCGAAAGAACGGAATGCCGGGAGATACTCTCGATCACCAGAACCAGCACACAGGCCAGCAGTCCGTCAAAGAGCAGTGAAAACCTTTTCCAGAACGCGAATCTCATGAAAACCCCTTCCTTCTAAGGAACTGTCCCGAAATAATATGCACAGATTGTGCTGGATAATGCGTGAAGCACAGTCTTTAAAAACGTAGCCGCAGCGGGCTGCGGCGAGACTTTTAAAGGCTGCGATTCGCGTATTAGCCTGCGCAAGATATGCATATTATGATTCGAGCGACAAAAGGGTATGATACTACGGATTGCAGCTCTGCATA
>JAJBVI010000123.1 GCA_020859905.1 Lachnospiraceae bacterium | reverse complement strand
AGAAATGCGGATGCGAGCATCCGATTTCTGACCTTTTGTCCCTTGTATCATATTAATAAAATGTTAATGAATTTTGTGTGTCTCGTGCTTGTCGAAGGGGGAGAGATATTGTATAATCTGTAGCGTTGAAAGATTTCCTCTGTACGGAACAGGTGAATTATGATAAAAGATAATCAACGTATTTTAAATAGATGTCATCTTCTGCTGGATGCGATGGTCGTCATTTTTTCCTACTACGCATCCTGGTATATCCGTTTTGAAAGCGGGTGGATGGATGCGGAGCCGGGCATACCATTCAGGGATGAATATCTGCTGGCGCTGCTCTTTATCGTGCCGCTGTATCTGCTCCTGTATTATCTGTTTCAGCTGTATACGCCGAAGCGGGTACAGGGACGCCGCCTGGAGGCCAGCCGTGTGATACAGGCCAATATTATCGGTCTGCTGATTTTTATTCTGGCGCTCTATCTGATAAAACTGAATGATTTTTCCAGAAAAATGATGTTCATCTTTTTTTTCATCTGTATTTTTCTGGAAATCCTTTACCGCAATATCCTCTGCGCTGTGCTGCGAAAGTACCGGAGCCAGGGCTTTAACCAGAAGCATATTATGCTGGTTGGCTACAGCTCGGCAGCGGAGGCTTACCTGGACCGCGTTCTGACTCATCCGGAATGGGGATACCATATCCTCGGCATCCTGGCGGACAATGCGCCGCCGGGGACGGATTACCGCGGGGTGAAGGTCTTGGCCGGGACATCCGGCCTGTCGGAAGTGATCGGGGAAAACAATCTCGACGAGATCGTGATCACGCTGGGTCTGGCGGAGTACCATAAGCTGATCCATGTGGTGAGTGTCTGTGAGAAGAGCGGCGTGCACACAAAGTTTGTCCCGGATTACAATAACGTGATTCCGACAAAGCCGTACACGGAGGATCTTCTCGGGATTCCGGTGATCCATATCCGCCATGTGCCGCTGAGCAATCCACTGTACGCGTTTCTGAAGCGCTGTGTGGATATCGCCGGTTCTCTGGTCGCGATCGCCGTTTTCTCCTGGCTGATGGTGATCGTGGCGATTCTGATCAGGACGACATCGCCGGGACCGGTGATCTTTAAACAGGAGCGGATCGGTCAGCACAACCGCTCATTTTACATGTACAAGTTCCGCTCCATGGTGGAACAGACGGAGCAGGATGAGAAAAACTGCTGGACCACGAAGGACGACCCGCGCGTGACGAAGGTGGGCCGGTTTATCCGGAAGACAAGCGTGGACGAGCTCCCGCAGCTTTTTAACGTTTTAAAAGGCGAGATGAGCCTGGTCGGTCCGCGGCCGGAGCGTCCCCAGTTTGTTGAGAAGTTTAAGGAGGAGATCCCGCGCTATATGATCAAGCACCAGGTGCGCCCGGGCATGACCGGGTGGGCGCAGGTGAACGGATACCGCGGCGACACTTCCATCCGGAAACGGATCGACTGCGATCTGTATTATATAGAAAACTGGACGATGGGGCTGGATTTCAAGATCCTTTTCCTCACGTTCTTCAAGGGGTTTGTGAATAAAAATGCTTACTAGGCCATTTACGGTGGATGTGATCCTTCCCACATACCGGCCGGGGGAGGAGCTTGTTACGCTGATCCGGGCGCTGCGGGAGCAGGATTATCCCGTGCGCACGATATGGGTGATAGATACGGAGTCGGACGTTTCCCCGGAGAAACTGCTGCGGAGCGCCGGTCTGTGCGCCGCAGAGAGCGGGAGTGCGGCGGGTGGAACCGCGGCCGGGGAAGCGGAGAGATCCGGCCAGCACGCCGCAGAGAGTGGGAGTGCGCCCGGGGCAGCTGCGGAAGAGGATGCGGGGCAGATCAGGATCGTGCGTATCCGCCCGGAGGAGTTCGATCACGGCGGAACCCGGATGATGGGAGCGGGGCTGTCGGATGCGGATCTGGTTGTATTCATGACGCAGGACGCGGTTCCGGCGGATGATCAGATGATCGGCAGTTTTGTATCCGCCTTTGCGGAGCATGCGGACATCGGCATCGCGTACGGGCGGCAGCTTCCCCGGGAGGACTGCGGCGTCATTGAACGTTATACGAGGGCGTTCAATTATCCGGAGGAGAGCCGGATCAAATCAAGGAACGACCTGGCGGAGCTTGGCATAAAAACCTTTTTCTGTTCAGATGTCTGCGCGGCTTACCGGCGGGATTACCTGATCGAAACGGGAGGCTTTGTGACGCCGGCTGTTTTTAATGAGGACATGATCTTTGCCGGGCAGAGGATCCTGGCTGGAGACCGGGTGGCCTACATTGCGCAGGCGCGGGTCATCCATTCCCACAACTATACGGGGCGGCAGCAGTTCCGGCGAAACTTTGACCTGGCGGTTTCCCAGGCGCAGCATCCGGAGGTGTTTGCCGGTATTTCTTCGGAGGGCGAGGGCATTCGGCTGGTGAAAATGACGGCGGCATATCTTCTGAAGCACGGGAAGCCATTTCAGGTTTTCCGTCTGGCGTTTCAGTCAGGATGCAAGTATGCCGGATATTTTCTCGGGAAACGATATCAGAAGCTGCCGCGGCGGCTGATTCTGCGCTGTACGGCCGGCAGGAATTACTGGAAAAATGAATTAAGACAGGGAAACAGGGAGGAGAAGTGAAAATGAATCAGATAAATAAGATACGTGTCTTAGCAGAAAAAACAGATGTCGGGCTCTTTATCAGCGGGAGCGCTGCATCGAAGAATCTTCTTTTTACGGGAGATGAGCTGGATGTGCTTCCGAAGCGGGAGAAACAGATCTTTTCCGTATACGACGACCACGAACAAAAGGAGAGCCGCCATATTGAGGAGGGGACGGGTGTTCCCATGGCTGATTTCCTGGGGCAGGCCGGTGTGGAGGATGCCGACGAAGTGAAACTCCGTTCGGTGGACGGGTTTGAATCGGTTGTCAGTGAGCTGCATGCCCGGCGCTACTATTTTCCCGGTCTGACTGAAGGGGATGAGAGCGGACGTGAAGTGCGCGAACCGCTGGTTTCCTTTTATAAGAACGGTAAGAAAGCAAAGTTTTACCCGCATCCGACGATCATGTTCGGACAGCAGGGACTGGAGGATAAAAACAAGGACTTTTTCGCAAAGGGGGCGCGTTATCTTCAGGCGGGCAACCGGGACCGGGCATTCTGGGCGAAGGGCGACCGGCTCGCGTGCAGCCGTTACTTTGGCGTCGACCAGGTCTTTGCCCTGAACGAGGACGGCGAGGATGCGGTGCCGCTGCTGGAGCTTACCGCCGCCGGGAGCGTGCGCGGATACGGCACCGTGCAGCAGGGATCCATCTCGCGGCAGCCTGTACCCGCATCTGCCGGGAGCGGGTGCGGAGGCGGCACCGCACCGGGAGGAGCCGGCATAACCTCTCCGTGCCATACGGTCGGTGCAGGGCACGGAGACGGCACTGCACCGTATACCGCGGCATCAGTTCCGGAAAGCGCGTATGTAGTGCCGGGCATCCGT
>JAJBVI010000034.1 GCA_020859905.1 Lachnospiraceae bacterium | reverse complement strand
GATTATCTCATGGATTCCGAAAGCTGTAAAACCGCTGGATTATTCATCGCTTACCTTACTAATATTGTTCCTCGGCGGTTTTTGTCAGAATATTATTGTTGCGATACATTTAATTTGCAAGTTGATCCCAGTTGAATTTTGCTGCTTCTTCCGCTTCCTGCTGAGACATATTATATTCCTTTTTAAGATCCCGTACGGCATCTTCATAAGTGCCGCCATATTTTTTACACGTTCTTACTAACACACCAATACTTTTCCTGTATCCTTTTTCCAAGATGCCTTCACTTAAGTTACACATATCAGTGAGCCTCCTTTCGCTTTCCTGCGTCATTTTGATGTTGTATTCCATTTCAAGTATTTTCTTCTTTTCTGATGCTTTCATGGTATCCGACAGGAGAGTCCCGACCATCCTGATTAATGGATGGGTTTCTTCTATAGGAAGAACTTTTTCCGGCAACCGGATCATGACAATTTCAATCATGTTGCAATCCTGTTTGTCGGTGAATTCTCCGTAAACATCTTCTTTGGTCATGTAGTATCTCGAGATTGTGTTTTCGTCTTTCTTAGCACAATTCACGCATGCCCATATGGTGTAAACTTTTCTGAGTCCTCTGTAATTATCAGATGTCACTTCTTTTCCGTATTGTATTGAGATCATCCTGCCACAGTAAAAAACAGCTCGCGGAAGAATATCAGAACCTTTCGCGGAACGCTGGATCTCAAAATCCACAAACAGATATGTCTCAATGTCCTTGTCATCCAAATGCACGACCGTACATAATATGTCAAAATAGACTGTGCCTTCATCTTTTGCAGATGATTCTGTTGATAAGCTGCGGAAAATCTCATTAGTTTCACCAGGCTCAACGGGAATCTTAGTAATATGCTGATCTACGATCCTTCGTATGATTTCGCTTTCATCCAGGTCTTTCAATTCACTGACTGTATGTTTTAAAATATACGCCAGCAAATGGGGATCCGAAATCAAAAGCTTGGCATTCTTGTCATAAGATGCCATATCTTCAGTAATATCCAGATTCTTTGCAGTTTGTGTCTGCTCCGTATACTCCATATTGCTATCCACCTCTCTATTTTTTGTCTTTATATAAACAGAGAAAGCGATAGTGCAATCCCTGCAAAACTGAAATCATAGGGATTGCCCCTTGTTAAATTGTTGCTGTTAATATCATTGTCTATTTAATGATATTATAATACACGTTAAGGTTCTTTACAACTTCTTCCCTGATTTTCCCATGGCATCCCCATGGAAAACCAAATCTGTTGTGCTCCACTATTTTCGTATAAACCCTCCGTGCTTGCAGTAATTAATCTTCAGTAATAGTATGGAGGATTTCTGTGATTCTCAAAGTATTCCGGCAAATTAATTGCCGAGAAGCTGTTTGTGTTTTCAAAACCATCATGAAACCAATAAACACCCAATGCTTCTCCTATACTATACCATGATAGCTGCAGTTTATGCAGTCTTTTTTTACCCACTCCGGAAGAAACCAGTTGTCTCTCGCACAACCTTTGGCAGGTTTGGGGCTGGTTTGTTTCCACCTTCTGTGCTATCCCTCATCCATTTCGGTGAGTACGTTCTTCTGTGAAGTGCTATAATAGTCTTTCAGGAGAGGGCAAAAAATAAATCGGCAGATATCTATTGACATTAAAAAAAATTTCCCTATAATGGTATTTAGCTGGTATACCAAGAGTATACAAGAAAAATACAAACATGCACAGGCGGGGACGGAATAGAAGAAGCGGGGATGGATTCGGAATCCTTTCCCGGCGGCAGGCAGTACCGGAAGAGGAGCGGAGTCTGAAAATGGGCGAACGAACAACAATCACAAGTATGGATTTTCTGGAGGCAACGAATGTCAGAGGGATGGATATCGCCTCAAGCCGCCCGCTGCTGTTTCAGAAATCGCACACGGCGGAGAAGCGGGAAAAGGGGGATGAGATCCGGCGGGTTAAGACCTGCTGCCGGGCCTGTATCGCAAACTGCGGCGTGATCGCGACGGTTAAAAACGGGCGGGTGATTAAGCTCGAGGGGAATCCTGAGGATCGGATGAGCAAGGGGCGCATGTGCACGAAGGGATTGTCCGGCATTCAGGCGCTGTATCATCCGAACCGGAACAAGTATCCGATGATGTGTGTGGGAAAGCGGGGCGCGAACAAATGGCGGCGTATTTCCTGGGAGACGGCGATAGACATTATCGCGAAAAAGCTGGTAGAGACGAAGGAAAAATACGGGGCGGAGACGGTATTCTGTTCCACGGGCGGCGGCGGCAACCCGGAGATATGGAGCATTGCGCGTTTCTGCAATATTTTCGGGACGCCGAACTGGTTTGAACCGGGCTGCGCCCAGTGTTATCTGCCCCGCGTGCTGGCTTATACCATGATGTACGGCGGCATGGATCCGAGTATTGCGGACTCGAATGCGCTGGAGATTTATGACACGGAGAACACGCCGATACAGTGCCTGGTACTCTGGGGCACCGACCCATCTTATTCCTGCCCCGCGAGCGGCGGCGGCGCCGTGGCGGATCTGCGGGCAAAGGGTGTGAAGACGGTTGTCATCGATCCGAGGCTTACGCCTGACGCGGCGAAGGCGACGGTGTGGCTGCCGCTGCGGCCAGGCACCGACGTCGCTCTGATGCTGTGCTGGATCCGATATATTCTGGCGCATGATCTGTACAATAGAGATTTTGTGATGAAATGGACGAATCTTCCCTACCTGGTCGACGCGGAGACGAAGATGTTCTGGAGAGCCGAAGCCGGCGGGGATCCGGATACACCGGATACCTTTATGATATGGGACGAGAATACAAAGAGTGCGCAGCCGATGGAATATCCGTGGGACGACAGTCTTTCCCCCGTTCTGCAGGGTATGTTTGAGATTGACGGCAGATTATACAAGACCGGCTTTCAGCTGCTCTGGGAGCAGGCGGATCCATATACGCTGGAGCATACGGGAGAGATCTGCGGTGTGGAGCCGGAGCGCATTGAACGGGGTATCCGCATGTTTGCGGAAAACACGCCGGGCGGCATTGCCCCTGGCGTGAGCACGGATCAGACGCCGAACTCGGTACAGGCCGCCATGGCCGCGGCCGCGCTGGATCTGCTCATGGGGAATGTGGAGCAGCCGGGTTCGCTGCTGCAGCGGTTTAAGACAAGCGGTGTGTTTGACCAGCCGAATTATCCGGTTCCCATCGCGGCGGACCTTCTTCCGGACAAACAGCTGAAAAAACGCCTGGGCGGTATCGAACATAAGGGGCTTCACATCTGGTATGCCGGCCATATCACGAGTATTTTTGACGCGGTTCTGACCGGGAAGCCGTATAAACCGAGGATATGGATCGACCGGTCCGGCAATAAAATGGCGGCCGTCGCGGACAGCGGGAAGGTGAGAAGGGTCATTGATGAGCTTGACTTTATCGTACATATGTATATGTATCCGACGTCATTTTCCTCCTATGCGGACATTCTGCTGCCAACGGAGGAATGGCTGGAGACGAATATGATCGTGGAGACCTGCAATACACTCTGCGCACGGCAGCAGGTGACACATTTGTGGGAGACCATGGATGAGACCCTGATCTGGTCAAAGATCGCGAAGCGCTGCGGCGAGCTTGGCGACGAGGGGTGCCGGAAAGCGTTTGACGCGGAGTATATGGGGGAGAATCTGCCCTACTGGGACAATGTAACGGATCTCTGGGATCATTTTCTGGGGCGGGTCGGTCTGACTTTTGAGAAATTAAAACATATTACGCCATATACCTATATGCCGAAGGATGAGTGGAAAGAGTATTATGTATATAAGAAAATTGATCCCGGTACCGGCCTGCCGCAGGGATTTGCCACCCCCTCAAAGAAGTGCGAACTGTATCTGGAAAGCATGATCACGCTGGGGCGGACGGGGCAGCCATTCTCCAGATGCGAGCTGCCCCCGGCCTCAAAGGACTATGAGCCGCTTCCCTATTATCTGGAACCGGCGGAGAGTCCGCTGGATACGGAGGGGGTAGCGGCGGAGTTTCCGCTCACCATGACCGGCGGACGGGTGCCGTTTTTCCATCACAATACGCTGCGGAATGTGCCGTGGCTGCGTGAGATCTATCCTGTTCCTGAGCTCTGGATGTTCCCGGCGGATGCGGAAAAATACGGTCTGGAGGACGGGCAGTGGGCCTGGATCGAGTCAAAACGCGGGAGAATCCGCGCTGTGGTGTCTGTCACGCAGGGCATCCGTCCGGGCGTCGTGTACATGGAACGGTTCTGGAACCCGGAAACCCTGAACACAAAGACGCATGGGTGGAAGGAGACGAACGTCAATGTGCTGACGTGCGCGGAGGCACCGTTCAATGATGTTGCCGGGACATATACGCTTCGCGGTTTTCAGGTGAAGGTTTATCCCGCGGAGAACGCCCCGGCGGGAATCTGGCAGAATCCGCAGGATTTCAGCTCTTGGCTTGCGCGGCCGACGGACCGGACGCTGGAGGTGTCGGCGTAGCAGACGGTATGGTCAGAACCTGCGCGGTATACACAGGAAGCTGTGATGCGGTCTGCAGTGATAAAGAGAAGTACGGAGGGACTTTATGAAACAATACGCATTTGTCATCGAACTGGACCGCTGCATCGGATGCAAGGGCTGCCAGGTGGCATGTAAAATGGAGAACGGGACTGCTCTGGGTTCGGACCGCACCAAGGTGCGTATGGTCGGTCCGACCGGTACATTTCCGGAACTGGAGATGTACTTCCTGCCGACCATGTGCCAGCAGTGCGAGCATCCGGTCTGCGTGAGAGTCTGCCCGTCCGGTGCGGTTTATAAGAGCCGGGAGGACGGTGTTGTACGAATCGAGGCGAAAAAATGTATCGGCTGCCACAGCTGCAATAAAGAATGCCCGTATCACGCAAATACGTTCAGCGAGATGAGGCGCGTGATGGACAAGTGTACGATCTGTGCCGATTCGAGGGAGAGGGGCGAGCTGCCGGCATGTGTGCGGAACTGTTCCGGCCGTGCACTTCATTACGGGGATATTCATGATCCGAACAGCGATGTGTCGCGCCTGATTCGGGAAGCAGGAGAGGAGCATGTGTTTTGCCTGCATGATTTCGGAAACGGACCGTCGACACGCTATATTCTGAAACATGCCGCATGGCAGGATATCCTGCCGCAGGAAGTGGACGAGGTATCCTGCGGAAAAAGGAGGCAGATACTATGATCATAAACAGTAAAGCGGGATTTAAACAGCTCATGCTGAACCGGCGAAACCTCTATCGGTTTTTTGCCCGTTTTTTTCAGAAAGAAATAGACGAAGAGTTTTTCAATCAGCTGAAACATGTGGAGTTTCCGTCGGAGAGAAAGGAAACCGCGCTGACGGAATTTCAGGACGCGCTGTTGCGTCTGAATGAATATTTTGAATATGACGCGGGGGAATCCCTGGAGGATCTTGCGGCGGATTATGCAAAAACATTTCTCGGCGCAGGCATTGCGCAGGGGAATGCGGCGTTTCCCTATGAGTCAGTCTATACCAGTCCGAAGCGTGTCATGATGCAGGATGCCTGGAACCGGGTCTGCGAGATCTATGAGGCGAAGGGAATAGAGCGGACCGAGGAGGCGGGTGAGCTTCTGGAAGACCATATCGCTATGGAAATGGAGTTTATGGCCTGGCTCTGCGATGAGACAAGCCGGTATACGGAGACGCTGGCCGGTCTGGAGGAGCAGCGGGAATTCTTAAACACCCATCTGCTTAACTGGGCGCCGGGCTTCTGCCTGGATATCAAGGAGTACGCGGACACGGAGTTTTACCGGATGGTGGGGCAGCTCACGACCGGCTTCCTGCAGCTTGACAGTTTTATCCTGGACCGGATGATTGCGGAGCGCAAGGCGAGGCCGGTGGTTTCAAAGAGCTTCCGGATCAGCCGCAGTTACATGAATGAGGTACTGCGGGAATTAAAGCAGGAATACCGTATCTACGCACCGGTGCATGTGCCGGACCGGGGCATGTGGGAGACAGAGGGGCTGATCCGGTATCATGAGATCGAACGGGTGGAGGAGATCGTGACGGACCGGCAGTCGGATTTTTCCCCGAAGGAGGTCATCTATCCCGTATCGCAGACAATCTTTACCTTTGATGAGGACAGCTGCCGCGAGACGCTGCCCAACGACCCGAAGGGCATCATTATCTTCATGCGCCCCTGCGATGTGAACGCATTGAAACGGCTGGATAATATGTTCCTCGCGAACGGCGGCACCAGTGATGCCTATTACAGGCTGATGCGCGGCAAGGTAAAAATCTTCATGATGGAGTGTGAGCGCAGCTGGGAGAACTGCTACTGTGTCTCCATGGGGACGAACCGTGCGGAAAACTTCAGTGCGGCGTGGAAGCTGCACGGGGATATGATTGAGCTGAAGGTGAACGACCCGGAGTTCGTTCACTGCTTTGAGTGGGCAGCGGAGTGCGCTTACGAGCCATCCTTCATAGAGGAAAATGAGCGGAAAGTGAGAATCCCGGATATCCGCGGCATCGAGATGCTGCGTGACATCGCCGGACTGAAATTCTGGGAGGAATATAACGACAAGTGCATCTCCTGCGGCGGATGCAACACGGTCTGCCCGACCTGCAGCTGTTTTGACACGGTGGATTACCTGAACCAGGAAAACAGCCGCAAAGGCGAGCGCAGGCGCATCTGGTCCTCCTGCATGCTGCCTGATTTTTCCAAAACCGCGGGCGGCAGCATCGCAAGGGCATTTCCGCAGCAGATGATGCGTTTCAAGACAATGCACAAGGTTTATGATTACAACGCGCGGTTCGGCGGCAATGAGCACATGTGTGTGGGCTGCGGCCGATGTATCATACGGTGTCCGGAGGATATCTGCTTTGCGGATACCGTGAACCGGCTGAGCGCTGAGACGGATTGTTTGAATTATCCTGAGAAGTCTCGGGATGCAGACGAACAGAGCTGATATAAGCGCAAATGTGCAGGAACGGTTGCGGAAAGATCATCAGGAAGAGACTGTATCGGGAAAGCAGATTCAAATTTGATGTTGAATAACATAGTAAAAGGAAGAAGAGAGAATGGAAAATAATGTTTTAGTTCCGAAACCGCATAGAATTTTAAGTATGTTAAAGCATACGTCTACAGAATGCACGTTCCGCGTGGCCTGCGACGACGAGCCGGGCTTCAGCCAGTTTTTTATGCTGTCCCTGCCGAAGGTCGGGGAGGCACCCATCTCAGCCAGCGGGAAAGGACCGGGATTTGCAGAGTTTACGATCCGGAATGTCGGACTCCTGACTCAGGCAATCTTCGACCTGCAGCCGGGCAATTCCATTTTCCTGCGCGGTCCCTACGGGAACCATTTTCCGGTGAAGGAGTTTGAAAACAAAGATCTGCTCATCATCTGCGGCGGTACGGGAATGTCGCCTCTGATGACGACCATCAACCACTTTTACGATCACCCCGAGGTGTGCAAATCAGTCAGCATTATCGCCGGATTTAAGAATGCCGGGGCAGTTCTGTTCCGCAGCGAGATCGAGAAGTTTAAGGAGCGGTTCCGCGTGATCGCCACGCTGGACAGTGAGGCGGAGGAAGGGTTTGAGACCGGCATGGTGACGACTCACATCAATAAGATTCCGATCCGCTCGTTCGATGATTATAATATCGTGATCGTCGGACCGCCGGTGATGATGCATTTCGCGGCGCTCGAATGCTTAAAGTGCGGAGCCGCTGAGGAGAAAATCTGGGTCTCCTTTGAGCGCAAAATGTGCTGCGGCGTGGGCAAATGCGGGCACTGCAAGGTGGGCGATACCTATGTGTGCCTGGAGGGACCGGTGTTTAACTACGCGAAGTCAAAACATCTGCTGGACTAAGGAACTGTTAATTTTTAACGGTTCCGAACCCGGATAAACCGGAATGGGATGTTTGCAATTTTGCGCAAAAAATCGTTTATAATTGCCTGACGGGCAGACATGTTCCATTGTTGCCGGAAGTGTCTGCCCGCTTTTTTTGCAAATCTGAGCGGGTTTTGTGTGTGACAGATTCTCTTTAGTGGTCTTTTGATACATTTCATGTCAATCAATTTTGTATATGAAGCATAAATCTTATTGATTTGAACAAAAATTAAGGCGATGATACAATAATATTGTGAAAATTATTCGAATAATAAACCCAAAATGATAGGTACATGTACACATTATGACAAGAAGGAGGGAAACGGGTGGAGGTTGAATCAGATGTCAGGCGAGAAGGAAAATTTCTTGCAAAATTTGGTGAAGGGACAAAGTATCCGGGAGAGTACGGGATATATGTGGAACAGACCGATCAGGTGTTAAACCGTGAAAATTTTCTTGTCGGAAATTCCTATTGTGTGCCCGGACATGCACATGAGACTCATGTACATGAGGATCATGACGAGGTGATCGTTTATTTAAACGGGGTGGGGATTCAGACAATCGGCACGGATATTGTATATGAAGTTCGTGATAATGACATGGTTTATATTCCGGCCGGGATGCCGCATTCCATCAGAAATATTTCAGATCAGCCGTTAAAAATGGTGATAGTAAAAGTGAATAAAGGAAGAGTCAGGAAGGAGACAGATGCTGTATGAAAATGGGACGTTTTGTAGTGGATGGCCATATTCACTGCGGTAAAAAAGATTCGGCAAAAGGAAATTCCAGGATCAAGGGAATTCAGGCGGAGGTTGAGTCAGTTGATAATTCGGATACCGCTTTGTATGACATGGATGCTTACGGTATTGATATGGGTATTCTGCTGCCCAGTTTTACAGGTACTTCCAATGAAATGTATGCGAATATCTGCAGGAATCATCCGGATCGGTTCCGAACCTGCGCAATTGATACAAAAACCAGGCTTGCGGCGGTACGCGGGGAAAAGGAATGGACGATCGAAGCGGCGTTAAAGGAACTGGATGAATGTTTCTCGAAAGATCCTGATATCTACTGCGGAATAGGAGAATTTGCCCCCGGGAGTATGGGTGTTGTGAGAAGCCGCCCAACCCGGATTGAACGTTTTCGGGAGTGGTGCCAGATTGCGGAGTTCTGTATTCACTATGATATACCGTGCTTTTTTCATGAATACAGCAGCTTTAACCTGGATGATCCGTTTACCATGCTCTGCAATATATGCTCTGCATACCCCAAATTTAAGGTGATCCTGGCACACGGAGGAGGCTATAAGCCTTACGAGATTGAAAAAGCAGTGACGCTTGCCGGTCTGAATGAAAATATTTATCTGGAAACGGGGTACTGGAAAGCGGAATATTATGAGTTTGCTCTGAAGGATTACCACGTCGGAGCGAGCAAACTGATCTGGGGAGGCGGAGATACGGGAAGCCGTGTCTGGTATCCGCAGGCCATGAATCCGGGGGCTGTGCTGAGCGAAAGCTTCAGACCGTACAATAACAGAAATAACTGGGTGTGGACCGGTCAGCGCGAGACAGACTATCAGCCGGACTGGTACGGATGGCCGACACATCAGATTCATCGGCTGAAGGATCTGGAATTGTGTACGCAGGATGAAATCAATCTGATCCTCGGCGGGAATGCGGTACGTTTGTATAAGCTGAAGATTGATCCTGTGATCACATTTGCGGCAGACCGCCCGGATCTGAATCTCATGCCGAGAGATATCATGGAATCGAATGAGGTTACCATGCGGGCCGCGTACGCCTGGCCGGAGGGTGTAGATTACATTCCGGGAACACAGTCATTTAATGCGTAGCGGATACAGGCGGAAAGGAAGTGATGTGGTGAAAATGAAATATCCGGTTGTGATAAAGAAAATAAACACAGTGATTGCTTTTGTCTGCGGTGTAATGGTATTTGCCATAGCCTTGTTAACAGTTTTTGAGGCAGTCATGCGTTCTGTTTTTCAAAATTCCACGTCTTGGAGCCTGAATCTTTGTACCTATCTGTTGATCTGGTTTGCGTTTATGGGCAGCGCTTATTCCTTCCAGGCTCACGGGCATGTGGGAGTGGATTTGCTGAAGGACTGGATTGACGGCCGGACAAAAACAAGAATGCCGCGCAGAGTGATGGCGATTATCGGTTATGTTCTGTCCATCATTTATATATTCGCGATTCTGTACGGCGGGGTTCGTCTGTGTCAAAAGGCAGTAACATATCACCAGACGACGGCAACAGTGCATTCGATTCCTCTGATTTTACTCACAAGTGCAGTGGTAGTGGGATGCGCGTGGATGATCGTGACGCTGATTTGTATCATTATTGATCTGATCGGACTGAATGACGATCATTTATAGGAAATTATGGAGGAATCCTGAGGAAAGGAGGTAAATTTGTGAATGCACTGATTATCATACCTATCATAATCATTTTGCTGATCGCACTGTTTATCGGCACTCCCGTTTTCTGCGGAATCGGGTTTACCGCGGTCGCACTTCTTATGCTGTTGATGGGGAGCAAGTTTATTAATCAGTTCGGACTGATTGCATATCTGCAGGGGACAAGCACAAATCAGCTGGTAGCTCCCATGTTTATTTTGATGGCAGAGCTATTGTCCAGAGGCGGGCTGGCGGAGGATGTATATTATGTGCTGAATAAATACCTGAAAAAACTCCGCGGCGGTCTGGCCATCAGCACAACCCTTGCGTGTACAGTATTTGCGGCCATGTGCGGCTCTTCTCCGGCGACAGCGGCTTCGATCGGAAAGATTTCTGTCGGCGAGATGACCAAAAGAGGTTACGATAAGGGCTTTTCGGCGGCGACGGTTGCGGCCGGAGGTACGCTGGGGGTTATGATCCCTCCCAGCGTAGTGCTGGTGGGATACGGTATCCTGACCGAGACTTCGATTGCACAGCTGCTGGTAGCCGGTCTTCTGCCCGGCTTAATGCTGGCGGCGCTGCTGTGTGTGTCCATAATCATCAGGTCTTATTTCAAACCAGGTCTGGTTGGAATAGATAAAAATAATAAGGGCACGGATACTTTGCGGGCTGAAATTGCGGAAGCGGAGAGTAAGACAACGGTTCGGGAAGACCTGGCAAAAATCGTTCCGATTCTGGTCCTGATTGTGCTGGTGTTCGGTACCATGTATACCGGTGTGGCGACGCCGACCGAATCTGCCGGAATTGGCGTAATAGGAGCGATGATCATACTCCTGTTCAAGAAAAAAATGAATTTCGCGATGTTCAGGGAAACAATGCTGGGAACATCCAAAACGGGTGTCATGATCATGTTTATGATGATTGCCGGATTTTGTCTGTCCTATGTCGTGAGTTATCTGGGAATCGCAACGAATATTGCCCGGCTGGTTGCGGGGAGCGGCCTGAACCGCTGGATAATCATGATACTGATTTACGTGATCTGGCTGATTCTGGGAGCCCTGATGGACACGAATGCAATGATTGTACTGACAATCCCCTTTGTGTTTGAAACTCTGGTTTCCCTGGGATTTGACCCGCTCTGGATCGGCGTGGTGTCGACGCTTTGTGTGGAGATCGGTATGATTACTCCGCCTGTCGGACTCAATCTGTTTGTCCTGAAATCATCCACAGATGTTCCGATGTCGGCGATTATAAAAGGGAGCATTCCCTATGTCGTTATCTTATTGATCGGGCTCGTCATTTTGAGCGCGTTCCCGGGGATAACGTTGCTGCTGCCGTCTACGATGTAAGAAAAACACAGGAAGCGACAGCGATCAGAGTTATACAAGACAATTTAAATTCAGGAAAAGGAGAGAAAAGATGAAGAAGAAAAAATTAGCGCAGATACTTACCGTGGCCGTTACGGCGGCAATGATCGGCACCCTGTGCGCAGGATGCGGTTCGGCATCATCCGATACTGCCGAAACAGAAAATGATACGGAGCTGTCGGACGCAGACGAAACGGAAGAAGAGAGTGAAGAGGCTGAAAGCAGTACGGATGCCGGGACATCAGGTGAAGTGGTGACTCTGAAGCTTGCGCACGGCAACAGCGCAACGGGAATGACCGGCCTTGCCTATGATAAGTTTGCGGAATATGTCGACGAACTCAGCGGCGGGGCTCTGCAGATTGATGTTTATCCGGCGGGGACACTTGTCAATGATTCGGAAAACTTTAATGCCGTTATGGATGGTACCGTAGATATGGTTCATGATAATGTGCCCAGGCAGTCCAGTACAATCACAGATCTGGCAGTTCTCGAAGTCCCCGGATATTTTACGGGAGATACCTCTGAGTGGCTGGAATTTGTAGATGAACTTCGTGAGCCGCTGGATGAGATTTACCAGGAATACGGCATTAAATATCTGGCGGCAAATTATCAGGGTACTTCTGTCTTTGTGGCTAATGACAAACAGATCAGTACGCCTTCGGATCTGGAAGGACTTACCGTGAGGGCTATGGGTACATGGATCTCAAAATCCATAGAAAACTGGGGAGGGGCTCCGACGACACTCAGCCTGAGTGAACTCCCGAATGCGCTGGAACGCGGAACCGTGGACGCGGCATTTACCGGATGGGTGATTGCGATTCCAAACAGTTTATATGAAATTTCCGATTACATTACCTATACGAACATGTGTGAAAGCTATGCAGACGTCCTGATCAATCTGGACGTGTGGGAAAGCCTTACCGAAGAACAGCAGGGATGGCTGGAGGAAGCCGGAAGAATGTTTGAGGAATATACGGTAACCCTCGCGGAAGAAATGGTAGAGAGCGGCAAGCAGGAAGCCGCAGACGGCGGATGCAATGTATATGAACTTACAGAGGAAGAAAACCAGGCATTCCTGGATGCGGTAGAACCCCTGTTTGATGAATGCGGAGCAACTCTGTCAGATAAAGGACAGGAGATCCTGGACATTGTTAACGCTTATAAATAAAATCTGAAACAGCAACTAAATTTCATGCATCAGTACCCTCTGCTGACATCCCGGAGTAAATTGTACTCCGGGATGTTTTATGCACACGAGCCGCGTAAGGAATTTTCCGGCTTGCGCTGGACGCGGCTCGGCGCAGCGGATAGGGGAGAGGAGCACTCCGCCTATCCGATTCGGTGTGGTTTGAGAAGATCTGACAGCTGCTCCGCCGTTTCCCGCATTGTGAGACAGCTGCAGGATGCCGTCCGGATTTGACTACAGGCGAAGCTTTTGCAGATAATGAATCAGGTCTTTTTGTGCTTTCGAAATATATTTTCTTTTATTCCATGCAACGACCATCTGCAGTGTGAGAGGCGGATCGAGCGGGGCATGGAGCGTTTTATATTTTTGGCTGGAAAAATTTTTTTCGAGGAAAGCTATGCCCATATTCATCTCAGCCAGAAGAATGGATGTATGAGGAATAAGCATCCCATGGCTGGAACGCACATGAGCAATATCGTATCTGCTTAAATAATCACTTATATTTTTCTCTATATCATTGCTTTCCAGTTCGGATAATATCAGAGTTTCATTCGTTAGCATGTTTGGGGTGATAATAGAATACTGCGCCAGAGGATGATCCGGAGAAAAGAAAGCATGGAATTCCAGCGGATTCATTTCGGCAGAATGGAATCCGGAGGAGGAGGCTTTACAGATGAGACCGACGTCTAAATTCCCCAGCTGCAGTTTTTCCGTGATGATTTCGACCCCGTATTGAAACAACCGCAATTTTATATTCGTATGTTTCGGCAGGAACTCTGTGTTAAGCAGAAACGGAAGGTCGTTATAGAGTGTAAACGGAATTCCAAGCCGGATGCTGACGGTACTCTGAGTTGATAAATCGGCAGATTCTGACAGGATATTCTGGTGCTCAATCAGAATATTGGTTCCCCGTTCCAGTATTTTTTCTCCGATGGGAGTAAGCCGAAGCGGTTTGATATCCTCTTCGAACAATTGAATGCCAAGCTCTGTTTCCAGTTTGCGTAAAGCCATAGATATCGTGGGCTGTGATACATGAAGAGATGCCGCAGCCTTAGTATAGCTTTTATAGTTTACGACAGCATTCAGGTATATAAGTTGCTGAATTTCCATATGTTTTGCCCCATTTCATGATTTAAATCATGAGTCTGTAATTCATGATCATACATTGCTGTTCGCTCATCGTGTGCGTTGCCGGTTTTTTCACATTTTATCATATATTTTGAAAGTTTGTTAAGTTACTTTGTGAAATTTCTGAACAGTTCCTAAGTGCGCTTAAACTGCAAAAAATCATTCGGGCCAGCAATTAACGTCTTGCTTTTTTTGTACAGTTGGTCATGTGTCCGAGGAACTCATCAATAACAGTGACGGGGACGCGGCCCGTCCCGCTCTTAATTTAGATCTGGATTCTGTCCTTTTCACATCTGCCGCCGCAGACGGGAAATCCTCCGGCGCCGCAGGCGCCGATGCCCTGACGGAGGTTCCCGATTACAGCGGCAGCGAATGGAAACTGACGATTCTGGACACCGGCCACACTCTGACGGGTGCGGCCACAACAGACAGCCTGGCAGTAACTGGAAACACTAAAAATGTCATTAGCGCGGATACCACTGATGCAGCGTATACCGGAAGCAGTACCGGAAGCACTGCTGAAAGCAGCACCGGGAGTACCGCCGGAAGCAGCATCGGAAGCACTGCTGAAAGCACCGGCGGTTCGCAGACCGGTGACAACAGACAGATGGCATTGTGGATTGGTCTTCTGTTTATTTCCGGCGTTGGCCTGTTTGCTGCAGGTGCCTGCGACAAAAAGCGCAGGCACGGAAAAGATGTCGTAAAACTCCAAAGTAAGTGTTGACAAAGCTGCGGCATATGTACTAAAATATTTATATATTTAACAGAAGTCATTCATCTGACCATAAGGAGCAGACCTGAAGGGGAAGACAAGTGATTGTGACAGAAAGCAACTGCTATTACCATTTGGATATGGCTGCGAAGCAGCCATATCCGTTTATGCAGCAGCAATAGTCGTATTACCCTTGTACCCGTTTTAAGGTGCAGGGGATTTTTATTATGAATGTTTATCTGAAAGAAATGGAAAATGGAGGCGTAAATATGGGATTAAACAGCACACCGTCCGCAAACCGGATCCATATCGGTTTTTTTGGACGCAGGAACGCAGGCAAGTCCAGTGTGGTAAATGCTGTGACCGGACAGGAGCTGGCGGTTGTTTCGGAGATGAAGGGAACGACGACAGACCCGGTATACAAGTCCATGGAGCTGCTCCCCGTGGGACCGGTCGTGATCATTGACACGCCGGGGTTTGACGATGAGGGGAGCCTGGGTGAACTCCGTGTAAAAAAGACCCGTCAGGTTCTGAACAAGACGGATGTGGCTGTCCTGATTGTGGATGCCTCGGAGGGGAAGCAGACGTGTGATGAGGAACTGATCACACTCTTTAAGGAAAAAGAGATCCCTTATGTCGTGGTTTATAATAAGATGGACCTGGTTGAGGCGCATCCCGAGCCGGCCGATAACGAAATCTATGTGAGCGCTCTTCATAATGAGGCGATTTACGATTTGAAGGAACTGATCGGGAGATCCGTTGTAATGGATAACGAGAAATTGAGGATTGTCGGCGATCTGATTTCCCCGGATGATTTTGCAGTTCTGGTGGTTCCGATTGACTCCGCGGCACCGAAGGGCCGGCTGATCCTGCCGCAGCAGCAGACGATCCGCGATGTCCTGGAGGCGGATGCCACGGCACTGGTTGTGAAGGAAAACGGACTGGCCGAGACACTCCGGAATACAGGAAAGAAACCCTCGATCGTGATCACGGACAGTCAGGCGTTTGAGGAAGTAGCGCGGGTTGTCCCGGAGGATATCCTGCTGACCTCATTTTCCATCCTGATGGCGCGGTATAAGGGATTCCTGAACGCGGCCGTGGATTGCGTGCGTACAGTGGATGAATTGCGGGACGGTGATGTAGTTCTGATTTCGGAGGGCTGTACCCATCACAGGCAGTGCGACGACATCGGCACTGTGAAGCTTCCTCGCTGGCTGCGGCAGTATACGGGAAAGGATATTTGTTTCGAGACAACGTCCGGGACGGAATTTCCCGACGATGTGTCGAAATATAAAATGGTGATTCACTGCGGCGGGTGTATGCTGAACGAGCGCGAGATGAAATACCGCATGAAATGTTCGCTCGATCAGGGCGTGCCGTTTACGAATTACGGGGTTATGATTGCGTACCTGAAAGGTATTTTAAAGAGGAGTGTTGAGGTGTTTCCGTACTTATATGAGAAGCTGTAGATGTTCAGAAAAAGTATGTTATGATTTGGGAGAAAAGATTATGATCCTGTAGTTATGAACATCCGGTGACTGGTCATTTTTCCTTTGTGCCATGATGGAAGGATATGAGTATTATGTGGGTTGTGTTTGCTTTGCTGTCTGCTATCTTTGCTGCGTTGACATCAATTCTGGCAAAGATCGGTATTGATGGGGTGAATTCCAATCTGGCAACAGCGATCCGGACGGTTGTTGTGGTCATTCTGGCGTGGGGCATGGTTTTTCTCACGCATACGCAGAGCGGAATAACAGAAATCAGCAGGAAAAGCTGGATATTTCTGATTTTGTCTGGTGTGGCGACGGGCGCGTCCTGGCTGTGCTATTACAGAGCACTGCAGATGGGCGATGCGTCGAAGGTAGTTCCGATCGACAAACTGAGCGTGGTGATTACGCTGGTTCTGGCATTTGTATTTCTGCATGAACAGTTTACAGCGAAATCTCTGGCAGGATGTGCTTTGATCGGTGCAGGCACGCTGCTCATGGTTTTATAACGGAGGATCTCTATGAAAAAAATTGCAGTATACGGAAAAGGCGGTATCGGGAAATCCACCATCGTCTCCAATATGGCGGCTGCTTTGGCGCTGTATGGATACAGGGTGCTGCAGATTGGCTGCGATCCGAAAGCTGACTCCACCATTGCGCTGCGTCACGGGAATCCGCTGCCGACCGTACTGGAGACATTCCGGCGGAAGAAAAATGATTTTTCCGCGGAAGAGATTGTGCAGATCGGTTACGCGGGCGTGGTTTGTGCGGAGGCAGGCGGACCGGTTCCGGGCATGGGCTGTGCGGGCCGGGGGATTATCACCGCCCTTGAAAAGATTGAGGCGAAAGGCATTTATGAGAAGTATCAGCCGGATATTGTGTTTTATGATGTGCTGGGCGATGTGGTCTGCGGAGGATTTTCCATGCCGATGCGCGGCGGATATGCCGATAAGGTATATATCGTTACCTCCGGTGAGAACATGTCCATCTACGCGGCGGCGAATATTGCGACCGCGATTCGGAATTTTCAGGACCGCGGCTATGCCTCGCTGGGCGGCATCATCTTAAACAGGCGCAATGTAAAGCACGAGACGGAAAAAGTATCGGAGCTGTGCGAGGATTTTCAGACCGCAATCATCGGGACGATTGAATTTTCCGAGCTTGTGCAGGAGGCGGAAGAGAGAAAGATGACGCTGATGGAGGCGTATCCGGACAGCGAGACGGCAAAGAGTTATTGGAGACTTGCCCGCATGATCCTGTCATGAAGGAAAATAAATTCTATAAATTTAATAAAATTTTAATAAAAAATTTACCGAAATTTTCCGGGGTCTGACCCCAAAGGAGGAGATCATGACAAGTGCAAAAACGACGGTCGCAGAGGCGCATTTTCCGGCTCCGTTCCGGGAAGGTCTGGAGTATAGCTCGCTCGCGCGCGGCACCTGGAATATCGTTCACACCGGTATGCTGATCCCGGAGTCGCACCAGATATTTGTCTGTGCGCTCGGCTGTCTGCGCGGAGTTGTCCTGACCGCGGCGGAGATGAATGCGCTGGACCGCTATTCATCCATCCAGATCCGTGAGGAGAATGTGCTCGACGGCGGCATGGAGGATCTGATGATCGAGGGGGTTTCGGATATCATTCATAAGCTCAATTATCAGCCGAAAGCCATTCTGCTCTTTATCAGCTGCCAGCATTTTTTCCTTGCCTATGATCAGAAACTGGTGTTTTCGGTTCTGCGGGAACGGTTCCCGGAGATCCGTTTTACGGACTGTTATATGATCCCGACGCTCCGCAAGAGCGGAATGACGCCGGATCAGAAAATGAGGATCCAGATGTACAGCATGTGGGAGCCGCGGCCGTTCGATTCCAAAAAAGTGAATCTGATCGGCAGCAATCTGCAGACATCCCCGTCCTCGGAACTGGTACGGATGGTGGAGGATGCCGGATATGAGTTCTGGGATCTGTACCGCTGCAAAAATTTTGAGGATTACCTGTGCATGGCGGAGGCTCCTCTGAATCTCGTCTATGAGCCGGCGGCGCTGATGGCGGCGGAGGAACTGAAAAAAAGGCTGGGGCAGGAGTATCTCTATCTCTCCTTCAGCTATGGTTTTTCAGAGCTGGAGGAAAATTACGGGAGACTGGCAGAGAAGCTTCACATCGAAAAACCGGATTTCACGGCGGACAGGGAGCGTGCGGTCCGCGCGATTAAACACGCGGGGGATGTGATCGGAGAGACGCCGATCGCAGTGGATTATACTTTCACGTTCCGCATCCTGAGCTTCGCAAGGATGCTTCTGGAAAACGGGTTTCGCGTGACAGAGATTTACGCGGATGCTTTTTTGCCGGAGGACCGGGAGAATTTTGAGTGGATCCGGGCAAATTATCCGGATATCGCGGTTTCGTCCACGAACCGTCCGGCGATGAGGTTTTTGCACGGCTCCCGAAGAGACAGAGAAGCCGATTCCCGGCTGTCGAAAGCACCGCAGGAGACACCGGGGCAGAGCAGGGAGCCGGAGCCGCATACGCAGTATGCGCATGAGCCGGAGAAGAGCGGACAAAAAATTCTCGCGATCGGGCAGAAGGCCGCTTATTTTGCCGGAACCGATTATTTTGTCAATGCCGCGGAGAGCGGCGGATATTACGGGTTTGACGGGATCGCGCAGATCATGGAACTGATGGAGGACGCTTTTCTGCATGCAAAGGACGGGCGGACGGTGATTCAGAGAAAGGGATACGGTTGCGAGAGCTGCTTATGAGACAGACCACGGGATTGATTTCAACTTATTCATCCGATGAGTTCGGCATCTGTTCCGCCCTGTATGAGCTGGGCGGCATGGTGGTCATGCACGACGCATCCGGCTGCAATTCCACTTACACGACGCATGATGAGCCGCGCTGGTATGATATGGACAGCATGATTTATATCTCGGCTATTTCTGAGACGGAGGCGATTCTCGGGGATGACGACAAGCTGATCGGCGATCTGATCGAGACGGCCAAGGAGCTTCAGCCGAAGTTTATCGCACTGGTCGGCGCACCGATTCCGTATATGATCGGAACGGATCTGGATGCGGTCGCGAAGATTGTCAGCCGCAGGACCGGAATCCGCTGTTTTGCGTTCGCCGCGAACGGGATGCGCGATTATACGGCCGGCATTTCGATGGCACTTGAGCAAATGGTGAAGGAATATGCGGCGGACGGATCGAAGGGTTCAAATGCGAATATGTGCAGGCAGCAGGATTCAACCAGAAAATCGGACGCAGATCACGCATCGGAAGAATTCGATAATATACAGAAAAAAAATAAGAAGGACTCCGGGGACGGCGGATGCATCGTAAACATCATCGGAGCGACGCCGCTGGACTTTTCCCTGAACGGCAGCATTTCATCCATACAGAGATGGATCGCGGATCACGGAATGGCAAACGGCATTTGCCTGTCCATGGGCTGTTCTCTGGAAGATGTGGAGCAAGCTGGAGAGGCACAGGTGAACCTGGTGGTCTCCGCGGGCGGACTGGCGGCCGCAAAGGTGCTGCGGGAGCGTTTCGGAACGCCCTATGTGGCGGGAGTCCCGTTCGGGGAGCGGTTTTCGGGCTTCCTGGCGGATCAGGTGAGGGAAGCAGCCATGACCTCCGAAAATTGTGTTTCGTATATTGCCGCTAAAAACCTTTTATGTGCTGCTGGCAGCGGTTCGTACAGGGATGCCGCGTATCGGAGAAAGAACATATCGGATCCGGCAGTACACAGGGAGATTATTCCTGGGAAACCGAAAACCGGTTCCGCGAAAAATACAGGAGGAAATCCGGATGTGGGAAAAACGCTCGCCATCATCGGCGAGGCCGTCTGCTCCGCGTCTCTGGCGGCGGCCATCGAGGCGGAGTATGGCGTGAAGGCTGATGTCCTGTGTCCGCTGGAGACGGGGGTGGAATTACTGCATCCGGAGGATTTTGCCGCTCCGGAGGAGGACGATCTTCTGAGGCTGATCGGCAACTATACCGGAGTGATCGCGGATCCGCTGTACCGGCCGCTTGTCCGCGACGGACAGAAGTTTTATCCGCTGCCGCATGAGGCGTTTTCCGGGCGTATCTATGACGGCGTGAATCCGAATCTGATCGCAGTCAGGCTGGCACAGAAACCATAGACGCAACCTGATCTGGAAGATTTGGTGCGGATCCGAATCTGACCGCAGTCAGGTTCATGCGCGGGAACTGTAAAACGTGATGCGGCGGATGAAAGATGATGAGAATGACGATCATGCAGATCTCCCGCACGGCATGCCGTGCCGCCGGGGCAGGAGATGTCGGCTATAGTGTTTTGATAAAGGAGAATCGGTAATAATATGCTGAAGCTTGCGATATACGGAAAAGGAGGAATCGGAAAATCGACCACGACGGCGAACCTCGCGGCGGCTTTTTCGATTCTCGGGAAAAAGGTCATACAGATCGGCTGCGATCCGAAAGCGGATTCGACCATCAATCTGCTGGGCGGCCATCCGCTGCTTCCGGTCATGAACTACATTCGCGACCGCGACGAGGAGCCGGAGAAGCTGTCGGACATTGCGAAAGAAGGATTCGGCAGTGTGCTCTGCATCGAGACCGGAGGTCCGACACCGGGACTCGGCTGTGCGGGACGCGGGATTATCACAACATTCAGTCTGCTCGAGGATCTGGAACTGTTTGAGACATATCAGCCGGATGTTGTTTTGTACGATGTGCTGGGCGACGTGGTCTGCGGAGGGTTTGCCGCGCCGATCCGGGAAGGATACGCGGAGCATATTCTGATTGTGACGTCCGGTGAAAAAATGGCGCTCTACGCCGCCAACAACATCAATATGGCGGTGAAAAATTTTGAGGACCGCGGCTATGCCTCGGTGCGGGGTATTATCTTAAATCGCAGGAATGTGGAGCGTGAATATGAGAAAGTCTCGGCTTTCGCAGAGGAGAACGGGCTTGATATCGTGGCGGATATTCCCAGAAGCCAGGATATTATCCGCTTTGAGGATCAGGGAATGACCGTGATCGAGGGGGATCCAAATCTTCCGGTCAGCCGGATGTATCTCAATCTTGCCGTAAAGCTGTGGGATGACAGTGTACACGCAGCCAATGGAAAATGTAAACACGACCAATGAGAATGAATATGGGTAATGATGTTTATTATATCACTGCGGCAGAGCTGGCCGCACGGGGAAAAGAAAATATACCTGATGAGCTGCAGTCGTCGAAGCATCTGATCTACAGCTCGCCGGCGACGCTGGCGTTCAATTCACCGGGTGCGCAGGGGTTTGGTGTTAAGCGGGCGGGACTGGCTATTCCGGGTTCCGTGATGCTGCTGGCGGCGCCCGGCTGCTGCGGAAGAAACACGATGATGCTGGATCAGATCGGCGGATACGGAGACCGTTTTTTCTACCTGCTGCTGGATGACACGGATATAGTGACCGGCCGTCATTTAAACCGGATTTCCGAAGCCGTA
>JAJBVI010000039.1 GCA_020859905.1 Lachnospiraceae bacterium | reverse complement strand
ACCTCTTTAGTATAGGTAATAAAATGATGAATTGCAAGAAAAAAATGCGCAAAAACCGGTGAAAATTGGTAAAAATGTTTAAAAATCAAGGCAGACAAATGGTAGACTGGCGGTATTCCGATTTCGGGCGGCTGCCAGACTTTGTATACAGAATACGATTGCGGATTTCAGTGGAGCGGATGTCCAGGCCGAGCAGATGCTTTTGTCCTTCGTCCAGGGCGGCTGCATCCCGGGCAAGCTGTGTGAGGACGAGAATATCCGAATTGGTACGGATGGCTTTCAGCAGCGGTGCGGCGCTTTTGCGGAACCCGAGCAGCCTCGCGAAGGGTGCGCGGCCATCTTCCGCGGCAAGCGCAAAATCCTCCCTGCGGATCTGCAGCAGAACGTGTGTCAGATAGCGGCTGACCGCGGTCCAGGTCTGGTTTCTGGATTTCAGGAGAGCGGTAAAGCTGGTCCAGTTTTCATACCGTTCCAGCAGATTGGCGGCGCGGTGTGCCAGATCCGGACTGCCGGAACCGAACGCGTCCAGATGATCCCTGTTTGCCGTCAGGGCATAGTGAAGCAGATCCGAAAAGTCATTTTCGGACAGAAGCTGCCGGTTCCGATGCGCGTGCTCAAGTGTCTGCAGCACGTCGGCCGGGACAGCGCTTCGCAGGGCGGACGCGGCACATGAATCCTGCGCTGCGCATGAAAGCAGATATTCCCGTATCGCGGATGCGGAAGCGTATGTACGTTCCGGGTTATTGCCGGTACAGGATAATTCCTGTGAGCCGGATAATTCCTCCGGTTCGAACCGTCTGTCGCCGCAGGCGGATACTTCCTCTGTGCCGGACAGTCTGCCGTCGAGGGCAGGTGTTTTTTGCGTGCCGGACGGTCTGCCGCCGGCGCAGGGCAGAACATCGCTGTGATAAGGGCTTCCCTGTCTGGGGATCATGCACAGCTCCATGGAACTGCCGCTCCTTTGTACGGCTTTGGCGTACTCGAGCGCCAGGATATTGTTCGGTGCGGACAGAAGCCGGTGTACAACGGCTTCGTCGGCATCGGCCGCTGCCTGTCCGCTGTTACCCGCCTGGGTACGGTTTTGCATGGGAACGCGGGCAGTCTGCCCGCCGCCTGCCCGTGCATGATCCCGCATGGATGCGAGGACTGCCGCTTCCCGGGCGCACGGAAAGCTCCTGCCTTCTTTCAGGAGACGGGAGAGCTCCCTGCGGTATTCCTCCGGCTCATCCGCCAGGATGGCGGCAATTTCCTGAAACAGCACCGGGTCTGAGGCGGCGCTCTCGCAGCCGAAGCTTAAAATGTCCACAACGCCGAGACCGGCGAGAAGGGACACGCTGCCCGCGGCGAACCCCTCCGCGCTGGAGAGGGCTGTCGTCACCGGCAGCGAAAAAACAAGATCCGCGCCATGCAGCAGAGCCATGCGGACGCGGTCGTATTTGGAGAGCAGGGCGGGCGCACCGCGCTGGACAAAATCACCGCTGATGACAGCGATTACATAGTCTGCGCCGGTCCGCCTGCGCGTCTCCTCAATATGGAACTGGTGTCCGTTGTGAAACGGGTTGTATTCGGCAATGATACCTGCAGTTTTCATAGATGATACCTGAAACTCACGCTTTCTATAAGATTTCACATCGAAGCTGCTCCGCTGCATTCCGTCGGGGCAGAGATCATACAATCATACAATCATGCTTTCTCCGCAATCTCATACAGGAGCCGTTCTGTTTCGTCCCAGCCAAGGCAGGGATCGGTGATGGATTTCCCATAGACATGCTCCCCGATCTTCTGGCTGCCCGCTTCGATATAGCTCTCCACCATGACGCCCTTCACCAGATCCCGGATCTCCGGGGAGATGGAGCGGTTGTGCAGCACCTCATCTACGATGCGGGTCTGTTCCTGATATTTTTTGCCGGAATTCGAATGGTTCGCGTCCACGATACAGGCCGGATAGAGGAGATCCATTTTCTCATACATATCATGCAGCCGGATCAGATCCTCATAGTGGTAGTTCGGAATGGCAACGCCGCGCTTGTTCACCGCGCCGCGCAGGATGACGTGCGCGAGCGGGTTGCCGCTCGTATCCACTTCCCAGCCGCGGTGCGTAAAATAGTGCGGGTGCTGCGCGGCAAAGACGGAATTGAGCATCACGGAATAATCCCCGCTCGTCGGGTTCTTCATGCCGCTGGCCACATCAAAACCGCTCACGGTCAGGCGGTGCTGCTGGTCCTCCACCGAGCGTGCGCCGATGGCGACATAGGAGAGCAGGTCGTCGACATAATCCCAGTTCTCCGGATAGAGCATCTCGTCGGCCGCGGAGAGCCCGGTCTCCTCGATGGTCCGCAGATGCAGTCTGCGGACCGCGATCAGACCGGCAATCATGTCCGGGTTCGCCTCCGGATCAGGCTGAGTGGCGATCCCCTTGTATCCTTCCCCGGTCGTGCGCGGCTTGTTCGTGTAGATGCGCGGGATGATGATCAGCCTGTCCTTCGTCTGCTCGTTCACCCTTGCCAGACGGTGAATGTAGTCCATGACCGGATTCTCACTGTCAGCGGAACAGGGACCGATGATCACCAGAAATTTGTCGGATTCTCCGCGTATTACGGCGCTGATCTGCGCATCTCTTTCTTTTTTTAACAACCGAAGCTCCTCTGGCAGCGGGAAATCCTTTTTGATCTGTGCCGGAGTCGGAAGCTCCTTTAAATAAGTAAAGCTCATGATGATACCTCTCTGTTTCTCTCTGATAAGTGAAAGCTAAAAACAGAATAATGCAAGGATGGGTGAAAGTCAATGATTTATCTGTATTATCATCTGACATGATTTATCTGTATTATCATCTGATAACAGATTACATATCCTTGCGGAGAATATTCAGATATTGCTCATAAGAATACACATTAGATTTGTTTTCTTTTCCCCTTTCCTGAAGGATACCGGTGTTGCAAAAGTCTGTGACATATCTGGCAACCGTATTGTATGTCAGATTAAGGGCAGCAGCTGTTTTCTGAATCTCTATGATAGGGTTTTGCTCAAGATAGGAAAAAAGCTGCAGGGCATTCTTCCTGGAGCGTGTGCCAAAGGAAGATGTGACCAGTTGCCGGTTGCAGTCATGAAGAACAGACAGTTGATCAATCGTCCGGATGGCATCTTCGGCGGAGGCATCTGCCGCACGGAGGAAGAATTTAATCCATTGTTCATAGTCGCCTGTTCGTCTGACTTCAGACATGCGATCATAATATTCGATGCGATTCTGCTTAAGGTACCATGAGAGATATAGTGCAGGTGAGGAAAGCACATGTTTTTCCATCAGGTAGAGAGTGATAATCATCCGGCCGATTCGTCCATTGCCATCTAAAAAAAGATGGATCGTTTCGAATTGGTAATGAATCATTGCAATACGGATCAGATGATCCATGGTGTCTTCGGCATTGATGAACTTTTCCAGGTCGGACATGGAATCCGTCATATCCTGGGGGGCTGGTGGGATATAACGGGCATTTCTTAACACAAATACTACAGTTTTTACGTATATAGCGCATTGTCCCATACGGAACTT
>JAJBVI010000038.1 GCA_020859905.1 Lachnospiraceae bacterium | reverse complement strand
GTGGGTTATCTATGGCAGCGAAAAAGAAATCTTCCTCCCGGAAAAAGTCTTCCGGGAGAACAACCGCGAAGAGTTCCCGGAAAAAAAGTTCTTCTTCCCGGTTCCCGCTGGGCAGCGAGATACTTTTATTTGCGGTGCTTGCTTTTTGTATTGTTTTGTTTATAGCGAATATCGGAAAAGGCGGAGTAGTCGGAAATGCACTGAGCCGCTTCTTTTTCGGATTGTTCGGGATTTTGTCCTATGCGTTTCCTTTTGCTCTGTTTTTCATCTGCGCTTTTTTGATTTCCAACAAAAGGACGGGACGCGGCTCGAGCCGTACGTATTCCGTACGGGCGGTCTTAAAGGCGTTCGCCGGGATCCTGTTTTATGTGTTTTTATGTGTGTTTGCACATATGGTATATACGGGAGGAGTTTCGGATTCTCTCATTTACATATTTGCCGACAGCGCCGTGGCGCACGCCGGAGGAGGGCTGGTCGGCGGAGCCATCGCGGCCGTGTTTGTGAAAGCGTTCGGTATTGCGGCCGCCTATATCATTGATATCATTGTGCTGATCCTCTGTGTGGTCCTGATCACGGAGCGTTCTCTGTTTGACGGCATATCCAGGGGCAGCAGGAAAGCATATGAGTCCGCCCTGGAAGAGAACAGGAAAAGAAAAGCCTCTGCCGCCGAAAAAAAACGGAAATCAAAGAGAGAAGCGGATGTGGACGAACCGGTCTCCGTAAAAAAACAGAGTGAAAAGAAGCAGCGGCGTACAGATAAGAATCCCGAAACAGTCATTGATTTTAAACTGGCAAAGAAGTCGGAACG
The DNA here is from genome assembly GCA_020859905.1 of Lachnospiraceae bacterium. Taxonomy (GTDB): domain Bacteria; phylum Bacillota; class Clostridia; order Lachnospirales; family Lachnospiraceae; genus Eubacterium_I. The sequence goes on along the minus strand of JAJBVI010000038.1, from coordinate 2,781 downwards.
GTCTGCTTCGGATCAGATCAGCGAGGTTGATATGTCGCAGATGCCGTACACGGACGCAGCCTTGCAGGCGGCGGATGGGAGTGAGGATGGGCGATTCACATCCCGGCAGACCCGGAAGTTAAGGGGACGGCGTACCGGGGAAGACGAATTTTCCCGTGAGAACGCGGAGCCGGATGACCCGGTTTTAACAGACGATTCGGATACGATTACCGTGAGAACCGCGAAGAGCAGGCGAAAAAGGCAGGCGGATACGGATGCTGAGGCTGCAGGGTTCGATGCTCCCGTACTCCGGCCGGAGAGCGGGAGCGCGGAATCCTATGTTTATCCGGATATCCGTCTCCTGCAGAAAGGAGATCCGTCCAGAAAGGGTGATTCCAGACAGCATCTGGAGGAAATGTCTGCAAAGCTGCAGAGGACGCTGCAGACCTTCGGCGTCAACGCGAGGGTGACAAATGTTGTCTGCGGTCCGGCCGTGACGCAGTACGAGGTTCATCCGGATATGGGAGTGAAGGTCAGCAAAATCATAAACCTTGCGGACGACATCAAGCTGAACCTGATGGTTCCCGATATCCGGATCGAGGCTCCGATCCCGGGGAAAGCCGCTGTCGGGATTGAGGTTCCGAATAAGGAAAACGTCACAGTGGCTTTCCGCGATCTGATAGAATCCGCGGAATTCAGAAACCATGCATCTAAAATATCCTTCTGCGTCGGCAAGGATATCGCGGGTAACGTGATTGTGGCGGATATTGCGAAGATGCCCCATCTTCTGATCGCGGGAGCCACAGGTTCCGGTAAATCCGTCTGCATTAATACGATTATCATGAGCATCCTGTATAAAGCGGATCCGGGCGAAGTGAAGCTGATCATGATCGATCCGAAGGTTGTCGAGCTGAGCGTATACAATAATATTCCGCATCTTCTGATCCCGGTTGTGACCGATCCGAAAAAGGCGGCGGGCGCACTTCACTGGGCCGTGGCCGAGATGACGGAGCGGTATAATAAGTTTGCGGAATACGGTGTCCGTGATATGAAGGGCTATAATAAGAAGGCTGCGGCCATTCAGAATATAGGGGACGAGAATAAACCGCAGAAGATGGCACAGATCGTTGTCATTGTCGACGAGCTGGCCGACCTGATGATGGTTGCGGCCGGGGATGTCGAGGATGCCATCTGCAGGCTGGCGCAGCTTGCGAGAGCGGCGGGGATTCATCTGGTCATAGCCACGCAGCGTCCCTCCGTCAATGTCATTACCGGTCTGATCAAGGCAAATATGCCGTCGCGGATCGCTTTTTCCGTGACCTCCGGTGTGGATTCCCGCACCATTCTCGACACGGTAGGCGCGGAAAAGCTGCTCGGAAAAGGGGATATGCTGTTTTATCCGCAGGGATACGCAAAACCGCTGCGCGTACAGGGGGCTTTTGTCTCCGATGCGGAGGTTTCAAAAGTTGTAGATTATATTATTGATAAAAACGGACAGGTATCCTATAATTCTGAGATAGAGGAGAAAGTAAAGACATCCGAGTCCGGCATCGGCGGCGGAAGCGGTTTTACTTCATCTGAAAGCGACCGTGACGCCTATTTTGATGAAGCGGCGCGGTTCCTGATCGAGAAAGAAAAGGGATCGATCGGTATGCTGCAGCGCAGCTTTAAGATCGGTTTTAACCGCGCGGCACGCATTATGGATCAGCTGGAGGAGGCCGGGATCGTCGGTCCGGAAGAGGGAACAAAGCCGCGCAGGATACTTATGACGATGGAAACGTACATGGGCGCGGATGAGGATGATGAGGATTCAGAAACAGATACGGCAAACGGAAATCTTTGCTGACAGCGAAAGGCAGAGGATACAGCGCTCGAAGGAGGACACAGGGCATGAAAACAGATATTCAAATTGCACAGGAGACTGCAATGGAGCCGATCACGGATGTGGCGGCGCGGCTTGGGATTGAGGCGGACGAACTGGAGCTGTACGGAAAGTATAAGGCAAAATTGTCCGACGGGCTGATCGACCGGGTGAAGCATAACCCGGACGGGAAGCTGGTTCTGGTTACGGCGGTCAATCCGACGCCTGCGGGCGAAGGGAAGACGACAACCAGCATCGGCCTCGCGCAGGCCATGTGCAGACTCGGGCAAAATGCGATTCTCGCACTGAGGGAGCCGTCTCTCGGTCCATGCTTCGGCATTAAGGGCGGTGCGGCCGGCGGCGGGTATGCCCAGGTGGTTCCTATGGAGGATCTGAATCTTCATTTTACAGGCGATTTTCACGCGATCACTTCCGCGAACAATCTTCTCGCAGCCATGCTTGACAACCATATCCAGCAGGGGAATGCGCTCGGCATCGACCCGAGACAGGTTGTCTGGAAACGCTGTCTGGATATGAATGACCGGGTTCTGCGGAATGTTGTCGTCGGCCTGGGGAATAAGATGGACGGAATGGTGAGGGAAGACCATTTTGTGATCACGGTGGCTTCAGAGATTATGGCGGTTCTCTGCCTCGCGGATGACATGGAGGATCTGAAACGCCGGCTGGGGAGGATGATCGTCGCGTATTCCTTTGCCGGAGATCCGGTGACGGCTGCTGACCTGCAGGCGGTGGGCGCGATGGCTGCGTTGCTGAAGGATGCGATAAAGCCTAACCTGATCCAGACACTGGAGCATACGCCGGCCATTATCCACGGAGGACCGTTTGCCAACATTGCCCAGGGCTGCAACAGTGTGAGAGCGACGAAGAAGGCGATGACGCTGGCTGATAGAACGATCACGGAAGCCGGTTTCGGCGCGGAT
>JAJBVI010000031.1 GCA_020859905.1 Lachnospiraceae bacterium | reverse complement strand
CAGCGGATGGCGACATAGGCAGTGCTATAATTAAAAATATGATTGAGACGACACAGTAGTCACTTATAGAAGAAAACCAGAAAACAGGTTCTCTGCTTCTTCCAGTTCAAAGACCATCTCCTGTCCGGTGTCCGGATGGGTGAAGCTGATTCTGTAAGAGCAGAGGGCAATCGGGCAGTAGCTCCCTTTGGGGAGCGGCTGCCCGTATTTTGTGTCCGCGTACAGAGGGAACCCCGCATGGGCGAACTGCACCCGGATCTGATGGTGCCGTCCGGTGCGGAGGGTGATATGAACCAGGCTTCTCCCTGTCACAGCGGTCTGCTTCACAACCTCATAGGAGAGCAGAGCCTCCTTTGCGCCGGGTGTGCCCTCTGGTACGACGCGGGAGGTGTTAGTCCTTCCGTCCCTCAGGAGATAATCGTGAAGCTCGCCGCACGGAGGGAGGGTGCGCCGTTCCCGGTCGGCTGCAGCAGCGGTTGGAGGCTCGTCGTTCGCGGCAGCGGTACCGCGTTCATCGTTCGCGGCAGACAACATGCCGACATCACCTGCGGCACCGATGTCAGAAGCTGTGTCCGGCAGCCCGCAGACTACCGCCATATATTCCTTCCCGATCTGCCGGGAGCTGACCTGGCGGGACAGGTGAGCGGCGGCTGTTTTCGTTTTGGCAAAAAGCATGATGCCGCGCACCGGCTGGTCCAGACGGTGCACAAGACCGATATAGGGATCCCCGCCGCTGCGGACGCGGTAATTTTTCAGCTCGCTGACCAGATCCTTCTGTCCGGATTTCGCGGACTGCACCGGAAGCCCGGCGGGCTTGACGCAGACAAAGATCGAAGCGTCTTCATATAGTATGTCAGGGGGAAATGTCTGTTGCATGGGAATACCTCGCGCATCACTTCTTAAATTATAGTAAACGACTATATGTCGTTCACTATAATGATCCATTTTGCCTGGCAGAATTTCCAGTTAATTGGAGAGAGACGACACACTCATTATAAATTCTGTCTGTTTACGATACTTTCATAGAATATATCACAAAGCAGGGATTCTTTGTTAAAAAAACGTATAAAATATATGAAAAAAAGAAAAAGAGTAACATTCCGCGGAAAATTCATGTTAGTATGAAAATATGATTCAGACCGGCGGCGATTGAGGGGCGCCAGACATCCGGGGGACATCGGTTCAGCGCGGCCGGAACGGGGCATAGACAGCTTGCTGCGGATAAGTGAGACAGGAAAGGACATTGCATGTCAGGACAGCGTCATAGTAAGAAGAAAAACAGAAGAACGACGGATGTTTCAGATATTCCGCGCAGGCCGGTCGAGGTTGCATGGACTGACTGGCGGCAGGGACTCACCCGCGAGCAGGCGGCAGAACGGATGGCCTGCGGGTGGGACAACCGCCCGGTGGATTCGTCCATGATATCCACGAAGGATATCATAAAGGAAAATGTATTCACGTATTTCAATCTGATCTTCCTGATCCTGGCGGTGCTTCTCGTCATCGTCCGCTCTTACCGGGATCTGTCCTTCCTGCTGATCATCGCGGTGAATACGCTGATCGGTATTTTCCAGGAGGTACAGGCGAAAAAAGAGCTGGAGAAAATGAACATGATGGCGGCACCGAAGATTTCCGCTGTCCGGGACGGGAAGCTTAAGTCGCTGCCTGTGGAAAAGCTGGTGCGTGATGATATCGTTTTGTTTCTGCCGGGGGTGCAGATCTGTGCAGACGCCGAGGTGGTTCACGGAGAGGCGAGGATCAACGAATCTCTTCTGACCGGGGAGTCGGACGAGATCACGAAGGGGGTCGGCGACAAACTGGTGTCGGGCAGCTATGTCGTCTCGGGCAAATGTTACGCGCGGCTGACCGGCGTGGGGTGTGACTCCTATATCGCGAAGCTGACCCTCGAGGCGAAGGCCATGAAGAAGGGGGAGCAGTCACAGATGATCCGCTCCCTGAACCGGCTGCTGATCTTCGTGGGGATCGTTCTGATCCCGATCGGCATCACGCTGTTTGTCCAGAGCTGCTATATCAATGAGGTAGATTTTTCGTCGAGCATCACCTCGATGGTGGCGGCGCTGATCGGGATGATCCCGGAGGGGCTGTTCCTGCTGGTGAGTGTGGCGCTGGCCGTGAGCGCGGTGCGCCTCGGCCAAAAGAAGGTGCTTGTCCACGATATGAAGAGTATCGAGACGCTGGCGCGGGTGGATGTGCTCTGTGTGGATAAGACCGGTACGATCACAGACAATACGATGCAGGTAAAGCGCCTGATTCCGGCACAGGGCTATGATCCGGAAACCATGCCGGATCTGGAGCGGCTGGTCGGAGATTTCGCCGGCGCCATGGGACACGATAACGCCACCATGGACGCGGTGAAATCCTTCTTCCGGGAGGGGACGGGTCAGAAAGCGCGGAAAGTATGGCCGTTTTCCTCCGCTGTAAAATACAGCGCGGCGGCTTTTGAAAAGAATACCGGTGTATCCGATCATAATACCTATGTGCTCGGTGCGCCGGAGTTTGTCCTGCGGGAGGATTTCGCGCGGTGCGAGGCGGAGATCTCGGGGTACACGTCCCGCGGGTACCGCGTCATGGTGTTTGCTTTCTATATGGGAGAGCCGGACGGGAAACCGCTGACTGCGCAGGCGGTGCCGCTGGGATATATACTGATGTCAAACCCGGTCCGGAAGGAAGCGCCGGCGACCTTTTCCTATTTTGCGGAGCAGGGCGTGACAATCAAGGTGATTTCCGGCGACAATCCGCTTACCGTGGTGGAGGCGGCGAAGGAAGCACAGATCCGGGACGCGGAGAAATATATCGACGCGCGGAAACTGAAGACAAAGGAGGATATCAGCCGCGCTGTGCAGAAATATACGGTGTTCGGGCGCGTCACGCCGGCACAGAAGCGGCAGTTTGTGAGGGCGCTGAAGGCGCAGGGACATACAGTCGCCATGACCGGCGACGGCGTCAACGACGTGCCGGCCTTAAAGGATGCGGACTGCAGTGTGGCGATGGCCTCCGGCAGCGAGGTGGCATCGCAGGTGGCGCAGGTCGTGCTGCTGGACTCGAATTTCGCCTCTATGCCGGATGTCGTTGCGGAAGGGCGCAGGGTTGTCAACAACCTGGAATGTTCCGCCAGCCTGTTTCTGGTGAAAAATATATTTTCCTTTCTGATGTCGCTGTTTTCCGTCATCTTCTTCATCACCTATCCGCTGGAGCCGGCGCAGATCTCGCTGATCAGCATGTTTACGATCGGTATTCCCGCGTTTTTCCTCGCGCTGCAGCCGAACACCAGTGAGATTCGGGGACATTTCCTCTCCAATGTCTTTGCGAAAGCGCTGCCCGCCGGGATCACCGACATGATCGCGGTGGGAGCGCTGGTCATGTTCGGCCGCGTGTTTGAAGTGCCGGAGAGCGACATTTCCACGGCGGCGACCATGCTGCTCGCTATCGTGGGATTCATGGTGCTGATCCGGATCGGCGGTCCGATGAACCGCACAAAGTGGATCATATGGGGCGGCTGCATCGGCGCACTGCTGTTTTCCAGCATCTTTTTTCCGCATCTGTTCGCTATCACGGGGATGTCTGCGAAATGCGTCATGCTGTTTGTGGTATTCTCCATCGCGACCGTGCCGGTGCTGCAGGGGCTGACGATCGCGGTCGGGTGGCTGCGGGAGATGCTGCGGAAGAGAGGGCAGAAGGCGATAAACTGAAAAACTGTCCCTTTACAGTTGTAAAA
>JAJBVI010000061.1 GCA_020859905.1 Lachnospiraceae bacterium | reverse complement strand
TTATCTCATGGATTCCGAAAGCTGTAAAACCGCCGGGTTATTCATCGCTTACGAATATAAAGAAGATGCGTGTGGAGCCGTCGGGATATGATTCCGGCAAACGCATCTGCATTGTGACGGGCACGCACGGCGACGAGCTGGAGGGACAGTATGTCTGCTGCGAGGTGCTCCGCCGGATCAACGTGAACAGGCCGCTGCTGACCGGCACGGTGGATATCTATCCGGCAATGAATCCGTTGGGTATTGATTCCCTGACGAGAGGGATACCGGCCTTTGATCTGGATATGAACCGCCTGTTTCCGGGTGACAGAAACGGCAGCATGACGGAATATGTCGCTGCGGAGATCTGCCGCGATCTGGACGGCGCGGATGTCTGTATCGACATCCACGCCAGTAATATTTTCCTGACGGAGATGCCTCAGGCGCGGATCAATGTAAACACCAGTGAGAAACTGGTGCCCATGGCCAGGATGCTGAACCTCGATTTTATCTGGGTGCATGCCGCGAGCACGGTGCTGGAGTCTACGCTGGCGCACACGATGAATTCGCGTGGCGTTCCCACGATCGTGGTGGAGATGGGCGTCGGCATGCGCATTACCAGGGAATACGGAGACCGCCTGACAGACGGCATTTTCCATTTGATGCATGAGATGGGGATCTGGCGGGAGGATACGCCGGTGACATCGGAGCCAATTGTTTCCGAGGACGGAAATGTGAGCTTTATAAATGCCGCTCACAGCGGTATATTTATCAAAAACGCCGCCCATGGCACACCGGTAAAAGAGGGCGATTTCATCGGCAGCATTGTAAGTCCGCTCACTGGTGAAGAACTGGATCATGTTGTTTCGCCCGTAAACGGACTTTTGTTTACGATCCGGGAATATCCGGTGGTGGATGAGGGTTCGCTGATCGCGAGGATACTGGAGGGCGTGTCATGACAAAAAAGACCATTTATGAGATACGATCCTTATACAGGGATGATTTTCGCGTGACCGGATATGAGTTCGGATCCAGCGAAAAGTCCGCCTGCATTGTGGGCGGATGCCGCGGCAACGAGGTGCAGCAGGTCTATGCCTGTTCCCAGGTCGTCCGCCAGCTCAAACTGCTGGAAAAGCGGGGCAGGATCAATCCCGGACATAAGATTCTGGTCATCCCGTCCATGAATCCTTATTCCATGAATATACAGAAACGCTTCTGGCCGATCGACAACAGTGATATCAACCGCATGTTTCCCGGCTATGATCTGGGTGAGACGACACAGCGGATTGCGGCGGGGATTTTTAACGAAATTCAGGACTATAGATACGGCATGCAGTTTACCAGCTTCTACATGCCGGGGAATTTCATGCCTCATGTGCGCATGATGCGCACCGGGATGGAGGATGTGGAGCTGGCCAGGCAGTTCGGGTTTCCTTATGTGGTGATCCGCGAGGTGCGGCCGTACGATACGACCACGCTGAATTATAACTGGCAGATCTGGGAGAGCAAGGCGTTCAGCGTGTATACAAACAGCACGGAGCAGATTGACAAAGAATCCGCCGCCGAGGCTGTGCGGCATGTGCTCAATTTTCTCGGAAAGCAGGGAATCCTGCAGTACAAATCCCATGAAGGATATATTTCCCAGGTTATCTCCGATCAGGAGATGTCGTCTGTCCGCACGGAAGCCTCCGGCTTTTTTGACGGCAGGGTGAAAGTGGGAGAAGGAGTTTCCCAGGGTCAGCTTCTGGCGGAGATCACAGATCCCTGCGAGGGTGAGGTCTTAGAACAGATCTTTTCGCCGGCTGACGGAGAGATTTTCTTTGCGCACAATGATCCGCTGACCTATTCGCATACTGCCGTATATAAAATCATACCGAATACGGAGAACTGAGACCGAAACAAAGAGGATTGTACGGATGCGGAGACCTGAGACCGAAACAGAGGGGATCGTACGGATACGGCGGCATGAGCGTTTGGCGGAATTTTGCTGTATTTTATTGGCAGAAGGGAACAGTTATCCAGAATAAGCATGATTTATTCCGATTTTGCATAAGTCATATGACGGTAATTTCTGTACACTTTGCGTTCGACTGTGTTATGATATTTAAGGAACTGCGGCTAATGTCGGGATACCGGTTTTTTATTCCGCATTGAGCGCGAATCAATATTTACACAGAAACGGAGGGGCTTGTATTATGATTACGGAGTCTGTATTTGCAAAGCAGGAGATTAATGAGGCAGAGAGAGCGAAGGCTTTCACAGAAGCCACCCAGAAAGCGGTGGAGCATTTTTCGGGTCAGGACGAACAGAAGGAGACGGCAGGAGCGGTTTTAAGAGCATTGCAGTCCAGAAAGACGCTGGAACTGGACGGCGCGGATGAGGATGCCTGCCTGATTGCGGCGATTTATTATTATATTGCGTCCGGTCGCCCGATCGTGATTTCGGGCGCGTCTGTTGAGCGGCGCGAGGAGCTGATCAAGAAGGTTCGCGGCTATTACCGTACGATTAAGGGTGAGAGAGCGAAGGTTATCAGTATCACGGGTGAGAAGGCGGCTGTTCTTGTGATCCGCGGTGTGGAGGATGTGGATCTGGATCCGCAGGGTCTCGAATTCCTTGAGTTGAAGACGAATGCGATCGTCAATAACTGCATCACCTTCTGTGACCATGATTTCCTGATCAGAGATCTTAAGACAGAGCCGGATGAATACGATATTAACTATCGGCTTCTGCCTGCGAAATATGACGCATTTCTTGTCCTTGACGCGGATAAGCTGAATGAGTCCGCGGCTAAGGCGGATGCAAAGCGCTGGGATCACAAATCTGCGCGCGAGCTGCTTGACAATATGCTTTTCATTGCGGAGGGACTGCAGCTTACGGATGGTACGATCGACCGGATTAAGAAGGCTAAGAAATGCCTGTCCGATCTGGTGGATCAGATTATTGATGACAGCGTGAAGACGATTGATTATGCCGCTTTTGCTCCGTTAAAGGAGGCGATGACCGGACTTTCGCTTCCGCCGGTGACTGAGTGGGGCGCTTTCTACAGCAAAGAGAGACAGGCTCTGTACAACATGCTGGATCCGGAGCTGAACCGTGAACTGGATGCGCTGGAAGCGATCGTTGCGGGTACGGATGCAGACTCCCTGTGGATTCGCCATCGTTTAGGAAAATATGCATTTGCTTCCGTTATCACGGAGAAGACGAAGACGAGAGGCGCATATTATAACACGTTCGTATACTTCGCAAAAGATCCGAAGCAGTATGACGGTGTGGCTGAGATGAAAAAGCTTGTCGGAGAAGATCCGGATTTGTCTCTGGTGCTGGCTAAATAAATCTGTTTCGTATGATTTTTATGCGGATGCCGATGGTGTAAAGAGATTACATAATGGTCTTTCAGACCGGAATCTGGGTCTGAAAGACCGTTTTTTAGCATAATGCAGGATGTAAAATGTGAAATAATAAAAAAATCACAAAATACTGTTGGCAAAACTTTCATGCTGCGTTATTATACAGAAGAGAAAGGAGGGTGGATATAAACAGTTAGGAAACTTAATGTTTTGCCATCCGGTGGCAGTTTCTGCAGCAGATAATCCAAACATAGTCTGTCAGCGGGAAGCGGCACGGAAGGTTGTTCTGGGAGGGCGAACCGGTTTTTTCGGAAAACGCAGTTGGTTTTTATGGAACCCGTAGGTTTTCTTCTTTTTGTGTCTGATATGAAATGAATCTGAGGGTAAGGATGAAAACACACAAATATCAGACTGAAAAG
>JAJBVI010000108.1 GCA_020859905.1 Lachnospiraceae bacterium | reverse complement strand
GTACTGGAACAGGCGATTGAAGATTACCGGACATCGGGTAATGATGTTAAAAAACTGGAGGAGCTGATCCGTATTTTTAAGGGGGCGCAGGTTATTGTGCCGGTAGCGTTTCCGAAACAGGCGAATATTAATGTTGTTTTGAAGATGCTTCGCGGAGAGCCTCTGAAAAAGAACGAAGAACTCCGCCTGATCCCTGTGACGGTTTCCGATCCGAAGGGGAATAAATATGCCCCCGCATTTACTTCCCGGGACAAGATTCTGGAGACAAAGGATTTTCCGTATATGATCCGTGTTCCGGCGGAGCAGGTGATCCGAAATGTCATGAATGAAAAGGCAGGTCTGGCCGGCGTGATGCTGGATCCGCAGACGAGAGGGTTTATCTTTCGACAGCGTGCGTTCACGACAGATTTTTCGAAGCCGGCCGGATCCCCGGGCAATGTACAGGTTAAGAAAGTTTCCAGGGCAGAGTTTGTTGTTCTGGCACGCAATTCCGTAGAAAAAGGACAGATTCCGAAACTGCTGTTTGAGAAGAAGGCAGAGTTTGTCCGTGAGCTGGATGAGCGGGGCGGGGAGTTCCTGCTGGAACTGTACGCAAAACCGTACGGGGACAAGCTCCCGAGTCCTTATGCGATTGAGGATTTCAGTGTGATGGCGCTTGATATTGATGATGAGACAACGGCTGTCTGCATTGAGCTGCCGCAGAAGAACCTGTTCGTCCAGGCGGCATTGTCCGCATATGTGATCCTGAATCCGCAGACGGACGAGGTCTATTATTATATGATTGAGAAGGGTGCGAAGGGCGAGAGCAATGTTCTCTGCAATATCACGCCGGAAGGCCGCCATCAGGAGCTTATGTCTGCTCCGCCGGTCGGAAGCGAACTGACCGCGGTTCTGGATCTGATCCGTGAGGAGAAGGAAGAATCATAAGGAACTGTTCAGAAATAACTTTTCCTAAGCAAAACGCGGGTCGGAATTTTTGGGCGGCAAATATGAAAAGACAGTTCATTTGTACCATCCTGTCTATAAACAAAACCAGGGCTGACATGGATGATGATGCTGAAGCGTCAGGATTTGCCGGAAGTCGTGGTTTGAAACCGCGGCTTTTGTTTTGTACATCATGATTGAGAGGAAAATATGTATACCATTCGTACGGAGCAGAGTTTTGACTCGGCACATTTTCTTGCCGGATATAGCGGGAAATGCGGTAATCTGCACGGGCATCGGTGGCGTATTGTCGCGGAGGTGTGTGCGGAGCAGCTGCGGGATTCGGAGCAGCTGCGGGGTATGATCGCCGATTTCGGGGATCTGAAACAGGATCTGAAAGCACTGGCGGACTCTTATGACCATGCGTTTATTTATGAGAGCGGCTCCCTGAAGGAGCAGACGGTTCTTGCCCTCCGGGAGGAGGGGTTTCGTCTGATTGAAGTTCCGTTTCGCCCGACCGCGGAGCAGTTTGCCCGGCATTTTTATGAATGTATAAGGCAGAAGGGATACTGCGTGAAGCAGGTGGAGGTGTATGAGACTCCGAACAATTGCGCTGTTTACAGTGAAGATTTTGACGCGGAAAGAGTAATATAATGGCGAATTATAAGGTTGCTGAGATTTTCAGCAGTATCAACGGCGAGGGGCCCAGGCAGGGACAGCTCGCCCTGTTCATCCGGATGCAGGGGTGCAACCTCGACTGCAGTTATTGTGATACGAGGTGGGCAAATGGCGGGGATACCATATTTCACTGGACTTCTACTGAGGAGATTCTTGATCTGATCCGCGATATGCAGATCCGGAATATCACGCTGACCGGCGGGGAGCCTCTCTGTCAGGAGGATATCATGGAACTGCTTCTTGCTCTGGCGGCGGAGCCGTGGATCCGCGTGGAGATTGAGACGAATGGCAGCGTTGATCTGAAGTCCTTTGCGGAGATCCCGAATGCCCCGTCTTTTAATATGGATTACAAGCTGCCGGGCAGCGGGATGGAGGACAAAATGATCCCGGAGAACTTTGCGGTTCTTTCGCTGAAGGATACGGTAAAGTTTGTTGTGAAGGATCACAGCGATCTGCTGAGGAGCCGCGACCTGATCCGCACGTACGATCTGACGGAAAAATGTATGGTTTTTCTGAGCCCGGTTTACGGAGAGATTGATCCGGAGGATGTTGTAAACTTTATGAAATGCAATCAGATGAATGATGTGACGCTGCAGCTGCAGATTCACAAAGTGATCTGGGACAGTGAATTGCGCGGCGTGTAAAGGGGACGACAGACAGGAGGAACAAAAAAGATGGATAACATAGTGAGCGGCGCGGTGTGTAAAGGGGACAGGATGGCGATTGATTCAAAAGCGGTACAGGAACATATTCGGGGGCTTCTGGCTGCTCTGGGTGACGACCCGGAGCGCGAAGGCCTGAAAGACACGCCGGAGCGCGTGGCCCGCATGTATGAGGAAGTGTTTGAGGGGATGAATTACAGCAATAGGGAGATTGCCGCGATGTTTGACAGGACATTTGAGGAAGACCTGACCTTTTCCCCGACCAACAGTGATTTTGTTATAGTGAAGGATATTGATATATTCAGCTTCTGTGAGCACCATATGGCTTTGATGTATGATATGAAAGCGACGGTGGCTTATGTGCCGCACGGAAAAGTAATAGGCCTCAGCAAAATTGCCAGAATTGCCGATATGGTTTCAAAACGGCTTCAATTGCAGGAACGCATCGGAACGGATATCGCGGAGGTTATTGAGATGGTGACGGGATCCGGCGATGTGGCGGTTCTGATCGAAGGCTGCCACAGCTGTATGACGGCTCGCGGGATCAAAAAGACGGACGCGAAAACATATACATCTACGCTGCGCGGGAGATTTCAGACAGACATGATGCTGCAGACAAGGCTGAATCTGGCGATGGAGTGACGGGGAGGAGATACAGGGAGAAAAATGCCGGAGAAGCGGGACGGCGGATGGGAGGACTACATGAAAGCTATGGTTTTGTGCAGCGGCGGCGTGGATTCCACAACCTGCCTGGCGGAGGCAGTCGAGAAATATGGGTGTGAGAATGTAACCGCTCTGTCGATTTTCTACGGGCAGAAGCATGACCGCGAGATTGAGGCATCGAAAAAAGTCGCGGCTTATTATCAGGTGGAACATCTATTCCTGGATTTGGAGAAAGTTTTTCAGTACAGCGATTGTTCCCTGCTGTCTCATTCTGACAGGGATATTCCGCTGGAATCCTATGCGGAGCAGTTGAAAACGACGAACGGGAGTCCTGTTTCCACCTATGTCCCATTTCGGAACGGACTTTTTCTCTCGTGTGCGGCAAGCATTGCCCTGTCGAAGGGGTGCGGGGTCATTTACTATGGCGCCCACAGCGACGACGCGGCCGGGAATGCCTACCCGGATTGTTCGGAGGTCTTCCGCGAAGCCATGGGGCGGGCAATTTATATCGGGAGCGGGAATCAGCTGACGCTGGCTGCGCCGTTTGTAACCAGGACAAAGGCGGAGGTGGTGAAGCGGGGGCTGGAACTCTGTGTGCCCTATGAGCTTACCTGGAGCTGCTACAAGGGGCAGGACAGGCCGTGCGGCCGGTGCGGGACCTGCATTGATCGGGCAAAGGCATTTGCTCTGAACGGGGTTGAGGATCCGGCTTTGGCGGCCGTTGGTTCCGTAATTCGCGGCGATGCACCCGGGCGGAATAATTTTGGATGAGTTTCGATGTACTAGTTACTTAATATTCGATGTACTAGAGACAGGAGGCTGACTGCATGACGGCGGGAAGAAAGCGGGAGGATTTACAGGATATTACTTTGCTGGGAAATCAGGAGAACCGGTATCCGGCGGATTACGCGCCGGAACTCCTGGAGACGTTTGATAATAAGCACCCGGATCATGATTACTTTGTGAAGTTTAACTGCCCGGAGTTTACGTCGCTGTGTCCGATCACGGGGCAGCCGGATTTTGCGGAGATTACGATTGCCTATGTGCCGGAGGTCCGTATGGTCGAGAGTAAGTCGCTGAAACTGTACCTGTTCAGTTTCCGCAATCATGGAGATTTTCACGAGGATTGTGTGAATATAATTATGGAGGATCTGATCCGGCTGATGGATCCGAAGTATATTGAGGTTTGGGGGCGTTTTCTGCCGCGGGGCGGGATTTCCATTGACCCGTACTGCAATTACGGAAAGCCGGGGACTCGCTGGGAGGAGATTGCGTGGAACCGTCTGGCGAACCATGATCTGTATCCGGAGCATGTGAATAACCGGTGATCCGGTACCGGAGCAAGCGGATCATGGTGTCACAGGCTTTGGCGCAGGCGGACAGTCGGCAATCCGGCACCGGAACAGCCGGACAGCCGGGGGCACAGGTCTGTCTGAGAACGGGGCAGCAAAAATCAGATTTGTCTCCGGCAGGGAGTACAATTTTGGAATGGAGGGCTTTGGAATGGAGCATATGAAGCGGGTTGATCGTGTTCTGAAACACAGGGGAGCGATCGTGGATTTTTACGATGATGTGATGGAATCACCTTCCGGGCATATCGCACACTGGGATTATATTGCGCATCGAAAGGGCGCGGCCGCGGTGGTTCCGGTTCTGGATGATGGAAGGATCCTGATGGTGCGACAGCACCGCAATGCACTGGAACGGGAGACTCTGGAGATTCCGGCCGGATCCCGCGATGATGTGAATGAGCCGCGGATCGAGTGCGCGGCGCGGGAGCTGGAGGAAGAGACCGGTTACCGGGCCGGGAAGCTGGAGCTTCTGATCACGGTGGCCACGACGGTGGCGTTCTGCAACGAACTCATTGAAATTTATCTCGCAACGAATCTTACGAGGACGGAGACTCATCTGGATGAAGATGAGTTTGTGGAAGTCGGGTGCTATACCCCGGAGGAATTGAAAGAGATGATATTCTCGCAGAAAATCCAGGATTCGAAGACGGTGGCGGCGATCCTGGCATATGACGCAAAGCGCCGCGCAGACATCCCCGAGAAATGATACGGAAATCCATCCGGGAGACTGCAGCTGACGAGCCATGCGAACAAGATATATGACGCAAAGCGCCGCGCAGATGTCCGGGAGGAATAACCTGGAGGATTGCCCCTCACTCAATTCGTATGACTTGCAACTGCTGATATAACGGCGTACATTTTCTCCAGGAACCATGGGTTCAGAAAATATTCTCCCAGGACTCCGGTGAGAAATATGCCGGAGAGCAGGGCACATTTCACAACGTATACCGCAGACCGCTTCAGTCTGTTTTTGATCAGGAGTATGTAAACAGGCAGATAAGCAAGAATCTGCGGGAACAGCATGGCGCCGGTCATGGAAATCCCCAGAATGGAAAATTGCTTCGCCAGCGTGGCGGACAGGATGCCGAGTGACAGCCCCAGCCAGCCGCTGAACAGAGAGAGCGCGAATTTTCCGCGGTAAAAGCAGCTGAGCAAACACAGCATAATCCACACCGGCAGGCGGTATTTCAGCAGGAATACCGGGAAGGCGGACCGGGATAAACCGCGGTCCGTGAACTGCTTCAGGGCGTTTTCAATCTGATAGCCCAGCCAGAAGGACTCGTCCGGCCAATGAAGGTTTGCGAGCAGGGCACCGATGAAAAAGGCGCATAAAAACAGGATAAAATGAGCCTTTAAAGTGATGCGAGGGTGTTTTTTTCTTCTTTCGGCCAGCATGCCTGTTGCCTCCTGCTCCATACTGTGATTAAAGGAATTGTTCAGAAATACGGATGCGGGCATCCGATTTCTGACCTTTTGTCCCTTGTATCATATTATGTGAAAAAAATAACAATATGCACAAACAGTTCACAAAAAAAACGAAAAAACTGGCAAAAATGTCTTGATAATCTAAACTTTTTATCTATAATGAAAAGGTAGGCATATCAATTATGCCAATTATCAGAGAGAAAATGGAAGGGAGAAACATGTCATGAATGTTTTGGTTATTAACTGCGGCAGCTCATCGCTGAAATATCAGCTGATTGATTCAGACTCAGAGACAGTATTAGCG
The DNA here is from genome assembly GCA_020859905.1 of Lachnospiraceae bacterium. Classification (GTDB taxonomy): domain Bacteria; phylum Bacillota; class Clostridia; order Lachnospirales; family Lachnospiraceae; genus Eubacterium_I. The sequence goes on along the minus strand of JAJBVI010000108.1, from coordinate 17,484 downwards.
AAGGGACTTTGTGAGAGGATCGGGATCGACGGAAAGCTTACATATCAGAAGGCCGGTCTCGCGAAGGAGGTTTCCGAGCCGGCGATGCCGACGCACAAGGAGGCGATCCAGCTGGTTCTGGATGCGCTGGTAAATGAGAAGACAGGCGCGATCAAAGACCTGAGCGAGGTTGGAGCGGTCGGACACCGTATCGTACACGGCGGTGAGAAGTTCGCGTCCTCCGCGCTGATCACGGATGAGATGCTCGCGGCGGTTGAGGAGTGCAACGACCTGGCGCCGCTGCACAACCCGGCGAACCTGATCGGTATCAACGCGTGCAAGGATCTGATGCCGGGCGTGCCGATGGTCGGCGTTTTCGACACCGCGTTCCATCAGACGATGCCGGAGAAGGCTTATCTCTACGGTCTTCCGTACGAGTATTACGAGAAGTATAAGGTCCGCAGATACGGCTTCCACGGCACGAGCCACAGTTTTGTATCGAAGCATATGGCTGAGTTTCTCGGTATGGATATCCACAATTCCAAAATCATCGTGGCTCACCTCGGCAACGGTGCTTCCATCAGCGCGGTTAAGGACGGGAAGTGCATTGACACGTCCATGGGTCTCACGCCGCTGGAAGGTCTTGTGATGGGCACCCGCTCCGGCGATATCGATCCGGCGATCATGGAGTTTATCGCGAAGAAGGAGGATCTGGACATCGCGGGCGTCATGAATGTTTTAAATAAAAAGTCCGGCGTTCAGGGTATCTCCAAAGTATCCAGCGATTTCCGTGACCTTGAGGAGGGCATGAACGGGGGCAATCCGCTCTGCGCGGCGGCCATCGAGGTGTTCAGCTACCGCGTGGCGAAGTACATCGGCTCCTATGTGGCGGCCTTAAACGGCGTGGATGCCATCGCGTTTACCGCCGGGATCGGCGAGAACGCGCCGACTGTCCGTGCGAAGGTCTGCGAGTATCTGGGCTATCTCGGCATTACGCTTGACGCTGAGGCGAACGGCCATCGCGGCGAGGATCTGATCATCTCCACCCCGGATTCGAAGGTGAAGGTCTGCATCATCCCGACGGATGAGGAGCTTGCTATCGCGAGAGATACCGTTGCGCTGGTGTAAAAGAATATCCTGCGTGCGCTGTATCGGAGAATCGGAGAGATCAGTGATTTCAGATAAACGTTCCCGGAACGGCAGTGCATGAAAACAGATCAGGAAATCTGACATTGTTTACGAAACCCCCTTTTGTCAGGCTGCAGCAGGCTGATAGAGGGGGTTTTTACGGGGAGACTTTGTAATGGCAGAAAAGAAAAAGAGAATTTTCGAAATTATACAGATCGGCTCGTCCGGCGATTTCCTGAGCAGGCTGTGTGACGCCATGATTACCGTTGCGATTCTGCTGAATCTGTTTATTGCGATTTTTGACACCTTTGATGTCTCCGCGAATTATGAGAACGAACTGTATATTCTGGAGACGATCACGGTCGTCGGGTTTACGGTGGAATATGCGCTGCGTTTCTGGACAGCGGAATATCTGTATCCGGATCTGGCCGAATGGAAAGCCAGAGGCAGATATGCGGTGTCCTTTAACGCGATCATAGATCTTCTTTCTTTCCTGCCGTTTTATCTGCCGGTCATATTCCCCGGCGGGATCGTGGCTTTCCGGATGTTCCGGATCATCCGCATTCTGCGCCTTTTCCGCATCAATGCCTACTATGACGCCCTGAATGTGATCGGGGACGTCTTGAAGCGGAAACGGGATCAGATTATGTCGTCGATCTTTATCATCCTGGTTCTCATGGTCGCATCCTCCCTGTGTATGTACGGACTGGAGCATGAGGCGCAGCCGGATGTATTTCAGAACGCGTTTTCCGCGTTCTGGTGGGCGGTTTCGACGCTGCTGACCGTGGGTTACGGGGATATCTATCCGGTGACGATGGCGGGGCGGTTTTTCGGCATTGTCATCACGTTCCTCGGCGTCGGCATGGTGGCGATCCCGACCGGTATTCTGTCCGCCGGTTTCGTAGAGCAGTACACCATGTTAAAAAATTCTATGGATTACCTGATGGAGGAGGAACTGAAATTTATCCGACTGAAGGTGGGAGAAAACCACCCGTGGGAGAATCAGAAGGTTATGGATCTGCCGCTGCCGCCGGGATTAATCCTGGCTGTAATCCAGCGCGAAGGCGATACGATTGTCCCGAGAGGCGATACAGCAATTTGTTCTGGAGATTCCATCGTCCTCGGCGCGGAGGGCGGATCCGGCGATATCGGCATTACACTGAAGGAGATCGTCCTGCAGCAGCGGCACCCCTGGGTCGGATACGCGATCAAAGATCTGGACATCTCCAGGCAGACGCTGATCGTCATGATCCGGAGGGAAGGCAAAGCGATCATCCCGACCGGCTCCACGGTGATGCGGGAGAACGATGCCGTGTTCGTTTATTCCAAGAAGAACATTGCGGACGCGCAGAAGATAACCATCTGACCGCACAGGTAGAAATGTTTTACCATATTCCGGTCACAGTATAACGAGACAGGAAAAAGTGCGCCCTGAAAATAAATTTCCGTTTTCGGTTGACAAATATTCCGGGGATGTTTATAATGTTCGAGTATGATTGCGGGTGAGGTGCGCCGATTCACGGCGGCACAGGATCATAGAGTTTATATAACGGGAGGTGTAGCGAGATGTCGATCTGTCCGAAAAATAAATCTTCCAAAGGCAGAAGGAACAGCAGAAGAGCCAATTGGAAAATGACTGCCCCCACTCTGGTGAAATGCAGCAAGTGTGGTGAACTCATGGTTCCGCACAGAGTATGCAAGAACTGCGGCAGTTATAATAAAAAAGAGATCATTGCAGTTGATTAGGAACTGTTAATAAATAACTTTGCAGATTGTGCCGGATAATGCGCAATCTGTAAAGTTATTTCTGAACAGGTCCTTAATGTGTGCGGAAGGATCAAGAGTTCGTCTGAAGACAGGAACTCTTGATTTTTTTTCTGTTGAGGGCACAGGAGTGTCGGCCGGTCTGGTAAGACCGGTCATTACGGTTTATAGCCCGGCCGACGGATAAAGTTCATGAATATAGCTTCAAAGCCTACGATGAAAGGAGGGGGAATGCAATGTCGGACATCATCTATGATATCATGCATATGGACAGGCGGGTGGCCAGAATTGACACATCCGGCCGGTGTAAAATTTATTTTCCGTCTTTCATGCCGTATCATCTGTACCTGGAAGACACATCCGCGGACGTTAATATACTGGTAAACAATGTGACGAATTTTTATTACTGGTGCGCGACGAGGATACTCACTCTGGATCGGACTTATGCGAAAGAGATTTTGAACAGTATCGGGATGAACCAGGCGGTCACGGACCGGGAGCGGGCCAGGATCGCGCTTTCGTATCGCTGTGCTTCTCTGACGGATGTGTTCTGGGTGAAGGAGCACGCGGAGCGCGTTTCTTTTTCCGATATCAACCTGTATGACAATCATCTGAGCAATGCTTTTATCGATATATCGCTGCGGGGCAGACAGTATACTGTGGACAATGGGAATCTGGCCCGCGATCTCTCCACCAACGGCTGTTTCCCGAAAGCCTGGAAGCGGGTGGAGGGCGGTTTCCTGCTTCTGAAGGATGGCGGGGAGGATGCCGTGAAACGGGAGCTTCTGGCGAGCCGTGTCGCGAGATGCTTTGATCTGTCCCAGGTATTGTATGAGGAGGACATGTTTGACGGGGAGAGAGTGACTGTGAGCGAGAATATCACGTCAAAGGAATACTCAATTGTCCCGATGGAATCGTTTGAGATCTATTCCCTGAATCATGGGAGGAATACCAGAAAATATATATTAAACCTGGACAGGCATAATTATTATATGATGAATATCATTGATTATCTGGTGGGCAATACCGACAGACACTGGGGAAACTGGGGCGTGCTGGTGCGGAATGCCGTGAATAAACCGGTATGCCTGCATCCGCTGATGGATTTCAACCAGGCTTTTTATTCTTATGATACGCCGGATGGCGCGAACTGCCAGACCCTGTTCGGCAGAAAGGCAAACCAGCGCGAGGCGGCGCAGGAGGCAGTGCAGAGGATCGGATTAAATCAGAGTGCGGAAGTAAAGCGGGAGGTATTTTCGGAATTGCCGGAATATTATGATATGTTTAAACAGAGACTTTCCATATTAAAAGAGGAGAAAACGGTTGATTTATAAGAATCGTTGTTGTATATTCATTTGTGATAAATACGCGGTCGGAATGTATTCTCACAGCCCATGAGAGCTGATTCCGGAAATACACACACAAACACACATAATTATGAAAGCTGCAAATACGCATACACAAAGATACAAATACACAAATACACAGAGACATACAGTGCGGAGGATTTTTTATGGCTGAAATGGTTCGCGTGGCGGTAGACGCGATGGGAGGCGACAATGCACCGGGAGAGATTGTAAAGGGCGCGGTGGAAACCGTGAATGCCCGTGATGATATAGAGGTGATCCTGACCGGGCGGAGGGAACTGGTGGATGCCGAGCTGGCAAAGTATACATATGCTGCGGAGCGGATCCGGACGGTGGACTGTGACGAGGTGATCGAGACGGCGGAGTCCCCTGTACATGCCATCAGCGGGAAAAAGAATTCTTCCATGGTAGTCGGCATGAACATGGTGAAGCGCGGCGAAGCGGACGCAATCGTTTCCGCCGGGAACTCCGGCGCGATTCTGGTCGGCGGACAGATGGTGGTCGGACGGATCCGGGGCGTAGAGCGGCCGGCTCTTGCACCGTTGATTCCGACGGAGGGCGGTGTCGCGCTGCTGATCGATGCCGGGGCGAATGTGGATGCCCGAGCGTCTCACCTGGTGCAGTTTGCGCAGATGGGATCCATCTATATGGAAGATGTCGTCGGCATAAAACAGCCGCGGGTAGCCATTCTGAATATAGGCGCGGAGGAGGAGAAGGGCAATGCCCTGGTCAAGGAGACCTATCCGCTGCTTCAGGCGTGTGAGCGGATTCATTTTATCGGGAGTATCGAGGCGAGGGAGATTCCGCACGGCGGTGCGGATGTGATCGTCTGTGACGGTTTCGCCGGAAATATTGTCCTGAAGCTGTATGAGGGTCTGTCCGGCACACTTTTGAAAAAGGTAAAGGAGGGGATGATGTCCTCTCTCCGGTCGAAGATAGGGGCGCTTCTGATCCGGAATGCCCTGCACGAGACACTGAAAAGCTTTGACGCGTCGGAATACGGCGGCGCTCCGCTGCTCGGATGTAAGGGGCTGTTAGTGAAGACGCACGGCAGCGCTGTGGCGAGTGATGTGAGGCATTCCATCATCCAGTGCGTTACCTTCAAGCAGCAGGGAATCAATGACAAGATCAGTGCGCACATCGGCTGCCGGAAGGAAACGGCGGACGTTTAAGCAGAGCCTGCGGATCGAGGCGGCAGATGTGAAAGAGGAGCGGCCGGCGTGTACAGAAAACGAATAACGATTGCGGAGAAAGGGCGGCGGCATGGAGTTTGAAAAGATTCGGAACATAATAGCGGAAGCATTGGATGCCGAGCCGGAGGAGATCTCGGAGGAGACAGCTTTTGAGGAACTGGATGCAGATTCCCTGGATCTGTTCCGGATTCTCACAGAACTGGAGGATGAGTTCGGCATTGAGTTTCCGGCAGAGCAGGCGGATCAGATCCGGACGGTCGGCGATGCAGCGGATCTGATTCGAAACGCGGTTTCCTGATACGCCTTTTATCCCAACGGGCAGGAAAGGACAACACATGGATAAATTACGGCAATTTCAGCAAATGATCGGATACCGGTTCCGGCAGGAAGGCCTGCTGCGCCAGGCACTGACGCACAGCTCCTATGCCAATGAACACCACATGAAGCGGGTGTGCAGCAACGAACGGCTGGAGTTTCTGGGTGACGCGGTTCTGGAGGTTGTGACGAGCGAACATTTGTATCAGACATATCCGGACTGGCCGGAGGGAGAACTCACCAGGGTGAGAGCAAGCATCGTCTGCGAGCAGACGCTGACGTTCTGTACACAGGCGCTCTGTCTGGGCGACTATATCTTCCTCGGGAAGGGGGAGGAACACACCGGCGGATGCACGCGGAAATCCATTCTCTCCGACACGTTTGAGGCTGTGATCGGAGCCATTTATCTGGACGGCGGGTTTGCGGAAGCGAAAACATTTATCCACCGGTTTGTTTTAAATGATCTGGAGCATATGCAGCTGTTTTACGACAGCAAGACCATTCTGCAGGAGATCGTCCAGGGGAAGAACATGGGAGAACTCGTTTACCGGCTGGTGGAGGAGAACGGTCCCGATCACAACAAAAACTATGTCATAGAAGCCAGCATAAATGGTAAATCTCTGGGATGCGGGGAGGGACATACAAAGAAGGCTGCGGAACAGGAGGCGGCCTACAGGACGATCCTTAAGCTGGGAGGAAAGCATGTATCTGAAAAGCATTGAGATACAGGGATTTAAATCATTTGCGAATAAGATTGTTTTTGAATTTCATAACGGCATCACCGGCATTGTGGGACCGAACGGCAGCGGGAAGAGCAACGTTGCGGACGCGGTCCGCTGGGTGCTGGGTGAGCAGAAGGTAAAACAACTGCGCAGTTCCAGCATGCAGGATGTGATCTTTGCGGGGACGGAGAACCGGAAGCCCGTGAGCTTTGCCTATGTGGTGATTACGCTGGACAACGCCGACCATGCCCTTTCGTTGGACTATAATGAAGTGACCGTGGCGAGGCGCGTGTACCGTTCGGGGGAGAGTGAATATCTGCTGAACGGCTCTGCCTGCCGTTTGAAGGACATTCAGGAATTATTTTATGATACCGGTGTCGGCAAAGAGGGATATTCCATCATCGGGCAGGGGCAGATTGACCGGATCTTAAGCGGAAAGCCGGAAGACCGGCGGGAACTGTTTGACGAGGCGGCGGGAATCGTAAAATATAAGCGCCGCAGGCAGATGACCATGAAGAAGCTGGAGAACGAACAGCAGAACATGGTGCGCATCACGGATATCCTGACGGAGCTGGAGCGGCAGGTCGGTCCGCTGGAGCGGCAGTCTGAACAGGCAAGGATTTATTTAAAGAAGAAAGAAGAACTGAAAGGTTTCGAGGTGAACCTGTTCCTTGCGGAGATGGAACGCATTGAGCGGGAGAGCCGGACCGTCAGCGGGAATTATGAGATCGCGGATCAGCAGCAGCGCACTGCGTCGGAGGAGTACGAGCAGGTACGTTTCCAATATGAAGAGATGGATCGGCGGACGCAGGAAAATGACGAGCAGATCACGCTTCTGCAGAGCCGGATCAGTGAAAATGACATAGAGCGGGAGAAGCAGGAAGGCCGGATGAATGTCCTGCGCGAGCAGATTCGGACGATCGAGCAGAGCGAGACCCATGTGAAGGAGCGCATGGATGAACTCGCCGCGGATATCGAGCGCCGTCAGCAGACCGGCCGCCGCTACAGCGATGAGCGGGAAGAGATCCTTCACCGGATATCGGAAAAAGAGGAGGAGAAGCAGCAGCTCGGCAGACAGCTGGAGGAGCTGCAGGAGAAAACCGCTTCCTGCGAGCAGAAGATTGGGGAGGGAAACCGCGAGATCCGGGAACTCCTGGACGAGAGAGCCGCCATCGAGGGCGATCAGCAGCGTTTCCACACTTTGATTGAGCAGGCGGATATCCGAAAGGCACAGCTGAACCGGCAGATTCTCCAGAGGAAGAGCACCGGATCGGATGTGGAGGGACAGCTGCGGGAACAGGAGGCGGCACTTGAGGATCTGGAACAGAAGATCCTCGGCATGGAGAAGAAAAAGATCACCGTGACCGGGAAGCGCCGGAAATGGAAGAGCCAGTCGGAGGAGCTTGGCGTGCAGCTGGATGAGGTGCGCCAGCAGTACCACAGGGAATCGTCCCGTCTGGAGTCCCTGCGAAATATCGCAGAACGTTACGACGGCTACGGAAACAGCATCCGGCGCGTTATGGAACGGAAGTCGGACACACCGGGGATCCGCGGCGTGGTCGCCGACCTGATCCGCATTGAAAAAAAATATGAGACGGCGATCGAGACCGCGCTGGGCGGAAGCATACAGAATATTGTCACGGACAGCGAGGACACGGCGAAGCGCATGATCGCCTATCTGAAAGAAAACCGGTACGGGAGGGCGACGTTCCTTCCGCTGACCGCAGTGTCCGCGCCGGACAATGTCCCGGCGAGAAAGGCCCTGCATGAGGAGGGCGCGGTCGGGATGGCGGACACCCTCGTGCAGACGCAGGAAGAGTACCGCGGCGTGGCGGGCTATCTGCTGGGCCGGATCCTGGTGGCGGATACGATCGACCATGCGATCGCCATCGAGAAGAAATACCATTATTCCCTGCGCATCGTCACACTGGAGGGGGAGTCCCTGCAGCCGGGCGGCTCCATGACCGGCGGTGCTTTCCGGAACAACAGCAGCCTGCTGGGGCGCAGCCGCGAGATCGAGGCGCTGGAGAAGAAGATACAGGTTCTGAAGAAGCAGGGCGGACAGCTGCGGGAACGCCTGGAGGAGATCCGGACGGCGGATGAGCTGCTGAAGGACGATTTCAACGAGATTCAGACAACGCTGCAGGATTTTTACATACGAAAGAATACACTGCAGGTAGAGGTGGAGCACCTGCGGGACGAGCAGACGCAGCAGGAAGAGTTTTACCGGAATATACAGGATGAGATCAACACGATCGAGGATGAGAAAAGCGAGGCCGAAACAGACCGGGAGCAGATTCTTCTGCGGGTCAGCCGTTCCAGGCAGCGGGAGGCGGAACTCAACGCCGCGAACGAATCGCTGTCGGAGGAGCTGGAGCAGCTGCACACCGCAGCGGACCGGCTGCAGGATGAGATCTCCGATGTGACGATCTCCGCTGCGCAGCTGGAACAGAAAGCTGCTTTTATCGCGGAGAATATTCAGAGAGTGTCCGAGGAGATACTCACACTGCATCAGACCCAGCAGGAGGTCCTTTTAAATGCTGCCAACAGCGGACAGGAGATACAGACCCGGGAAGCGGAGATCCGGCAGATCGCCGGGGCGTGTGAGGCGGCCGGAAAGGAGCGGGAGTCTCTCGAAGAACAGCTGACGCAGCGCACGGCCGAAAAGGGCGTTATGGCAGGGGAACACAAAAAGCTTCTCGACCGCAGGGAGGCGCTTACGCAGGATCTTGGCCGGCTGGATAAGGAGATCTTCCGCCTGAATGACCGGAAGGAGAAGCTCGAACACGACCGTGAGAACCAGACGGATTACATGTGGAGAGAGTACGAGCTGACACTGCATGAGGCTGAGAAGCTTCGTGCCGGGGATTTCCCCGGGATGCCGGAGATGAAAAAACAGATTGCCGCCGCCAGGGAGGAGATCCGGAAGCTGGGCAATGTCAACGTCAACGCCATCGAAGAATATAAGGATGTATCCGAGCGCTACACCTTCCTGCGCGGACAGCACGAGGATCTGCTGCAGGCGGAGAAGACGCTGGAGGATATCATCGCGGATCTGAACGATGGAATGAAAAAACAGTTTGCGGAGCGGTTTGCCGATATCCAGACGGAGTTTGACAAAGCGTTCAGACAGCTGTTTGGGGGCGGCAGGGGGACGCTGGAGCTGGCGATGGAGGACGAGAAGGATCTTCTCGAGTGCGGCGTGCGCATCATCGCTCAGCCGCCGGGAAAGAAGCTGCAGAATATGATGCAGCTCTCGGGCGGAGAGAAGGCTTTGACGGCCATAGCGCTCCTGTTTGCGATCCAGAATCTGAAGCCGTCGCCGTTCTGCCTGCTGGATGAGATCGAGGCGGCGCTGGACGACTCCAATGTGGAGCGCTTCGCGCGGTATCTGCATCAGCTGACGGAGCATACACAGTTTATTGTGATCACGCACCGGCGCGGGACGATGACGGCGGCGGACCGGCTGTACGGGATCACCATGCAGGAAAAGGGTGTATCCACGATGGTTTCGGTGAACCTGATCGAGAAGGAGCTGGAGGAGTAACAATTGGAAAATAAGGAAGAAAAAAAAGGATTTTTCAAACGTCTTGTCAGCGGTCTGACGAAGACGAGAAATAATATTGTGTCCGGTTTTGACGCTGTGTTTAAGGGTTTTTCTCATATAGATGATGAGTTTTATGAGGAGATCGAGGAGATCCTTGTCATGGGTGATATCGGCATCCGGGCGACGGAGAATATCATTGAAAACCTGAAGGCGAAGGTAAAGGAGCAGCATATTAAGGAACCGGAGGACTGCCGGCAGCTGCTGATCGACAGCATCCGGGAGCAGATGCACACGGAGGAGGCGGCTTACCGGTTTAAACAGGAACGATCCGTTGTTCTCGTGATCGGTGTGAACGGCGTCGGGAAGACGACGACGATCGGCAAGCTGGCATCGAAGCTGAAACAGCAGGGCAGGAAGGTCATCATGGGCGCGGCGGATACGTTCCGCGCGGCGGCCGGCGAGCAGCTGACGGAGTGGGCACACCGCGCGGGCGTTGAGATCGTCGGCGGGCAGGAGGGTTCTGACCCGGCCTCCGTGGTTTATGACGCGGTACAGGCTGCAAAGGCGAGAAAAGCCGATGTACTCCTGATCGACACGGCGGGGCGGCTCCACAATAAAAAGAACCTGATGGAAGAATTGAAGAAGATCAACCGGATCCTTGAAAGAGAATATCCGGACGCGTTCCGGGAGACGCTTGTTGTTCTGGATGCCACAACCGGGCAGAATGCGCTGAACCAGGCGAAGCAGTTTTCCGAAGCGGCTGAGATTACCGGTATCGTGCTGACGAAGATGGACGGTACCGCGAAGGGAGGTATCGCTGTCGCGATCCAGTCGGAGCTTGGCATTCCGGTAAAATATATCGGCGTGGGTGAGACCATCGAAGATCTGCAGAAGTTTGACGCGGATGCGTTCGTGGACGCGCTCTTTCATGTCGCGGAATGAAAAGAGCACCCTTTTTCTTGAATTTGCATGGGAAGAAGAGTATAATAGCCGAATCAGGACAGAATTGCAGGGATGAAATACAACGCTGTCAAAACACTTAGCTGGATGACCGGAGGTATTTTCAGCCATGATGGATCAAAAAGACACAGACAGAGAAATTGATGCGGACAATGCCGACGAAACCGGCAATGCTGCGGAAACCGGCAAAGTCACCGAAGCCGGTAATGTCAGTACTGCTGGAAAAAAAAGAGGTTCAGACAGAGCCGGACGAAAGAAGAACAGAGGCGGTCATGATACAGATAAAAAGCGTGCGCCGCGGAAGCGGCGGCGCAGGATCGCAGGCGTGATTGCCGCGGCCGCGGCCGTCTGCATTATCATCGGTCTGGTGCGGTTTGTTCCGCTGTACCGAGAGGTGAGGACGGATGTATACAATGTACTCACAGGCATGGATGATTCCTCTTTTGTCCGCGCCGGGAATACTGTCATACTCGCGTCGGATGATTCCGTGATCGCGGAAGTGGGGAATGAGCAGTACACGTACATTTCGATTACGGATATTTCGGATTATATCACGAACGGTTACATTGCGCGGGAGGACCAGTCGTTCCCGACGCACAACGGCATCAGTATAAGAGCGATTGCCCGGGCGGCGGCCGCTTATGTGAGAAACCGCGGCACGATCACGCAGGGCGGCAGCACGATCACGCAGCAGCTTGTTAAGAACAGCCTGCTGACGCAGGAGCAGACGTTCGAGCGGAAGCTGACAGAGATCGTTCTGGCGCTGCAGATCGAGAAGACCTACAACAAAGCGCAGATCATGGAGTATTACTGCAATTATAACTACTATGGAAACGGCTGCTACGGCGTGGAGGGGGCGAGCCAGTATTATTTCGGCAAAAGCGCGTCTGACGTGACTCTCGCGGAGGCTGCGACTCTGGTTGCGACGAGCAATGCGCCGAGTGCATGCAACCCGGTAGCCGATTATGACGCGACGATGGAGAAAAAGAATCTGGCTCTGGATGATATGCTGGAATGCGGTTACATCACGCAGGAGGAGCATGATGCTGCCGTGCAGGAGAACCCCGTCATCGTGCAGGAGACACAGAACACGGAGCTGAATACGTGGATGGTGACTTACACCGTTTACTGCGCGGCGTTAAAGCTGATGGAAAATGACGGTTTCGCCTTTCAGTACACGTTTTCCTCGCAGGAAGAATATGACGCTTATGAGGCTTCTTATTCTGCCGCATATACGGAGGCGTATGAGTCTGTGATCACGGGCGGATACACCATCAGTACGTCGCTTGACCCGGAGATTCAGGAGCAGCTACAGCTAAGCGTCGACGAGACGCTTGCGGATTTTACGGACCGGGAGGAGGACGGTACCTACGAGATGCAGGCCGCGGCCGTCTGCATTGACAATGAGACGCAGATGGTCGTCGCCATCGTGGGCGGCAGGGACGAGGAAGGGGAGTACAACCGCGGATTTCAGGCAGAACGCCAGCCCGGCAGCTCCATCAAGCCGATTCTAGATTACGGTCCCGCGATCAATGAAGGTTACGTGACGCCGGGCACGGTTCTGACCGACCAGGAGACTACGGTGAACGGCTATACGCCGAAGAATTCTTCCGGCACCCATATCGGCAGCGTAACGGTGCGCGACGCGCTTGTCCGCTCGATCAATACCATCGCGCTCCAGCTTTTTGATATGACCGGGCAGGAGACCGCGATGTCTTATCTGGAACAGCTCGAATTTTCATCCCTTACTTATGCTGATATGACGGCTATGGCCGTTTCAATCGGCGGTTTTACAAACGGTGTGACGGTTGCGGATATGGCGCGCGCCTACGCTGTGATCGCCAACGGCGGGCAGTACACGGATAATGACTGCATCCTGTCGATGGAAGATTATATGGGAGATACTGTATATACGGCATCCTCGGAGACAGAGGAGGTCTATCTGGAGGATACCGCTTTCATTCTGACGGACATTCTGGAGGGGAATTTTGAGGAGTCCTTTGGAATGGCGGCGGACATTGACACGCAGGGGCAGTATTACGCCGGGAAGACCGGCACGACCAATAATAACTACGACGCGTGGTTCTGCGGCTATTCCGCCTATTACACGACTGCCGTCTGGATCGGAAACGATTATCCGGCTGACCTCGATTTTTATGGCGCGGAATACCCGCTGGATGTCTGGAGCATGTTTATGAATGCGCTGCATGAGGGGCTGGAACCGGTGGAATTTTCCGTGCCGGAGACCATTTCCCTGGTATCGTCCTCCGGGCAGACGCGCGATGTGGACTACGATACGGATATCTACAATTCCCGTCCGTCCGGTTACGACTATTATTCTACCGGTCTGCTGGAGAGGGCGCTCGAAGCGCAGGCGGCGCGTGAGGAGGCGGCGCGCGAGGAGGCTGCAGGGGCTGCAGTGTGCGCTTTTGAGGAATATCAGATCACGGATGCGGAGACCGCACAGGGGTACGCGGGCGTTTATCAGGAAGCCTGTGACGCCGCGGACGTTGTACAGGATGCTGCCATCCGTTCTTCTCTGCTGGAACGGATCGAATATAAGAAAAATCTGTTGGACGGAGAGGTGCTCCAGACCTGGCAGGCTGTGATTGATGAGGAAGAAGAACAGGAGCAGACGGAGCTGGCGCTGGCGAATGAACTTGCCGCACAGGAGTCTCTGGAGCTTGCCGCAGAGACGTTAAAGACAGAGCGGATTTCTCTCGCGGAACAATATATCGACGCGCTGAACGCGTGCACCTATTATACGGAACATATAGAAAACCTTATCACCTACGGGCAGCAGGCGCTGGAGAAATGCGCGGAGTATGAAGAGTACGAGTCCCTGTCGTCCCATTTTGCAGACGCGGCATCCGCTGCACGCTCTCTCCCCGAGTACGACAGCTCCGGGTCGGATAATATACCGGATCCGGATGACGTCAGCAGCGGTTCGGGCAGCAGCAGTGCTTCCGGGAGCAGCAGTTCCTCCGGGAGTTCCGGGAGCAGCAGTTCAGGGAGTTCTTCCGGAAACAGCAGATCCGGTAACTGAGGCAGTTTTTTAAGGAGCGGCATGAATTCTGCCTCTCTGACGGGGGACGGATCTGGGGCGAAACCCAGCGTATCAGTTTTATTACAAATACATGGCACATTTTGTCACTGCCATGTTTGAGAGGAAGGAAAAAAGTATGAGCGACATGCTGACGCTGAACCGCTTTGAGGAGGCCAGCGAGATTGTAAAGGAAGTGACGCAGGAGACGAAGCTGATCTGCAGCGAGTTCCTGAGTGAGAGGACCGGTAACAGGATTTACCTGAAACCGGAGAATATGCAGTATACCGGCGCTTATAAGGTGCGCGGCGCCTATTATAAGATCAGTACGCTGACCGCGGAGGAGCGGAGCCGCGGTCTGATCACGGCTTCGGCGGGAAACCATGCGCAGGGTGTGGCTTATGCCGCGCAGAAGTTCGGAGTGAGAGCGACCATCGTCATGCCGACCACGACGCCGCTTATCAAGGTGAATCGCACAAAGGGATATGGCGCGGACGTCGTCCTCTGGGGTGATGTGTACGACGAGGCATGCGAAAAGGCGATGGAGCTGGCACAGGAGTACGGCTATACCTTCATTCATCCGTTTGACGATCTGGCGGTGGCGACCGGACAGGGCACGATCACCATGGAGATTTTCAAGGATCTGCCCCTGGTAGAATATATTCTCGTGCCGATTGGCGGGGGCGGGCTGGCCGCCGGCGTATCGACGCTGGCGAAGCTGTTAAATCCCAAAATCAAAGTGATCGGCGTGGAGCCGGTACATGCGAACTGCATGCAGGAGTCCATCAAAGCGGGAAAGGTTGTCACTCTGCCGGATGTCAGCACGATCGCGGACGGCACGGCGGTGAAGACGCCGGGCGAGAAGATTTTCCCGTATGTGAGCGCAAACCTGGACGATATCATTACGGTGGAAGACGACGATATCGTGGCGGCGTTCCTGGATATGGTGGAAAACCACAAGATGATCGTGGAGAACTCCGGCCTGCTGACGGTCGCAGCCTTAAAACAGCTGAATGTGAAGGATAAGCGGGTCGTCGCGATCTTAAGCGGCGGAAACATGGACGTGATCACGATGTCCTCCGTGGTGCAGCGGGGACTGATTTTCCGTGACCGTATCTTTACCGTGTCCGTGCTGCTGCCTGACAAGCCGGGCGAGCTGAGCCGCGTGGCGGGACTCGTCGCCGAAAAACAGGGCAATGTCATCCGCCTTGAGCACAACCAGTTCATTTCCTCGAACCGGAATGCCGCAGTGGAACTCCGCATCACGATGGAGGCGTTCGGCACGGAGCATAAAAAGGAAATCATTCAGGCGCTCGAGTCGGAAGGGTATGACGTGAAGCTGGTGCAGGCGGTGCTATAGACGTATATGTTTATTAAGGCGGAAACTCCGCATTCCATGAAAAATACATGAAAAAATAAATTGACAAAAAACGTAAGGACTGTATAATAAATATGTAAATAACTTGACGGACAAAGGTGTTCTGCATACCGCAGGACACTTTTTTGTATTTTATGCGTATTGGCATATTGCTATTTTATTTCTCTTAATGTTATGATAAGAATACCGTATGACAGTGCGAAGCGTGATACTTTTGTGCAGGTGTATGGGAGATCACAGGAGTATACAAAATACAATCAGGAGGGAGATTGAACATGGCTTTTTATGATATGGATCTGTTTCAGAACACAGATACCGTTAACCGGCTGCTGGCTCGATACGGCGTGAAGTTCGGCATTTACAAGAACAATGTCTTTCACGAGCAGCTGTTCCCCTTTGACGCGATTCCACGCATTATTGAGGCGGATGAGTTCGATTATCTGGAGAGGGGATTGAAACAGCGCGTACGTGCGCTGAACATGTTTTTAAAGGATATCTACACGGAGAAGCGGATCGTGAAGGACGGCGTGGTGCCGGAGGATTTTATTTTTGCGACGAGCGGTTACATGGCGGAGTGCGAGGGCGTCAGCCCCGTGAAGGACATCGCGTCCCATATTTCCGGCATTGATCTCGTGCAGGGAAAGGACAAGGAGTGGTACATACTGGAGGACAACCTGCGGGTGCCGTCCGGCGCTTCCTATCCGATGATCGCGCGTCAGCTCTGCCGGATGAGTTCGCCGAAGACGTTCCGGGAGAACCACATTGAGGACAACCGCAATTACGCAGAGTTATTGAAGAAGACGATGGATTATGTCAACACTGGCGGCCTGAATGTCATCCTGACCCCGGGGCGGTTTAATTCCGCGTATTTTGAGCATTCGTATCTGTCTGAGCAGATCGGAGCTACGCTGGCGATCGGACAGGATCTGGTGGTGGAGGACGATGTCCTTTACTTCAAGGATTATTCCGGCAAGAAGGAACGCGTGGGGGCTGTTTACCGCAGAATCTCGGATGATTATCTCGACCCGATGAATTTCAATGCGGAGTCCCTGATCGGCGTGCCTCATATCTATGATGTGTTCCGCAAGGGGAATGTCGCGCTTCTGAATGCTCCGGGCAACGGCGTGGCGGATGACAAGGGCATTTATTATTTTGTGCCGAAGATGATTAAATATTATCTGGATGAGGATTCAGTTCTGAAAAACGCGCCGACGTATCTGCCGTTCTATGAAGAGGATATGGCTTATGTGCTGGAGCATTTCGACGATCTGGTGCTGAAAGATGTGGCGGAGGCCGGCGGTTACGGCGTGGTTTTCGGCAATTCCATGACAAAGCAGCAGAAGGCGGATTTCATCTCCATGCTGAAAGCCGAGCCGCGCCGGTTTATCGCGCAGGAAGTCATCGATTTTCTGGATATCGACGTGATGTGCGACGGTGAGATCGTGCCGCGCAAGGCGGATCTGCGGGCGTTCGTCCTGATGGCGGATGAGCCGATGGTGTGGAAAAGCGGCCTGACCCGCTTTACGCGCAACCCGGATTCCTTTATCGTTAATTCATCTCAGGGAGGAGGTTTTAAAGACACATGGGTGTTATCTCATTAGACCATATTGATAATTTATACTGGCTCGGCCGTTATACCGAGCGGGTTTACACGACGCTCCGCCTGTATTTCCGCAGCTACGATGTGATGATCGACCTGCTTGGGGAGCATTATAAAGCTTTCTGCGATAATCTGGACATTCCGGATGTTTACGGGTCGGCGGACGAGTTTCGTGCACGCTATCCGTTTGATACGGAGGATCCCAATTCCATCGTCAGCAATCTGACCCGCGCTTATGACAACAGTATCATCATGAGGGAGCTGCTCGGAAGTGAGGCATTGTCTTATATACAGATCGCGATCTATGATGTTCAGAAGGCGAAAGTCAGCCAGGCACCGCTCGTGCCGCTGCAGGAGGTCATTGACCACATCCTGGCGTTCTGGGGTATCTGTTCACCAACATTATACTTCTTAAATAAAACACCGTTTTAATAGTAAGCGATGAATAACCCGGCGGTTTTACAGCTTTCGGAATCTATGAGATAATC
>JAJBVI010000029.1 GCA_020859905.1 Lachnospiraceae bacterium | reverse complement strand
GGGTGTGGAGGCTCTTGGTCTTCGTAAGTTAAACAAGACGGTGGAGCTGACGGATAACCCGGCGATCGGCGGGATGGTCAGGCAGGTCAGACATTTGGTAAAGGTGGAAGAAATCTGACAGACAGGAGGTGTCAAGATGGAATTATCTAATTTGAAACCGGCGGAGGGTTCCAAACAGGGCGACCGTTACCGGAAAGGCCGCGGTCACGGTTCGGGAAACGGCAAGACTGCAGGGTACGGCCACAAGGGTCAGAAAGCCCGTTCCGGTGCCCCGAGACCGGGATTTGAAGGCGGTCAGATGCCTTTGTACAGACGTATTCCCAAAAGAGGGTTCACCTGCAGAAACTCAAAGGATATTGTCGGTATCAATATTTCTTCGCTGGAAGTATTTGACAACGATGCAGTAGTGACTGTTGAAACCCTGGTTGAAACGGGCATTGTAAGGAATCCGAAAGACGGAGTCAAGATTCTTGGAAATGGGGAGCTTACAAAGAAACTTACTGTTCAGGCAAATGCCTTCAGTGGTTCAGCAAAAGAAAAAATTGAAGCACTGGGCGGAAAAGCAGAGGTGATCTAATGCTGAAAATGATCCGCAATGCATTTAAGATTCAGGAAATACGGAATCGAATTATTTTTACGCTTCTGATGCTGGTCGTGGTTCGGATCGGTTCGCAGATCCCGGCGCCCGGCATCAACGCGGAGTATTTCGCGGAGTGGTTTTCGGAGAATTCAGGCAACGCCTTTGGATTCTTCGACGCGGTAACCGGCGGTTCCTTTGAGAATATGTCGGTCTTTGCGCTGAACATCACACCGTACATCACTTCATCGATTATCGTCCAGCTGCTGACGATCGCCATCCCGAAGTTTGAGGAATGGCAGAGAGATGGAGAGGATGGCAGAAAGAAGCTGATCGCGATTACGAGATATCTGACCGTCGGCCTGGCGGTTATGGAGTCTGTGGCTATGTCCATCGCGTTTGGCAGACAGGGGCTTTTCACTGAGTATAATGCACTGAGCGTGATCATGGCGGTGATTACGTTGACAGCCGGCTCCACGGTGATCATGTGGATCGGCGAGAGAATTACGGAACGCGGCGTCGGAAACGGGATTTCCATTGTACTGACGATCAATATCATTTCCCGGCTGCCGTCCGATCTGACATCCTTATTTGAACAGTTCGTGCAGGGAAAAGAGCTGCAGAACGCGATCCTGAACGCGGCGATTATCGTGGCGATCATTGTACTGGTTGTGGTTCTGGTTGTGGTGCTGCAGGGCGCGGAGCGCCGGATCCCCGTACAGTATTCCCGCAAGGTGATGGGAAGAAAGCAGGTGGGAGGACAGTCCTCGCACATCCCGCTGAAGGTCAATACCGCAGGCGTTATCCCGGTTATCTTTGCCCAGTCTCTGCTGATGTTCCCGGTGATCATCTGCCAGATGCTCGGCAAGTCCGGCGGCACCGGCATAGGCGGGAAGATTCTGGGGATGCTCACCCAGTCCAACTGGTTTACGTTTACCACCCCGATCTATAATATCGGCCTGATTGTTTACATTCTGCTGATTGTCGCGTTTGCGTATTTTTATACGTCCATCACCTTCAATCCGCTGGAGATCGCAAACAATATGAAAAAACAGGGCGGATTTATCCCCGGCATACGGCCGGGCAAGCCGACCAGCGATTACCTCTCGAATGTGCTGAGTTACATTATATTTATCGGCGCGGTCGGCCTGGTGATCGTAGCGGTCATCCCGATTTTCTTTGAGGGTGTGTTCAACGCGAATATTTCGTTTGGCGGCACCTCGCTGATCATCATTGTCGGTGTAATCATTGAGACTTTAAAACAGATCGAATCGCAGATGCTTGTCCGAAATTACAAAGGATTTTTGAATGAATGATCGCAGGGCTGATTGATGCACATAGACGCATGAGGAATGGCTGCTTACGCAGATTTGCGTCCGGCGCAAAGGAAACGATGCATGTCGTTCCCGATAGATAAGCTTTTGTGATAACGACAGACGCAAAAGCTGAAGACAGGCGGTATCCGTTGTCTTCAGCTTTCTGTGTCGCAGCCGTTCCGGGCAGAGTCCGGGATGTGCCGCGGGAACAGCCGGATTAGTGACATCCGGCATTTTTGGAAAGAAAACACAGGAGAGTAAGGCATGAAGATTATTATGTTAGGGGCGCCGGGCGCTGGCAAAGGAACACAGGCAAAGATGCTCGCGGACAGATACGGGATTCCGCATATCTCCACCGGCGATATTTTCCGCGCGAATTTAAAGGCGGGGACAGAGCTGGGACAGAAAGCCAGGGTTTATATGGATCAGGGACTTCTGGTTCCCGATGAACTGACCTGTGACCTGGTCGTTGACCGGATTTCAAACGAAGACTGTAAGGAAGGGTTTATCCTGGACGGATTTCCGCGGACGATCCCCCAGGCGGAGTGCCTGACTGACGCGCTGAACGCGCGCGGCGAGAGTATGGACTTCGCGGTGGATGTGGATGTGCCGGATGAGAACATCATCACCCGGATGTCCGGCCGGAGAGCCTGCACAAACTGCGGTGCTACCTATCACATCGTCAACATACCGACGAAAGTGGAAGGGATCTGTGACCGATGCGGCAGCGAGGTCGTCCTGCGGGCGGATGACGAGCCGGAGACGGTGAAGAAACGCCTGGATGTCTATCACGCGCAGACACAGCCGCTGATCGACTATTACAAAGAGCAGGGGATCTTAAAAACTGTGGACGGCACACAGCCGATGCAGACCGTTTTTGAGAATATCATTGCGCTGCTGAAGGCATAAGATGATGATGTCAGGGTCAAAAGGTCATGCATGGAGCGCTTGCGTCATCGAACTTATGCAGAGATGCAATCCGCAGGTATCAGAGGAGTTCCTGCTGCGGCTGCAATGAAGCAGGTGAGAATGTGAGCAATCCGCAGGTATCAGAGGAATTCAGGTGTCATATGGGAGGCTGACATGTCAGTATCAATTAAATCAGACAGGGAGATCGCGCTGATGCGCGAGGCCTGCAGAATCATCGCCAGGGTACACGAGGATCTGGGAAAGGAACTGCATCCGGGCATGTCGACTCTGGATGTAGACAAAAAGGCGGAGGAAATGATCCGGAGCTTCGGCTGCGTTCCGAACTTTAAGAATTATAACGGATTTCCCGGATCGGTGTGCGTATCCGTGAATGAAGCGGTCGTCCACGGCATACCAAGTAAAAAACGGATTCTCCGGGAGGGCGACATCGTCAGCCTCGATATGGGATGTATTTATAAAGGATATCACTCCGATGCGGCGCGAACCCATGCCATCGGGGAAGTCTCTGAAGAAGCGAGCCTCCTGATCGAGCGTACCCGCCAGAGCTTTTTCGAGGGTATTAAGTATGCGAAAAGCGGGAATCACCTCCACCAGATCTCCAACGCGATCAGCGATTACTGCGAGAGCTTCGGCTACGGCGTGGTGCGCGATCTGGTCGGACACGGCATCGGATCTGTTCTTCATGAGGATCCCCAGATCCCGAACTTCCGCCAGAAAAGCCGCGGGATCCGGCTTCGCCCGGGCATGACCCTTGCCATTGAGCCGATGGTGAACGCGGGTACCTGGGAGGTAGAATGGCTGGAGGATGAGTGGACGGTCGTGACTTTGGACCGCTCTCTGTCGGCACATTATGAGAACACGGTTCTCATCACCGGCGGCGAACCGGAGATCCTGACGCTGACGGATGAGGAGAGACAGGCGTATTCCGAGATGGGATATTATGATTCGAGCGACAAAAGGGTATGATACTACGGATTGCTCCGCACTTCG
>JAJBVI010000064.1 GCA_020859905.1 Lachnospiraceae bacterium | reverse complement strand
CGGGGCGTACCATTAGCTGCATTCAGGATTGCTTCGATGGCATTCTCATCGAATACGTTATGACGGCAGCCGGCACCTTCCAGTTTGCCAGTGATATATTTGCGGCCTTCCTCTTTGGAGATGCCACCCATGTGGTAGTTCATGACAATTCTCTGCCGGAGGGATTCATGGGTGTTCTGGTTCAGTGTTATGTTCAGGCGCGGCTGCCCGACCAGCAGGACTATCGCAGGATCCCTCGAGTCCATATCGAAATTGAACATGATCTGGAGGTCTGAAAGCACCTTGTGGGTAAGCTTGTCCGCCTCATCAATGATGATGACGGGAGTGATCCTTTTTTCCAGTGCGTACCGCCTGACTTCCGTCTGGATGTCCTCGAAGAGGTCACTTTTCCTGAAACCGGGCTCTGCACCAAGGAGCGAGGCAGTCCTCCGGTAAAAATCCATGACTGTCAGGGTGGAAAGGCTTGTGTAACAGACCCTGTAGAGTGAGGGGCTGAGGGAATCAGCCCATGTCCTCGCGCTGGTGGTCTTGCCGCGGCCGGGTTCGCCAGTCAGGACTCCGAAACCGTGGATTTTTTCAAGGGTTTTGAGCCGTACCCTGACTTCGGAAGATTCCGCTGTTTCGCGTAGCGGTAGTGGACTTCGTACTCCGTCTTGTTAATGACGATGACACAGTCCGCTGATACCCTGCGTTCCACTTCCGGCAGGAAACAGGTGTCGACCTGCTCCTGCGTAAGCCGGCGGATCTGTTCCGGCTCAGAGAAGAAACGCTCCTGGGGTGTTTTCCCCTCCAGGGAAGAATGCGGGGACTGGTTATAGCGGGAGACATAACCGGCGAAGTGCTGCCGGAGTTCTTCCAGGCTGTGAAAATCCCTCATGTCGAGCGATGCCAGGTACTGCATACGCATAGTTAAAAACCATCTCTCGATTTTTGATTTGCTGGTCGGGGTAAATGGTTCGCAGTAATGCACGGCCGACCCGATCCGTGCGGCGAGCAGCTCCATCTGTCCGTTACGGTAACTTGAACCATTGTCAAATGCGAAAAGTCTGGGGCGGCCGTACTTTGACACAGCCGAACGGATGACCGTCATGAGATTTTCATAAGTGTCATTGAAAAAAACATCCGCGCCGACGATGAACCGGCTGGCATCATCGATCAGGGCTATGAAATATACACGCTTCTTACCGTCCGCTGTAGCCAGGTATGGCGCACTTTGCCGCCAATCCCGTCATCCGGGTCATATCCGGTGTCCGTGTTCAGTTCCCCTGCTGTCTTTTCGATGGGGATGAGCCTGTCAAATACGTCCTGAATCGTCATTGTCATGACCTCCTTTGTTTATTTTGGGGAGATCATAGCAGGTTTCCTGTGCCGGGGCAGGTCATGCCGTGTTGGTGGCAGTGCAGAGGATGTTCCGGGTCCGGTGAACCTGCATGAACTGCCGGAAATATGCGTGCAGGCAGGGGACAGTAAGATGATCCGACAGGGTGCGGCCAATGGCAAGGAGACGCTGCTCCCAATGCTTCCGGTACTGGCGGATGATATGTTTGATATTATTTTCATCGACCAGATAGTTCCTTTCCATGACGGCGGCGGGGGATTTGCCACTGCTGACGTCACTCAGGATCTCCTGCTGGTCTGCGAGAGGGACCTGTGAATAGGGGACGATCAGGGACAGGAGGAGGGCATGTATGAGAAGGACGGGCAACCATTAGAGGCCATCGCAAAGCAGTTTATCGAGTACCGGTTCGTTCGGCCGCGCATCCGCGTGTATGAGACGGACTGTTATTATTCTGCGCTTATGCGCCAGGAGAAAGTTTATGAGGAGGTAGGAGCCATTGTTTACAAACAGAAAACCGCAGGGGGAGGCAAAACTCCCCGCAAACCTGACGCCCCGGGAGAAAAAGCAGGTCCGGGACATCATTGAGAAAAACCGGCGGGAGGGGAAGCTGCCGAACACAGCACAGCTGTCCATCCCCTTTGACCGGATGTTCCCGGACGGCATCTGCAGGGTCCGGGAGAATTATTACACGAAGACCATCCGTTTTTCGGATATCAACTACCAGCTGGCACAGCAGGAGGAGCAGGGCGCGATCTTTGAAGGATGGTGCTCTTTTTTAAACTTCTTCGACAGCTCCATCCATTTCGAGCTGACTTTTTTAAATATGGCAGCAGACCAGGAGGAAGTGTTGAAGTCCGTTCGCATCTCTCCGAAAAAGGACGGGTTTAACGACATCCGCGCGGAGTACAGCCGGATGTTAAAAAGCCAGCTGGAGAAAGGCAATAACGGCATTGCCCACACGAAGTACCTGACGTTCGGGATCGAGGCGGATTCGCTAAAACAGGCGAAGCCCCGCCTGGCCCATGTACAGTCGGACATCATCAGCAACTTCCGCCGCCTGGGCGTGCCGGCAGAACCGCTGGACGGGGAGGTACGCTTAAAGCTGATGCATGACATCTTCCACTTGGGCGGCGGCGACCGCTTCCTCTTTGACTGGTCATGGCTCGTCCCGTCCGGGCTTTCCGTCAGCGCCAGTTGTCCGGCGATAAAGACCCGGCTTCCAATCCACTCTCCCGCTGGATGCAGAAACAGAGGCTGAAACGGGAATATGCAAAAGCGAAGCGCGCGGCGGAAAGTGCTGAGACCGCATCAGCCGCAGGGCAGGCTTCCGCTGCCGGGGCTGTGTTCAGCGGCGGGGCTGCGGCAAAAACAGAAAGAAGGGGACAGGAAGTCCTTTCCAACCTCCGGGAACAGTTCACGGAAAAGAAAAACGGATGGAAAGCCGCGCTCGGGTGCTGCCTGGTGGCGGTCTTAATTCTCCTGCAGTTCCATACAGGTTCACTTGTCGGCGGCGGGGCTTTTTCCATCGTCTCACTGACTTCCTGGCAGTCGGAGGACACGGCGCTCACGAAAGCAGACGCTTATTATACAAAGCCGGAAGCACAGCTGCCGAAGAAGATCAACCGGACGGAATCCACCTATTCCGGGAGCGACGAATACAGCTGCAGCCTGGCAGAGATCGGGCACGACCCGGTGGTGCTCACAAGCTACCTTTCCGCAAAATACGGCGATTTCACGTTCCGGCAGGTGAAATCCGAACTGGAGGAGCTGTTTGCCCTGCAGTACAGCCTGGAGGTGACAGAGGCCGGGGAGACGCGCACCGAGACAAAGACCGTGCAGGCCGGTGATTATATCGGCGAGGTGATGACAAGCGCCTACTGCAGCTGTTCCATCTGCTGCGGCAAATGGGCCGGCGGGACGACGGCTTCCGGGGTTTACCCTACCGCCAGCCATACGCTCGCCGTGGATGCCAGCGACCCCATTGTCCCGATTGGGACACAGGTCATGATGAACGGCATCCTTTACACTGTGGAAGATACCGGAAATTTGAATGCCAATGGCGTGGATTTCGATGTGTACTATGATTCCCACGAAGCAGCGCTTGCCCATGGTCACCAGACACGGGACGCTTACCGGCATTGATATGTGATGCCGGGGAGCAGCTTTCGGGCTGCTCTTACATAATTTTAAATTTACAGATTGAAGCGGATGTCCGACATTGATATAATGAGTGCAAACGACGCATTTATCACTTAGTGAAGTATTTTTGAACTTAGTGATAAAGCGTGCAAAGCTGGAAAATGCATGCTGGCATGTATTTGACGAGTGACGAATTGGATCGTGATGAAATCACGATATAATGAGCGCAAGCGAGAAGAATGTACTGGTGCATTCGGCGAGCGGCGAAATGCAATCATGTGCCGTTTTTGCACATGATATAATGAAGAAAACTACTCATGGGAGAGGCCTATATCAAATGTAGGCGGGAA
>JAJBVI010000006.1 GCA_020859905.1 Lachnospiraceae bacterium | reverse complement strand
ATTCTACGGAGCGCGGAATGAAGATTATGCATGTCCTGGAGGAAGTTGAAAACGAGTATCTGCGGCAGAACGGCGCGGTGCTGCTGGGGGATGTCGCGGGTACGTTTCGCAGGCTGCGCGATCTCGATTTCGGTATCGGAATCGTGAGCAACTGCCAGTCCGGTTATATTGAGGCTTTTCTGGAATATTATCATCTGGAAGAGCTGGTGGATGATACAGAGTGCTACGGCAATACTCTGCACGGCAAGGCAGACAATCTGAAGCTTCTGATCGAACGCAATGGTCTGGATCAGTACTGGTATCTCGGCGACACGCAGGGTGATTACGATGCCTGCCGGGAGGCGGGAGTGCCGTTTGTGTGGGCAGCCTACGGTTTCGGGGAAGTTTCAGCGGCCTGCTGTTTCGGGAAAGTATCAGCAGCCTGCTGTCTCGGGGAGACCCCGGCATCCCGCGGTTCCGGGGATATGCCGTCTGAAATTCCGAGGGTGGATGCACTGGAGGAGATTGTTCCGTGGGCACTGGGATTATAATAACAGCAGGGGATCAGGAACTCAGCAGATAGGACTGAAAGAAGTTCAAAAGTTTCCAGCCTTCCTTGCGCGATCGTGTGCATCTCCTTTATAGTGAATGACAAATTATTTTTGTCGTTCACTATAAAATCCGCAGGTGCCTGCCCCCGCAGCAGATACCCTCTCTTCGCCGGGGCAGATCCTGCGGGGTCAGGGAGTGACATGCAACCAGAAACCGTCCCTTCCCGGTTCGTATGTATGACGGCGCATGCTTCTGACCGGTGAAAAATACGGCTTCATGCATGATCGCGGCTAATTTGTGCCGCCGCTCTTTCCCTCAGGGACGGCTGCTTCATCCTCCTCCGCTTCAAGCGTGGCGACCGCTTCATTCAGCATGTCGATGATACCGTCCTCGCCCATTTTTTCAAAGTGTTCGGATACAGCTTCCAGCCTGTCAAAAAAGCCGGGTTTTCTCTCGCCGTCCGCGTCGCACGCGGCCGCGCATGTGTTACAGTTATGCGTGCAATTGTTATAATCAGCCATAAAAATCTCCTTTCCGGTTGGTTTTCAGATGTTTCAGTTCAATCATACCCTTTTGTCGATCGAATCTTAGTATATCATGGTTTTTCATAAAAAACATCACTTTTTGGTTTAATATTTGTGGAAAAATTATTAAAAATGATTTATAATAAATTGGGTATGCGCAAACACAGCACAATCATCGACGCTCCTGTCGAACGCGTGCTTAGGAACTGCTGCGAAATAACTTTACAGATTGTGCCGGATAATGTGCAAGGTTATTTCTGAACAGTTTTTTACCGGAAAGCGCATATGAGTCAGGAGGATATATATATGAGAGCAAGCGGCATTTTACTTCCGGTCAGCAGCCTTCCGTCCCGCTACGGGATCGGCGGATTTACGAAGGAGGCGTATGACTGGATTGATTTTCTGAAAAAGAGCGGACAGACTTTCTGGCAGATTCTGCCGCTGGGACATACGAGCTACGGGGATTCCCCCTATCAGCCGTTTTCGACGGTAGCGGGGAACCCTTATTTTGTGTCTCTGGACGACCTGATTGAGCAGGGGCTTCTGACGAGAGAGGAGTGCGACGCGGCGGCGCTCGGGACGAACCCGTCCTATGTGGATTACGGAAAACAGTTTGAGAACCGGTATCCGCTGCTTCGGAAGGCTTACGCGAATGATAAGAAGAATGACCAGACGGGGTTTGAGGCTTTTCTGGAGAGAGAGGCGGACTGGCTGCCGGATTACGCGCTTTTTATGGCGGTCAAGGATCTCCACGGGGAGAAGGCCTGGTATGACTGGGAGGAGCCTTACAGGAAGCGCGACCCCGAGACACTTAAGGCAGCGCGGAAAGCGCTGGCGGACGATATCTCCTTTCATGAGCATGTGCAGTACTGGTTTATGACACAGTGGGTGAAGCTGAAGGCTTACGCACAGGAACAGGGGATCCGCATCATCGGCGACCTGCCGATCTACGTGGCGATTGACAGCGCGGACGCGTGGGTGCATCCGGAGCTTTTCCAGTTTGATGAGGATCTGAATCCTACATCCGTGGCGGGAGTGCCGCCCGATATTTTTTCCGAGGACGGCCAGCTCTGGGGGAATCCGCTCTACGACTGGGATTATCACAAAAAGACCGGATATGCCTGGTGGATCGACCGGGTTCGTCACGCGTCGGCGCTGTATGACGTGATGCGCTTTGATCATTTCCGCGGGTTTGATGAGTATTACGCGGTTCCCTATGGTGCGGAGACTGCCAGAGAGGGAAGGTGGATGCCGGGACCCGGGATGGATCTCATGTGCGCGATAGAGGAACGTGTCGACGGGATTGAGATCATTGCTGAGGATCTGGGCATTGTCACGGACAGCGTTGAAAAGCTTCTGGAGGAGAGCGGATTCCCCGGCATGAAAGTACTCGAGTTCGCTTTTGACGACGACAGTGAAAATGCGTTCCTTCCGCACAATTATAAAAATGCGAATTGTGTGGTTTATACGGGCACCCATGATAATGAGACATTGCTGCAGTTTCTCTGCAATACCTCAGATCAGACGCGGGAGCATATCAAAAATTATCTGAATCGCTACTGGGATACATACGAGCAGCTTTGCGACAACCTCATCCGTCTCGCCATGACGAGTATTGCAAAATACTGTGTCATTCCGATGCAGGATTATCTCCATCTCGGCGGGGAGGCGCGCATCAATTTTCCGTCCACGCTGGGCGGGAACTGGGAGTGGAGGGTGACGCCGGAGCAGATCAGCGACGGTCTGTCGGATTTTATAAAGAATATCACACAGGTATCCGGTCGTTTTCCGAAGGAGCCGGAAGAGCCGGAGGAATCCGAAGAACTGGAAAAAACGGAGGAATCCGAAGAGCCGGAAAAAACAGAATAGCCGGAAGAATCCGGAGATCCGAAAGCGTTGGGAGTCCCTGCTTAAGCAGGGGCTTTTTTATCATAATAGGAAAGTTCTCCGCACTTTCCTATATGATAAAAAAGCTTCGCTGGGATGCGCAGCTCGCGGATTGGAAATCATGCTGACGCAACCGCTCGTGCGCGAAGTGTCGCAAGCGACACTTTATTTGTCTGTGTCGTTCTCTTCCAGAAAATTCAGACCCTGCATTGTAACACCCATCAGGATTTTGCCTACTTCCTGGGTTGACAGCTTATAGTCGCTGCAGACCCAGTTTTCCAGAACGCCGATTACGCCGGAAGACATATAGGCGTAAAAATAATCCAGCAGCTCCGGCGTGGCGTTCGGATATGTTTCTTTCCACACCTTCATACTGTTTTCATAGCCGAGATAGATGAGCTGGCGTATGAAGGATGAGTCCCCGTGGGGGCCGAGCAGGACCTGGCACAGATCTTTGTTGTCGTCCACCAGCTTCAGGACATCCTCAAACCAGTTCTCTTTGCTCAGCGTAAAAACGATATCCTCGAACAGATCGTTCTGGATCGAGGTGAGCAGCGCGTACACATCCTCATAATAGGAGTAGAAGGTGCTGCGGTTGATGTCTGCCTTCTTGCAGATGTCGGTGACTGTGATCTTGTTGATCGGCCGGTCTGTCAACAGTTCAAACAGAGCCTGCCGGATGACGGATTTGGTATATTTTGTTCTGCGGTCAGCTGCCATGAAATCCTCCTTAAAATACTATGAAAGTGTCATCAATAGACAGACAGATGGACATGCTTGCATGGCCAGATGTCTGGATATTGGATGACCAAGACGGTATGAGCAAGTAGCGCGACAGCGCGGATTGCGAACGGCCCAGACCGCCCTCTCTTGCCGCTGTGCGGCAATTCACCTT
>JAJBVI010000161.1 GCA_020859905.1 Lachnospiraceae bacterium | reverse complement strand
GATAAGTGAGATAAGAAATCTCTGATTTCTGTTATCGAACTTATGCAGAGCTGCACGAAGTGCGGATAAGTGAGATAGGAAATCCGGCTTTAACAATATAATTACAAAAAATTTATATTTGAGTCATTGTTATTTCAAAAATCCATGTTATCATAAAAAACAGTACGAATCCGTACGACCGCCAGAAGAGAGACCTGACACGGATGAAACCAACAGGAAACACTTTCAGAAAGGATACGATTATGGGAAAAATCATCGGCATAGATCTCGGAACCACGAACAGCTGCGTCGCCGTAATGGAGGGCGGGCAGCCGGTCGTCATCACGAACGCGGAGGGCAGCCGCACGACGCCTTCCATCGTCGCTTTTACAAAAAACGGGGAGCGCCTCGTCGGCGACACCGCAAAGCGGCAGGCGGTCACGAATCCCGACCGCACCATCTCCTCGATCAAACGCGAGATGGGCAAGAATTACACAGTCTCCATCGACCGGAAAAAGTACACGCCGCAGGAAATCTCATCCATGATCCTGCAGAAATTAAAAAAGGATGCCGAGGATTACCTCGGACAGCCCGTGACCGATGCGGTGATCACTGTTCCGGCCTATTTTGACGATGCGCAGCGCAAAGCCACAAAGGATGCCGGCCGGATCGCCGGACTGAACGTTGACCGCATTATCAACGAACCGACCGCCGCCGCGCTGGCCTACGGTCTGGACAACGCGCAGCCGCAGAAGATCCTTGTCTACGATCTGGGCGGAGGCACGTTTGACGTGTCGGTCATCGAGATCAGCGAAGGCATGATCGAAGTTCTCGCCACCGCAGGCAACAACCGCCTCGGCGGTGACGATTATGACAAACGGGTCAGTGATTATCTGCTGCGCGAATTTCATAATAAAGAAGGCATCCGTCTGGAAAAAGACCCCGTCGCCATGAAGCGCATTGTCGAAGAAGCGGAAAAGGCAAAGATCGCCCTCTCCACTGCCGCGGAGATTGATATCAACCTGCCCTATATCGCTGTCGGGCACTCCGGTCCGGTGCATCTGGAGCTGCGCCTGACCCGCGCAAAGTTCGAAGAACTGACCCGCGACCTGACAGAGAGTACGATCGGTCCGGTACAGACAGCCATGGCGGACGCGGGCATCGGCCCTGCAGACCTCGGAAAAGTCCTGCTGGTAGGCGGCTCCACGCGCATCCCCGCCGTACAGGAAAGAGTGCGCCGGCTTCTGGGACAGGAGCCGAGCAAGAACCTGAATCCGGACGAATGCGTCGCCCTCGGCGCGGCCATCCAGGGAGGCAAGCTGTCCGGCGACAGCAACTTAAACGAGATCCTGCTGATGGATGTCACCCCGCTGACACTCTCGATCGAGACGGTGGGCGGCGTGGCGACCCCGCTGATCGAGCGCAACACGACCATCCCGACCCGCTACAGCCAGGTCTTTTCCACAGCACAGAATTTCCAGACTTCCGTCATCATAAAGGTGCTGCAGGGCGAGCGCCAGTTCGCCCGCGACAATAAACTGCTCGGACAGTTTACGCTCCGCGGGATCCGGCGCGCCATGGCGGGCGTGCCGCAGATCGAGGTCACGTTTGACATTGATGCGAACGGCATCGTACATGTGTCCGCGAAGGATCTCGACACCGGCAAGGAACAGAGCATCACCATTACCACGGGCACGAACATGTCCGACCAGGAAGTGGAACGGGCTATGGCGGATGCGGCGGAATACGCCTCCACCGACAGCCAGAAGAAGGAAAACTTTGACCTGTTAAATGAAGCGGAGCAGCTGATCCGAAAGACAGAAGGTGCGCTTTCCAGGGCAAAAAAACAGGTCGACAAGAACACGAAATCAACAATCCGTTCCGATATATTGAATTTACAGAAAGCCATGCGCCGCGTAAAGGCGGACAGCATGACGCCGGAACAGGCGGACGCGATCCGCACCGCAAAGTTCCAGCTGGAGGGTTCCGCGGAGTACGTTTTCCGCATGACGGATGAAGAGTGATCCATTTCTCACGGCACCCGCGGAGCGCAGGTCCTTATCCGCGCGGTTCACTCTTTACAGGAAAACACCGGTTCACCGCAAACAAGTGCGGAAACCGGTGTTTTCTTATCTCTATAGAAAAGTTAGTCCGGTCAGTTTCTTCCGAACTCAGATAAAATGAGATCTTTGTTTCGCTCCTGTGTCATACCCACACTCCATGAGTTGACAAATAACAGAAGCGGATTTCCTTTCAGATCCCGGATTTTTTTCATGTCTGAGGTGCCGCTCAGGCGATCCATGTCTATGTCCTTATTCTCGATCCAGCGGATATGCTCGTAGGGCAGGTTCTCCATGCGGATATCCACATTATATTCATTCTCCAGGCGGAACTTCAGCACATCAAACTGCAATACGCCCACCACGCCCACGATAATCTCCTCCATGCCGGTCTTATATTCCTGAAAAATCTGGATCGCGCCCTCCTGCGCGATCTGCGTGATCCCCTTGACAAACTGCTTGCGCTTCATCGTATCAAGCTGGGTCACTCTCGCGAAATGCTCCGGCGCGAACGTCGGTATTCCCTCAAAGGCAAACCTGTCCTTCGCCGTCGTCAGCGTATCGCCGATAGAAAAAATCCCGGGGTCAAACACGCCTATGATATCACCGGCATACGCCTCCTCGATGATCCTCCGCTCCTGCGCCATCATCTGCTGCGGCTGAGCCAGACGTATTTTCCTGTCTCCCTGTACATGAAAGACCTCCATGCCGGCCTCAAACCGGCCGGAGCAGATGCGCATAAACGCGATGCGGTCGCGGTGCGCCCTGTTCATATTTGCCTGGATCTTAAATACAAACGCGCTGAAATCCGCCGAAAACGGACTGATCTCCCCCGCGTCTGACTGCCGGGGCAGCGGCGGGGATGTCATCTGCAGGAAATGCTGCAAAAATGTCTCCACGCCGAAATTGGTGAGCGCGGATCCGAAAAACATCGGCGACAGTTCTCCTATTGATACCAGTTCGCGGTCAAACTCCGCGCCCGCTCCGTCCAGAAGCTCAATATCATTCAGGAGCTGTTCTTTATTCTCCTCCCCGATCTCAACGGACAGTTCCTCCGCATCCAGGTCGAACTCCCTCTCCCGGCCTTCCTTCGTCCCCTTCAATGTATCGGAAAATGTCATGACCCGATGGGTATCCCTGTCGTAGACCCCTTTAAAATTCCTGCCGGATCCGATGGGCCAGTTCACCGGACACACGGCAATGCCCAGTTCCTTCTCAATCTCATCCGCCAGATCAAACGGATCATTTGCATCCCGGTCCATCTTGTTAATAAATGTAAAAATCGGAATGTGCCGCATCACGCAGACCTTAAACAGCTTCCGCGTCTGCGCCTCCACACCTTTCGACCCATCAATGACCATAACTGCGGAATCCGCCGCCATCAGCGTCCGGTACGTATCCTCCGAGAAATCCTGATGTCCGGGTGTGTCCAGAATATTGATGCAGTATCCGCCGTACTCAAACTGCAGAACGGAGGAAGTCACCGAGATACCTCTCTGTTTTTCTATCTCCATCCAGTCGGACACGGCATGGCGTGCCGTCGCTTTTCCCTTCACGGATCCAGCCAGGTTAATCTGTCCCCCATAGAGCAGAAATTTTTCCGTCAGCGTCGTCTTTCCCGCGTCGGGATGGGAAATGATCGCAAAGGTTCTTCTTTTTTCGATTTCTTTCTGTATATCAGCCAAAATATGTCCTCCTGATTCGCCCGTCTCTCATATATACATTAGACAGAGTATCCATTTTGAATGAAAGGAATAAAATTTTCATGTCAGCAAAATGCACTGCTGCGCAGACACCGCAAAATGCCAGGTTT
>JAJBVI010000050.1 GCA_020859905.1 Lachnospiraceae bacterium | reverse complement strand
CAGCAATAACAGCGTCGTTCACCTGCAGGGAGATGAAAGCCTGATCGGGAAGATCGTAAAGGTACATCTGGACATATGCAAAGGCTTTTATTATTACGGAAGCCGGGTATCCTGACCCGGATGAACCGGAATGGAAATTATACGATGCAGTCGCTTGTGCGCAGTGTTGCAAAGCGACACTTTATTATAAGCGGCTAAGGAAAACGAATGGATCAGAAGACAGGGAAAAAAGAAGTTATCATACTGGTTATCGTATTTATAGCCATACTCGCCGTATGGCTCGTTTTCCGTATCATGAAAACCGATGCGGGGAATCTCGTCAAAATCTCCGTCGACGGCGAAGAATACGGCATCTACGACCTGGATACAGATCAGGAGATTCCCATTGAGATCAATGGCGAGGTTACAAACACCCTTGTGATCCGGGACGGACAGGCAGATATGATCGAGGCAGACTGCCCCGATCAGCTCTGCGTGAACATGAACGCGATTTCTGTGGAAAGCGAGACGATCATATGCCTGCCGAACAAAGTGGCCGTGGAGGTGATCTCTTCGGAAGAGGAGGCGGCATTTGATACAGTCGCAGAGTGAACAGCGTATACAGGAAGAACCGGTATGTTCCTGCCTGGCTGGTTTAACAGAAATATTTTACAAATTTCTTATAATGGCATATAATGAATATATTTCATTTTGCAGTGACGGCGGGGAGAGAGAACAGCTATGTATTCCTATATTAAAGGCACTCTGGAAGAGGTTTGCGAAGATTATATTGTGATAGATAACAGCGGCATCGGGTATCAGATCCGCGTTCCGATGCGTGTGGCGGATGAACTGCCGCGGCGCGGCGAAACGGTGAAGATCCATACTTACCTGTACGTGCAGGAAGACACCTTTTCTCTTTTCGGCTTTTCTTCGCGGGATGAGCTTGCCATGTTCCGGCTTCTGCTGAATGTCTCCGGGATCGGTCCGCGCGGCGCACTGGCGGTTTTGTCGGCACTCTCGCCGAATGAGATCCGTTTCGCCGTGGTGAGCGACGATGTAAAGACGATCTCGAAGGCACCCGGTATCGGGAAGAAGACGGCACAGCGGCTGGTTATAGAGCTGAAGGATAAAATCAGCCTGGAGGACGCGCTGGATGTACAGCAGGATGTGTCTGCTGTTTTGACTGAAGATGACCATGTTGTGAGAAAGGAAGCGATGGAGGCCCTGACCGCCCTCGGTTACAGTGCCGCGGATGCTGCTGCGGCATTGTCCGGCATTGAGATCGCGGAGGATTCCGATGTGGAAACCGTGTTAAAGCAGGCTCTGAAAAATATGGCGCTGTTATGAACGCGGATTACGGGGCACCGGGTGTCCGGCCGAAGCGCAGACAACTTGCTGCGGTGCAATTGACTTTCATAGATTTTGGCGCGCTGCGACGGCAGCGCATGGGAGTTTACATGGAAAAACGTGTGATTTCGACACAGGTTCAGGAGGAGGATATCCGGACGGAACCCAGCCTGCGTCCCATGACTCTGGACGAATATATCGGACAGGATCAGATTAAAAACAGCCTTCGGGTTTATATCGAGGCGGCGAAGCAGAGGAATGAGGCTCTGGACCATGTGCTTTTTTACGGACCGCCCGGCCTCGGGAAGACGACGCTGTCCGGCATTATCGCAAATGAGATGGGCGTGCATATGAAGGTGACATCCGGTCCGGCTATCGCGAAGCCGGGCGAGATGGCGGCGATCTTAAGCAATCTGCAGGAGAATGACATCCTGTTTGTGGATGAGATTCACCGGCTGAACCGTCAGGTCGAGGAGGTTTTATACCCGGCGATGGAGGATTACGCGATTGATATTATGATCGGAAAAGGTGCCGGTGCGCGTTCCATCCGTCTCGATCTGCCGAAGTTTACCCTGGTCGGGGCGACGACGCGGGCGGGTCTTCTGACCGCGCCGCTGCGGGATCGGTTCGGCGTCATCCAGCATCTGGAGTTTTATTCGCCGGAGGAGCTTCGGACGATCATCCTGCAGTCGGCGCAAAAGCTTGACGTGGAGATTGAGACGGCCGGAGCTGAGGAACTCGCCGGACGCTCCAGGGGGACGCCGCGTCTGGCGAACCGTCTGCTGAAGCGTGTGCGGGATTTCGCCCAGGTGAAATACGACGGCGTGATCACGGAGGAGGTCGCTTCCTTTGCGCTTGATCTGCTGGAGGTGGACACCTGCGGACTGGATAAGAATGACCGGACGCTGCTTCTGACAATCATTCAGAAGTTCGCGGGCGGTCCGGTGGGGCTCGAGACCCTGGCGGCGGCGATCGGCGAGGACGCCGGAACGATTGAGGACGTCTACGAGCCGTTTCTTGTAAAGAACGGGTTTATCAACCGGACTCCGAAGGGGAGGGTGGCGACGGAACTGTCCTATACGCATTTCGGTTTACTGCGGGAATGAAAGTGATATGTACTGAAAAAGGAGAACAGTATGGCAAAGTATAACACCACGGAAGTAGTCATCGGCGGGAAGGTGCTGGCGATGAGCGGCGCGGAGGATGAAGCGCTCATCCAGAAGATGGCATCGTATGTCAACAATATGATCCGAAAGCTTGAGGATACGCAGGCTTATCGTTCACTTCCGGCGGATCTGAAACCGATCCTCATCGAACTGAATATTGCGGAGGAACTGATGCAGGCGCAGGAGACGGTCCGGCAGCTTGAGGCAGACCTGAAGATAAAGGAAAATGAGCTTTCCGAAGTGAAGCAGAGTCTGGTAGAGGCACAGTTGAAGCTGGAACATCCGGAAGCAAAGAAAAGACGATGAGACATGAGTCCCTAAAGCCGACCCGGGCGCTCTGCGGCCGGGCGGCAGATTACGGGCACCTCGAATAATTAATGTATCGTCTCGACTGGACTTTATGCGCAGAATGTTTTTCTGAGAATGCATCTCAAAAAACGGAGGCGTAGCGGGCTGCGTCGAGTATTTTTGAGATGTGCTATCGGGAAAACAGACAAGTATAAAGTCCAGTTAATTCGAGGACGATACATTAATAGCCGGGTTACTTAATATTCGAGGACACGAGGAGAGGTTATGCTGCATTTGATTACGGAAATATCAAAATACGTGATGATTTTTCTGTTTATGATTTATACATATTACAGCTTTGCCATCCCGGGTGTAAAAAAGGAAACGCGGCAGCTTCGGATGTATAAAAGCCAGACGACATGTATCTTCCTGATCCATCTGGACGCTTTTCTCGTTTTATTTGCTAATCAGAAGGAGGTACGCTTCCTGATTTTTTATGCGGCTCAGGCGGCTTTCGTCCTGTTTTTGTTTTTGATCTACCGGGTTATCTACAGAAGGGCGGCCCGCATGGTTGTAAACCATATGTGTATGCTGTTGCTCATCGGATTTATCATCCAGACGAGACTCAATTTTTCGAGTGCGCTGAAACAGTTCGAGATTGCCGTGATCGCGTCGGTGGTTACGATCTTTATTCCGCAGCTGATCCGGAAGCTGAAAGCGCTGCGGAAATTTACATGGGTATACTGTGCGGCCGGCATACTGGCGCTCGGGACCGTGCTGGTGCTCGGGCAGATGTCGGGCGGTGCCCATCTGTCTTTTACCATAGCGGGCATTACGTTTCAGCCGTCCGAGTTTGTGAAGATAATTTTTGTTTTCTTTGCGGCGTGTATGCTGTATCAGTCGACGGATTTCCGCCAGATCTGTATCACGACTGCTGCGGCCGCAGTCCATGTGATCATCCTGGTTGTTTCCGCGGATCTGGGTGCGGCGCTGATTTTTTTCATTACGTATATCATTATGCTCTATGCGGCGACGAGGAAACCGCTGTATCTGCTCAGCGGTCTGGGTGTCGGC
>JAJBVI010000213.1 GCA_020859905.1 Lachnospiraceae bacterium | reverse complement strand
TGCGTATCCCATCCCCTTCTGTTTTTAAATAAACATGCAAACTAATAAAAAACGTTTGGATTTCCTGCAAGAAAATCAGAAATCAACCAAAAAGAGGCTAAGATATTTTTTCATAGAAAAAAAGCCCCCGCCTGCCGCACGGTGTGCGAAAGGCGCGGGCCTGCTGTTGCAAATCCGTCAGTAAAACACTTTTCTTTCCCCGATAGAAGAAACACACAAACTTTGCACAATGGGCTTTGATAAAAAAATTTTACCAAAATCCGTACCAAAGTTTTACCAAAATCACCATGCGAAGCTGCGATATGCTGCGATAGTTTTATCCGCTAAAAAAAGAGCTTAAATCACTGCATTTTCATTGTTTTTCCCTTTGTTTATAAGGCTTCCTGCCAGCGGATGGGTTTCCTTTTAGTTGCCTGCCATCTGGGCGGCCACCTCAGCCGCGAAATCCTCGTTCTTTTTCTCAAGACCCTCGCCGGTCTCAAAGCGGACAAAACCCTTCACGCTGATCTTCGCGCTGTTCTCTTTCGCAACCTGCTCGATGTATTTGCTGACGATCTGCTTTCCGTCCTCAGCTTTTACATACACCTGATCCAGCAGGCAGATCTCCTTCAGTTCCTTGTTGATTCGGCCCTTGATCATGCCCTCGATCACCTTTTCCGGTTTCTGGGACTCCTTCGGGTCATTCATGATCTGTGCGCGGAGGATCTCCTCCTCATGTGCTATATACTCGGCACTGATCTCGGAACGGTCTGTGTACTGCGGTTTTAACGCCGCAACCTGCATCGCGATATTCTTCGCCATCTCTTTCACAGCATCATTTACGATATCCGTCTCTACATCGACCAGAACGCCAATCTTGCCGCCCATATGGGTGTAGGAAGCAACAAATCCGTTCTCTTCCTGCATCTTCTGAAAACGGCGGATCTTAAGATTCTCACCGATCACCGCGATCTGACCCGCAAGCTCCTCATTCACGGTCTTAGATGTATCGAACTTCCACGGCTCCGCGAGGAAAGCGTCGATATCTGCCGCAGTGGTATCCAGCGCCTGCTCGGCAACCTGTGCCACATAATTCCGGAATTTCTCATTCTTTGCTACGAAATCTGTCTCGGAGTTTACCTCCACAGCGACTGCCTTCGTGCCGCAGTCAGTAACCTTTAATTCAACCATACCCTCTGCCGCGATCCGACCGGCTTTTTTCACGGCCTTTGCAAGACCCTTCTCTCTCAGCACCTCGACAGCCTTGTCCATATCGCCTTCCGCCTCGGTCAGGGCTTTCTTGCAGTCCATCATGCCGGCACCGCTCATCTCTCTCAACTCTTTTACCATTGCAGCTGTAATAGCCATATATAATCCCTCCAAATAGTTTCCTTATAATAGTATGTCAGAAACGGACGCGACAGTTTAAATCTGTCAGAACCGTATCGACCTGCCAGTTCCGGCAACCGATTTATTCCTCAGTCTCAGCAGCTTCCTCGTATTCATCCGCAGCTTCTTCGTTATACGCAGGCTCCGCCTCGATGAGTCCCTGATTTGCCTCGATCACGGCATCCGCCAACGTGGACGTAATCAGGCGTACGGCGCGGATCGCGTCATCATTGCCCGGGATCACATAATCCAGCTCTTCCGGATCACAGTTGGTATCGCAGATACCGATCAGCGGGATTCCCAGTGTATGTGCCTCCTGTACGCAGATTCTCTCTTTTTTCGGATCTACAACAAAAATAATATCCGGCAGACGCTCCATATCCTTGACACCGCCAAGGTTCCGCTCCAGCTTATCCCACTCTTTCCGAAGCTGGATAACCTCTTTCTTCGGAAGAACGTCAAACGTGCCGTCCTCGGACATTCTCTCAAGATCGCGCAGACGCTTCATGCGGCTCCGGATGGTCTTGAAGTTCGTCAGCATACCGCCCAGCCATCTCTCATTTACATAGTACATGCCGCAGCGCTGAGCTTCGGCTTCGATGGCGTCCTGCGCCTGCTTTTTCGTGCCGACAAAAAGGATGGTACCGCCTTCGGCCACAATATCCATCACGGCCTTGTACGCCTCATCCGCCTTGACAACGGACTTCTGCAGGTCAATGATGTAGATGCCGTTTCTCTCGGTGTAGATATAGGGAGCCATTTTCGGGTTCCATCTTCTTGTCTGATGTCCGAAATGAACACCTGCCTCCAGTAACTGTTTCATTGAAATAACACTCATGTCTTTCCCTCCATGGTTTTTCTTCCATGTGCATCCAGCCCGCCGGCTCACCGGGGTACGAAAAGCACCCGGGCACCATACCGCTCAGTCCGCACATGTGATTGATTATATGATTTAAGCGGAAAAAGGGTATGATGCTACGGATGTAAACATCCGATTCATGGCCTTTTGTCCCTTATATCATTCTGTTCTGTCTGACAAAAACGGAAGACCTCTCTGCCCGGGAACCTCTGAACAACGCATAAAAAGCCCCTGAAATCCCAGACTTTTTAAGTATATCACACAGACATATGGGATGCAAGAGTTTTTTCCCTTATTTTCTGTATGCCGGGTCTTTGTTTAATTCGTCATAAAGTGCATCGTTCAACACCTTTATATATGTACCCTTCATGCCGGAGGATCTGGACTCGATCACGCCGGCGCTCTCGAATTTGCGCAGCGCGTTTACAATCACGGATCGTGTAATGCCGACGCGGTCCGCGATCTTGCTCGCCACCAGTACGCCTTCATCCCCGTCCAGTTCGCTGAAGATATGCCGGATGGCGTCCATCTCGGAATAAGAAAGCGTACTCAGAGCAGAATGTACCACCTGTACCTTCCGGCTTTCCTCTTCATTTTCCTCATTGACCGAGCGCATCATTTCCAGACCGACCACCGTGGAACCGTATTCACACAGAATGATATCGTCGATGTCATACTGTCTGTCCCCGCGATAAGCAAAGAGTGTTCCCAGCCTCTCCCCTGCGATATCGATCGGCGAGATGATCACAGCGTAACTGTGCATATCTTTTGCGGTAAAGCCAAGCGTTTCAAGGTTCACATTCTCCTTCGTGGACAGGATGCTCAGCAGCCGTTCGTTCAGACAGGAGTCAATATGCCCGCCCACCTGATTTTCCAGGAGGCCGCCGATCCGGAAGATGTCTTTCCGGCTGGAAACGCCGAGAACCTTGCCTTTCTTACTGATGACCAGGACGTCGGAGGATAAGATATCAGTCATTACGGCACAGATATCATTAAAAACCACTTTCGATGAATTGTTGTTGTGAAGCAGCTTTCCGATTTTCCGTGTTTTGTCTAAAAGCTGTACGCTACTCATTGCTGTCCTCCCCGTCCTTCTTCTCTTCTTTCGGTTTCGCGCAGACATACCCGCAATTCTCACCCGCGCACAGCAGCTTTGCCCCTTTTTCCTCCATATAACTGCCGCAGTCCGGGCATCGTACAACGGACGGCTTCTGCCATGACATGAAATCGCAGTCCGGATGGTTTTCGCATCCGTAATATTTTCTGCCTTTTTTTGTCTTGCGAAGCACAAGCTCCTTTCCGCACTTCGGACACGGTACTCCGATTTTTTCCAGAAGCGGCCGCGTATTGCGGCACTCCGGGAATCCGGGACATGCCAGGAATCGTCCGTGCGGTCCGTATTTGACGACCATATTGCGGCCGCAGAGATCGCAGACCTCATCGGAAACCTCGTCGGCGATCTCTATTTTCTCCAGCTTCTGCTCGGCAGCCTTTACCGCCATATCCAGATCCGGGTAAAAGTTTCGCACAACCATCTTCCAGTCTACCGTACCCTCTTCGACATTGTCCAGGAGGGACTCCATATTTGCGGTAAACTGTTCGTCCACAATGGTCGGAAATTCGTCCTTCATAATC
>JAJBVI010000046.1 GCA_020859905.1 Lachnospiraceae bacterium | reverse complement strand
CGTAATCGAACTTATGCAGAGCTGCGATGGGCTTTTATAGATAGAGATGACTGCGTAGCAGTCATTTCCGTTTTCTATTACGGTGACACTGCCGGCCGCAGAGCAGAATGGTCTGCGGCCGGTTCCAGATAAGCCGCCAGCCCATGCAGCACCAGATTCTGCATCATCGTGCTGATCTCCTCCGGAGGAATGTTTTTGCCCTGCTCATTCCAGTACTGCACAAGCCCGAACGCGGCAGAGTTGA
This sequence comes from Lachnospiraceae bacterium, assembly GCA_020859905.1. Lineage (GTDB taxonomy): Bacteria > Bacillota > Clostridia > Lachnospirales > Lachnospiraceae > Eubacterium_I. The sequence goes on along the minus strand of JAJBVI010000046.1, from coordinate 23,646 downwards.
CAAAGCTGATCAGATAATCGATGTTTGGCAGATTGATCGAAACCGGGAGTTGAGACACGACAGCCGGCATCAGCTCCGTTTTTATCTTTGATGGAAACGCGGGATCCCCGTTCGGGCCGAGCAGCAGATATATCTTTTCATTCATGGCAGCGAATATGGTCTGAAAGAGATTGCTCTGAATCAGACTGTCCGGCGTTTCCATTTGCGGCAGTGTGCGCACAATGGTCTGCTGCACTTCCTCCAGCAAACGCTTCTCGATATACGAAACCAGATCGTCGATATCCAGAAAATATTCATAAAAAGTACTGCGGTTATATCCCGCCCGCTTCGCCAGTTCGCTGACGGATATTTTGGGAATTGCCTTTTCCTCTGCCAGCGACCAGAACGCGTCCACGAACCTCTGGCGCGTCTTCTCGGTAACTTCCTGCTGCTTCTTCAATCTGATGTCCTCCTCCTCTCTTATCCGACACTTTTTTAAATATTGATGGTTGATACATGCTTCTCATCTGAGTATAATTTATTGTACAACAGACTGTCGGGCAATGTCAAGAAGGTAAGGAGAATCCGAATGATTATTTTATTCATCATTATCGCAGTACTTGTCATAGCGATCCTGGTCATTTTGCTTTATTGCAACAAACCGTTTCCGGAGGCACAGGCAATCGGCGAAGAGATGACCCTGGCCGGCAGCGATTATTATTTTTATGGCGACAGCGGAGTCGGCTTTATCATTTTCTCCGGGGCAAAAACAGACGATCTGGCGTACGCCTATCTGGCGAAGCTGCTTCACGCCGGGGGACACACGGTGGTGATTCCGAAGCAGGCCTTTCACATAAGTGCGTTCGGATCGAAGCACGGACTGGAAATCATGAAAACGAATTCTGACATACATACCTGGATCCTGATCGGTCATTCACTGGGTGGGATGCCGGTCAGCCGGATTGCGGCGGCGCAGCCGGATCATCTGGCAGGCATCGCATTGCTGGCGACCTTTGCATCCGTCAATCTGTCCGGTCTGAACATTTCCGCCCTCCGGCTCACGGCGGAAAACGATGGAATTATGAACAACGCGAATATGGAACGGTATGATCGTAATCTGCCGGAACACGCAGCGACAATCATGCTGGAAGGAGCCAATCATCAGGGCTTCGGGGCGTACCGTTCCGGCTCCGGGCGTGACAAAGAAGCCGCCATTTCCTGGAAAGAACAGAATGAGCAGACGGTACGGTTGATTCTGGATTTCTTTTCCGAACAGATCCGGGAAGCAGCCACCGGTTGATATAGGAGTTTTTCTGCACAGACCCGGAATGCGGCCGCTGTTTTCAGCGGACGTTTCCCTCCTCAATAAAGGATATGATGAGTTAATATGAAAACAGATACTCAAAACAGAGTGATACATTTTAGTCTCGAAGCGATGCATCCTCTGCGCGAAAATTTTAAGACCCGGTCTGAACATACGGATGATCCGTTCACAGATACAGGCGATCAGCCTGAGGATCCGGATTCCCTGTACAGTGAGTTCGAGGCTCATCCCGGAGCGGCTGATACTCCTCCCGGAGATCCGGAACTGGCCGCTCAGCTCATCCGGGTTTTTGGCGATGATTCTCAGAACTGCCTTACGCTGCTCCCCGGGAACCTCTATTTCTTCGGGTCAGAGGTCCGCGGTGTGATTCCGTATACGCTTGCCGGGAAACGGACGATGAGCCTGGGCGACCCGGTCTGCCGCCCCGCGGACAGGGAAGCGCTGCTCAGGGAATATCTCTCTTTCTGCAAAAGCAATTCTTACAAAGCGGTTTTTAATTCCGTCAGCGAGGAGCTTTCAGAGCTGCTGGGTTCGATGGGTTTCTGCGTGCTGAAATACGGTGAGGAAGCGATCCTGGATCTGAATACATATACGCTGGCCGGCGGCAAAAAGGGTTCTCTGCGAAGAAATGCGGCAAAGCTTGACCGGGCCGGCATTTTTATCGAAGAATATCGCCCCGAACAAAATCGGGATCTCCTTCTCGAAGAGGAAATCTCAAAAGTAGAGGCTCAGTGGTTTGCGGGGAAAAAACTGAAGCTCACCTACTCGGTCGGGGATCTGCAGTTTGAGAAGCCCCGCGGCAGGCGTTATTTTGTCACCAGAGATCCGGATGGGCATCTGCTGACCGTTCTCTCATTTCTCCCGTATAAACATGAATCGGGCTATTGTGTAGATGTGATGTACCGGATGCCGGACGGTCCGACCGGCGCGATGGAACACGCAATCATTTCCGCCGCCATGAAGATGAAAGCAGAGGGCGCGGAAGAGGTCAGCCTGAACATTGCCCCGCTGGCGGGCATTGATGTCACGAAACCGGATACAAACCGGGCAGAAAAACTGATGCATGAGATTTTCTGCCATATGGATTTCGGTTATGACTTTAAAAATCTCTACCGGTTTAAAAGCAAGTTCGACCCGAGCGTCTGGAAGCCGCGTTATCTGGTATATGACCGGCGTATCCCGCTTGCGGGGCTGGCGACATCGATCGCAAATACAAAAGGGGCGGCCGACATCAGCCTCTACAGGCAGTATAAACGGTTCTTCCTGTCACTGTTTCTGTTCCCCCGCCGTTATCGGGAACCGCAGGATGAGTAACGGGCGGTCATTTTCTGCGCCGAAGCCGCGGAAAGTTCCGGTAAACCAGCCAGATCACCGCGGCAGCCGCGGCTATGATAATCACGGTCAGAATGATCCGGCCTGCATGTCCCGCGTTTCTCGAAGAACTCCCTGGCGTAGTATCATCCGCACCGCTTCCGGTCTCGCTCTCCGCGCTGATTGCAGCCGCTGTCTCATTATCGCCTATTTCGCCGTCATCAGCGGCTATATTTTCGCTGCTCATTGTACTTCCGTCATCCGGCGTATTCTCAGTTCCGTCCGATGTTCCGCCGTCAGCCGACTCAATCCCTTCTTGAGATGCGCTCCAGTCACCCGACGCACTCTCCCCGTCGGTTGTACTGCTTCCGCCCGATAATCCGTCGTTCCCCGACTCGCTTTCCCCGCCGGTTGTGCCGCTGCCCGCGGAGACATACGTGCCTGAACCGAATTGACAGGTCGCGGAGCCCGCACCGGCAGCGACAATGTCCGCTGTGCCCACCTGTTTCCCGCCATAGGAATAAATCAATGTGCCTGTCGTACCGGCACTCACCGGATCGGAGGAAATCTCCACCTCCGTATCGGAAAAATCCGCAGCCGCCGGCAGAATGATCTGCGCATCCGGGTCAAGCTCCGCGAAAGCCTCCGCCTGGCTGAACAGGAAGAATGTCCCAGAACCGATCCCGCCGATCACGTACCGCATCTCATTTTCTGCCACGTTATACATGGCATAATTCGCAAAGCAATACTCAAACAGCGATGTGGTGTCCTCGTACTGCGACGGTGCCTGCATCACCACGCAGATCAGCAGCATGCCGTCCTTCTCTGCGTAGGTCACGAGCGTATTCCCGGCCGCGACCGTGTAACCGGTCTTGCCGCCGACACAATACTCATACAGGTATTTCGTCCCTTTATAGGAGCTTAACATGCGGTGATGGTTGTTTAAAATGGTCTCCTCCGCGTGCTTATTCGTCGGAGGAATGGTGTATTTTACCGTACCGATAATCTGGCGGAAGGTGCTGTTTTTAATCGCTGCCTGCGCGATCAGCGCCATATCCCGGCAGGAGGTGACATGCGCCTCATCCGGCAGGCCGTTCGCGTTGGTAAACGTCGTGTTCGCGCAGCCGAGCTCCGCGGCTTTCTCATTCATCAGACCGATAAACGCCTGATAATCTCCGCCTCCCACATGCTCCGCCACGGCATAGGCACATTCATTGGCTGACTCCAGCATAACCGCATAGAGGCACTGCTCCATCGTCATCTGCTCGTCCAGATCCCGCGCGATATGGGACGAATTCCCCTCGTTTTTATAGACCGCATCCGCGGAAAATGTCACTGTCTCGTCCAGGGAACTGTTCTCCAGCGCCAGCAGCGTCGTCATGATCTTCGTAATACTCGCGGGATAATGCTGATCGTCCGCGTTCTTCTCATAGAGCACTGTCCCCGTCGCCGCCTCGATCACAATGGCGCTCTCCGCCGTCACCTCCGGCCCGGCCGGCCAGGACACCTCGCCGGCAAAAGCCGTGACCGTCAGTCCGCATAGATTTATGAGAACGGCCGCGGTCAAAGCCCAAAAGATTTTTGTAAAGAATTTTTTCATAAGTCAAACCCCGGTGTTGTAATTATGCGTCTCCTTATGCATGCCGATGCGCTGCCTGCATCACCCGGCTTTCTTATTATGACATATGCTGGGGCGTTCGTCAAACATACGTTAATGTTTTTCACAGTTCCTTCAGATAAAAATCCAGATTTTGTTTTGTTATAACTGTATCAGCAGACATTCCGAATCTCACTTTCTATAATATGATTCGAGCGACAAAAGGGTATGATACTACGGATTGTTCCGCACTTCGTGCAGCTCTGCATAAGTTCGATAACAGAAATCAGAGATTTCTTATCTCACTTATCCCGCAATCCCCTTTTCTAATGATTCCGGAGCGGCGAATATTAATGGGTGCTTTCATGGGGTGGGTAAAGTAACCGGAACAGCGAATATTAGCGAAAAGGAAGTTTGACTTGCCTGTTTTCATCCTGCGGTTTTTGTGTTAAACTGACAGGGCAGTCCACAAGTGATCGACCATTTACAGGAAACGACCTAAGTCGTTTCCTGTTGCGCCGATCGCGGGCTGCGTAAGCAGCCATTCCTTGCGCGATCGTGTGCATAATATTTATAGTAAACGGCAAATATTTTTAACGTTTACTATAACAATAAGAAACTACCGCATGTACAGTATCATCAATAATCGGAGGAAATCATGAGACTCAGAAATATACCCGGCGCGAAAGAAACCGTCGCCGGCCACAGCGCCTGTATTCCGGAAGAGTCCGCCCCGGCCGGGCGCTGGCAGGCCATCTTCGGAAATGCCCATCCCATCCATGTTGAGATCGGCACGGGAAAGGGACAGTTTATCACCACGCTCGCCGAACGGCATCCGGAGATCAACTACATCGGCATCGAGCGCTATGACAGTGTCCTCGTCCGCGCACTCGAAAAACTGGACGCGCGGAAAGAGCCGCTTCCGAACCTCCGGTTCATCCGCATGGACGCGGAGAATATCTGCGCCATGTTTGCCGAAGGAGAAGCGGCTCACATCTATCTGAATTTTTCCGACCCGTGGCCGAAGGTGCGCCACGCAAAGCGGCGGCTGACCTCCGCGGAGTTTTTAAAACGCTATGAACGCATTCTTACTTCCGACGGAGAGATCGAGTTCAAGACAGACAACACGGATCTCTTTTCGTTTTCCCTGGGGCAGGCAGAACAGTCCGGATGGAAAGTAAGCGGCTGCACATGGAATCTCCACCGCGACGCTGCCATGAACGCGGAAAATGTGATGACCGAGTATGAGGAGAGGTTTTCCGCACAGGGGAATCCGATCTGCAAGATGATCCTCTCGCGGCGGCATACGGACTGATATGCTTTTTTGTCCTCACCTCAACAGCATCTCTATCGATATCTCATTTCCGGCCGCATCCACTTTCGCATAGCTGCCGCAGATCAGCGGCATCGCCGGCGGGATATGCCCGATATCCAGATCCATGAGGATCGGCACACCGTATTTTCCGAGTATCCCGGTGACCGCCTCATACTGATCCATCCCCAGCAGAGTCTCCCCGTGGCACAGCGGCCGCCCGATCAGGAATCCGGAGAGATGCTGAAACCAGCCCGCCTGCTCCAGCTGCCAGAGTGCGCGCCGGATCCCCATCGGATTTAAGTCGCAGGACTCCAGAAACCAGAGGATACCGTCCCCACTGTATTTCTCAATAAAATCATGTACTTTATCAAACTTCGTCCCGAGATACATGGGCAGCAGATCCAGGCAGCCGCCGATCAGGCGTCCCTCCATACGGACATCCCGGTCCGGGACGCGCACCATGACGCGCGGCTCGGTTGCGTTGTAGGGCAGCAGCGGATGTTCCTCATCCTTCAGACCCTCTTTCTCATATTTATCATATCCGCGGACCGTAAGATTCTTCCCGGTCAGCACATCAAACGCTGCCCGGATCGCCGGATGCCACGGCTCCATACCGAAAGCCGGTCCGCACGGTCCGTAAAGCGAAGCCGTATCACAGAGCGTCGTCAGCAGGAACGTCATGTTCGTATTGTCCGAATATCCCAGATACCATTTCGGCTCCGCCGCCGCAATCCGCTCAAAATCCATATGATTCAGATCCTCGCACATCAGCTCGCCGCCGCCGCAGGAGATCAGCACGTCGTTTGTCCCGCTGCAGTAATATTCCTGCAGCTCCGCGGCGCATTTCTCCGGCGTATTGCTGATCCCGATGCCGCTGCCCTCGTAGCAGTTCGGACCGAGTTCCACACGGTAACCCATTTTTTTAAATTTCTTCTGTGCGTTCCTGAACGCGGATTTGTACGGCTCAATGTTGCAGCCGTATGACGGCGCAACAAAGCCGATGGTGCCGTTTTCCTGTAAAAATTTCGGGTATCTCATACATTATACTCTTTATTATATGTTTATGGCTATTGTATCTTTTAAACAACAGGCTGATCAGGGTCACAATCGGTCCCGTCACATTTTCCTTCCCGGACTCCCAACGCTCAACCGTCTTCTTTGAGACGCACACAAACTCAGCAAAAGCCGCCTGTGTCAGATTTAATTTCTTACGTATTGCGCGAATCTCTCCGGACGAAATCGCATCCGGATGAATATATTTTATCTGCTTCATTTTCATTCCCCGCTCTTATTAAGAAATTCTGTTTTCTGATCCTTCTATAAACATTATATCCTCAAAATAAGGATAATTCAAGATGATTTTATCCTTATTTTGAGGATGTGATACTTCATCCAACATCGCCTTACAGTTCCACAACGGCTTATACAACAGAATGCGATCAGCGGATAGTTGTTGACTTGCATAAATCCATCGGCTAAAATAATATCATGATAATCCATGACCGTGAAGGGAGCTTGTGATATGGGGACTTATTTAAATTGCGGAAATGAAGCATTCCGCCAGATATGCAGCGGTATCTATGTGGACAAAACAAACCTGATCCGTTATATCAACAGCTCGATCGGGACTTCTGCTAATCTGACCTGTTTTAGCCGGCCCCGGCGTTTTGGGAAATCATTTGCTGCCGTCATGCTGTCAGCCTATTATGATAAAAGCTGCGACTCCGGAGAATTATTTGACTCACTTGCAATTTCCCGGGCAGATTCCTATGAAAAATACAGAAATCAGTTTAATGTCATTTATCTGGATATCACATGGTTTATTTCCAGAGCAAAAACCAAGGGACACAGATGATCGTATCTGCGATCCAGGCCGCCGTGATTGAAGAATTAAAAACGGCTTTTCCCGGCTGCATCGATGAATCCGAAGAGTACCTTCCCGACGCTTTGATTCGTGTCAATCAGCAGACAAAGGAAAAATTTTTTATTATCATTGACGAGTGGGACGCTCTCTTTCGCGAAGCCAAAGAAAATGAGGATCTGCAAAAATCGTATATTCAGTTTTTGCGGGGCATGTTTAAAGGCGGTCCCGCAATGAAATCTGCAATCGCAGGCGCTTATATGACCGGCATCCTCCCCATTAAAAAATACGGGACGGAATCCGCTCTGACAGATTTCCGGGAATTTACGATGACAAAACCGCTAAAACTGGCCGAATATGCGGGCTTTACCGAAGAGGAGGTACAAACGCTCTGCGCAAAATACAATCTGGATTTTGAAGAAATGCAAAGCAACCATCAACAGGAATCAGGAAACCGTTGCGAAAGCATTAGAACTTTCCCATGAATCCTGCACATCCATTCTGGAATATAATGATGAAAATTCCCTGAGCTGCGCGATTACGCTTGCCTATTACACCGCTCGAAACTATTATGAAATCGTTCGGGAATTCCCATCCGGAAAAGGATTTGCAGACCTCGTATTTATCCCGCGAAAAAATACGGATAAACCGGCCATGATTGTCGAATTAAAATATAATAAATCCGCTGAAAGCGCCATTCTGCAGATTAAAGACAAACGATATGCCGGAAGATTGAAGGATTACAAAGGGAATTTACTTCTGGTCGGCATTAATTATGATAAAAATGCCGGCAATAAAAAACATACCTGCGTGATAGAAGAAATGTAGCGGAAAGACCATTTCCGCCAGACGCGCGATTGACAGGGAGCCGGTGGCAGATACCTCCGGCTCCTCAATTTGCATCTTATCACGATGCCTGCGTTACTTCATATCCCTTCCCGTCCTTTTTTGAGAAATTTCTGTTTTCTAATCCTTCTGTAAATAGCATACTTCGGCGATCACTGCCACGTTCCCGCGTAGACCTCATCCGTCTCCCGTCCGAACGTGAACCGATCCACGCCGGCATCCGGGTTCGAAATGCTGTTGCTGATGTAATAAACCTTCCCGTTCCGCCGCATCGCCAGCGTATCCGTCCCGTCGCCGTCCCAGTCGCCGGCCAGGACTTCATCATCGGTGCGCCCGAAGGTCGTGCGCCATACATCCCCGTCCGGGTCTGTCACTTTCGCCAGGCTGAAGTAATATATATTCCCGTTCCGCCGAGCAGCGAGGGAGTCATATCCGTTATTCCCCCAGTCGCCGGCGAGAACCTCATCATCCACGCGCCCGTAAGAGGAACGCCAGGTATCCCCGTCCGGGTTCGTGATGTCGTTGCAGAAATAATAGATATTTCCGCTCCGCCGCATCGCCAGGCCGTCTTTTCCGTCTCCATCCCAGTCGCCGACGAGAACCTCATCTGTTTCCTTGCCATAGGTGACTGTCATATACACATTCATCGTGGTGATGTCATCGATAAAATAGCAGACATTCCCGCTCCGCAGACAGATAGTATCAATGCCGTCTCCATCCCAGTCGCCGACCAGCACCTGGTCGTTCTCATCACCCGCAGTGATGCTGAAATCAGCATTGCCGCCCTTTAAGGTGTAATTGAAATAGAACTTATTCCCGCGGCGAACCATCAGCGTGTCGCCGTATACGATTTCACCGGATGAGGTATACGCAAGCCATGTGATGGTTCCGTCATAATCCTGCCTCACATCTGACGTCCAGGTCGTATTTCCGGCGGGATAATACGCAGTTGCCGTAGTACCGGTAAAGACACCCATTCCAAATTCCGGTGCGTCACCCGTGAAATAGATTTCTTTCAGACTCGTGCAGTTTGTAAATGCATTTGTTTCAACGCTGCTGATGCCGCTTCCAAGAGTGATGCTTTCCAAATTGCTGCAATAACTAAATGTTCCAAGACCAATCGTTGTAACACTGTCCGGAATATTAATACTGGTCAGGCTGCTGCATGCATAAAATGCCCAGGCATCTATCACAGTCAGTCCTTCCGGCAGCGTCACTTTCGTCAGGCTTTCGCAATCAAAAAATGCGTCATATTCTATTGATGTTACTGTATCCGGAATCGTAATACTCGTCAATCCCGTGCAGCACGAAAAAGAGCCGCCCTCGATCATTGTAAGATTAGCCGGAAGTTCCAGAACCGTCAGACTGCTGCAGCCAAAAAATGCCCAAGGTCCGATGGATGTCATGTTATCCGTAAAAACAACGCTTGCCAGACTGGTACAGCTGTCAAAAGCAGATTCGCCGAGTTCCGTCACGCTTTCCGGAAAAAGCACTTCGGTCAGACTGATGCACGCACAAAATGAAAAATCTCCTATTGTTGCGACGCTGTTTCCAATTGATACACTGCTCAGATAATAGCAGTTATAAAATGCCTGATCTCCAATGCGTGTAATCCCGTCTTCAATATTCACCTGTATGATGTCATCCGCATAGTCATACCACGGCGAATCGACAAAATATACATACTCTCCGTTTTCTTCATATGAAACTATGGAATAATCATACATATCTCCGGAACCGCTGACCGTCAGTGTTCCCTCGCTGTCCAGCACCCATGCTGCATTGTCGCCGCAGCTCCCACTGGCAATGACAGATGCATCGGAATCGGCGGAGCTGTACCTTATGTAAGTCATGGCAGTCTCAAGCCCCGCCGCCATGCTTTCACACTCAGCTTCGTTCTCGTCTATCCAGGTAGATCCGTCTACAGCAGGCAAATCATCTGCTTCCTTCAATCCTGCCGGCGCCTTGACCACAGAAAGAGAACTGTCGTTGGTCAGCAAATTCTCCATGTCTTCCACATTCGATGTGTCAAATCCGCTCAGTTCCCCGCTGGTGCCGCTGTACAAAATCTCCGGATTAGATGCCGCTATCGACACCCCCCCCGTCATACTCCTGCGCCTCATCTGTCTGCGCTGCCAGCGCGGTTCCGCTTCCCGAGAACACCAGAGCCGCGGATAAAACCAATGCGGCTGCTTTTTTTCCTTTCATGTTCCTGTTCCTCCTTATAATATAGATATAATCGGCAATTACTATTATTAACTACAGTCATTGTGTCGATAATAGCAACTATATTTGTATAATAGCATGTATAATCATTTTCTGCAAACTGTTTTTACAATCCTCAATGTCACAAACTCAAAAAATAAGGAGTTTATGGAATTGATTTAATAAAGTTTGAACTTTGTGTGCTTTTATGATATGATTCGGGCGATAAAAGGGTATGATACTACGGATGCGAGCATCTTAGTATCATACCCTTTTATCCCTTGTATCATTATATTGTACTCTGGCTCAAACGACCCGGATACAGCCTTACTCCAGCTCAAACGCGCCGGTATACAGATGGTAATACGTGCCCTTCTCGGCAATCAGCTTCTCGTGGTCGCCGCGCTCGATAATGTTTCCGAGCTCCAGCACCATGATCACATCGGAGTTCATGATCGTCGACAGCCGGTGCGCGATGACGAACACGGTCCGTCCCTTCATCAGCGCGTCCATGCCCCGCTGCACGATCGCCTCGGTACGGGTATCGATGGAGGACGTCGCCTCATCCAGGATCATCACCGGCGGATCTGCCACCGCCGCGCGGGCAATGGAGATCAGCTGCCTCTGTCCCTGCGACAGACCGCTGCCGTCTCCCTCCAGCACGGTATCATAGCCGTGCGGCAGCATCCGGATAAAGCTGTCGGCGTTCGCCAGCTTCGCCGCCGCGATGCAGTCCTCATCGGAGGCCTCCAGCTTGCCGTAGCGGATATTCTCCATCACGGTACCGGTGAACAGGTTGACATCCTGCAGCACCACGCCGAGGGAACGGCGCAGGGAAGGCTTCGCGATCCTGCCGATGTCGATACCGTCGTAGGTGATCGAGCCCTTCTGTATATCGTAGAAACGGTTGATCAGGTTCGTGATCGTCGTCTTGCCCGCGCCGGTCGCGCCGACAAACGCCACCTTCTGACCCGGCTCCGCGTACAGGGTAATGTCGTGAAGAACCGTCTTCTCCGGCGTGTAGCCGAAGTCTACATTGTGGAACTCCACATGACCCTTCATCTCGACCAGTTCGAAGCTGCCGTCCTCCTTCGGGATCTTCCAGGCCCAGTGCTTCGTGCGTTCCGGGCACTCGACCATCTTTCCGTCCTCGAAGCGGACGCGCACCATTGTCACATCGCCCTCATCCTGTTCAACCTCCTCATCCAGCAACGCGAAAATACGCTCCGCGCCGGCCAGTGCCATGACGACAAAGTTCAGCTGCATAGAAACCTGTGCGATCGGATTGACAAAGCTCCTGGACAGCTGCAGGAAGGACGCGATCGCACCCAGTGTCAGCACGCTGATACCGGTCAGGCTGATATTCGTCACCCCCAGGATGCCTAAAGCGCCGCCGACAATGGCAATCACAACATACAGGATAAATCCGATATTGTTCATGATCGGCATCAGGATGTTCGCGTAAATATTCGCCTTCGACGCATTCTCAAACAGCTCGTCATTTTCCTTATCAAAGCCATCAATGGCTTTCTCTTCGTGACAGAACACCTTGACGACCTTCTGTCCGTTGATCATCTCCTCAATATAACCGTCCACATCCGCCAGAGACTGCTGTTGTCTGACAAAATACTTTGCGCTTCCGCCGGCAATCGTTTTTATCACAAAGAAAATGATAACTACAAAAGCGACGACAATCAGTGTAAGCCAGAAGCTGACCGTAAGCATGGATACGAAGACCGCCGCCACGGTAATGACAGAATTCAGCATCTGCGGAATACTCTGTGTGATCATCTGTCTCAGCGTATCGGTATCGTTCGTATAATGACTCATGATATCGCCGTGGGTATTCGTGTCGAAATACCGGATCGGCAGCTGCTGCATATGCTCAAACATCTCGTCACGGATCTTTTTTAAAATACCCTGCGCGATCGTGACCATCACACGGTTATAGATCACAGCCGCCAGAACACCGACCGCGAAAATCACTGCCATTCTGGTAATATAGGCAAGCAGTCCGGAAAAATCCGGATTATCCTCCGACAGCAGCGGCAGGATATAATCGTCAATCAACGACTGAATAAACAGACTGGCCAGAGCCGTCGTGATCGCCGCAAAAACAATACAGCAGATGACAAGGATAAACCGCGCCTTATAAGCGCCCAGATAACTGAGCAGCCGTCTTGTGGTACCTCTTACGTCCTTCGCCGTTTTTCCGTTATTCACTCAGACCACCGCCTTTCTGCTGTGACTCGAAGGTCTCTCTGTAAATCGTGCTTGTTTTCAGCAGTTCCTCATGTGTACCGACAGCCAGAATCTTACCATCGTCCATAACGATAATCTTGTCAGCATCATCTACAGAAGATATCCGCTGCGTAATAATAAACTTGGTCGTATCCGGAATTTCCTCCGCAAATGCTTTCCGGATCAGCAGATCCGTCTTCGTATCTACCGCGCTGGTCGAGTCATCCAGAATCAGTATCTTCGGCTTTTTCAGCAGCGCGCGGGCGATACACAGACGCTGCCGCTGGCCGCCGGACACATTCGCGCCGCCCTGTTCGATCCAGGTATCATATTTATCCGGCATGCGCTCAATAAACTCATCCGCCTGCGCCTGTTTGCATGCGCGGATGATTTCCTCATCGGTCGCATCCTCCTTGCCCCAACGAAGGTTATCCTTGATCGTACCGGAAAACAGAATGTTCTTCTGCAGCACCATCGCCACCTCGTTCCGCAGCGTTTCCAGATCGTAATCACGCACATCCACGCCGCCGACCTTTACACAGCCCTCCGTCACATCGTACAGACGCGGAATCAGCTGTACCAGGCTGGACTTCGCGGAACCGGTACCGCCGATGACGCCGACCCGCTCGCCGGATCTGATCTCCAGATTGATATTGCTCAGGACATCGCGATCCGCCTCCTCGGAATAACGGAAATTCACATTTTCAAAAGTGATCGTACCGTCTTTGACTTCCGTAACCGGGTTCTCCCTGTTCTGAATATCGCTCTCCTCCTCCAGTATCTCAACGATACGGTTGCCGGACGCGAGCGACATGATGATCATGACCGCTACCATGGCCAGCATCATCAGGCTCATGAGGATCTGCATCGCATAGGTAAACAGACTCATCAGTTCACCCGTCGTCAGCCCGTTCGCAACACCGGCCACATTGCCGCTTAAGACAATGGTCTTCGCGCCGAGCCATGCGACCAACAGAATACAGACATAAACCGCCGCCATCATAACCGGCATATTCATCGTGATCGTCTTCTCTGCCTTGACAAAATCTTTGTAGATCGACTGGGAGATTTTCTTAAATTTGTTGTTCTCATAGTCCTCACGAATATAGGACTTTACCACACGGATCCCGTACAGATTCTCCTGCACATCCAGATTCAGTTCATCGTACGTATTAAATACACGCTTAAAATACGGATGTACATAAATGCTGATAAACGCCAATACCACGGCCAGAATCGGAACCACCGCCACAAAAATCATCGCCAGACGCCGGTTAATGGTAAAGGATACCACAATGGCGGCGATCAGCATAACCGGACAGCGCGCAGCAGTCCGAACCGTCATCTGAAAGGCGTTCTGCACGTTTGTCACATCGGTCGTCAGTCTCGTCACGATACTGGCTGTCGAGAATTTATCGATGTTCGAAAAAGAATACTCCTGTACCTTCGTGTACATATCCTTTCTCAGATTCTTCGCCAGACCGGACGAAGCAATCGCCGCCTGCTGCCCGGCCAGAGCGCCGAACGCCAGTGAAATAAACGCCACCACCAGTAAAAGTACGCCGATCTTTAAGATCACGGACATGTTTCCGGGCTCGATACCGTTGTCAATCAGCCTCGCCATGATGTATGGAATCAGTATTTCCATCACGACTTCCACAATGACAAAGACAGGAGCCAGCACCGTGTTCTTTCTGTACTCGCGTAATGATTGCAATAACTTCTTAATCATTGCGTCTTTCCTCCTTCTTTTTCATATTATTCTGCATTCTGAGAAGATACTCCCTCATCTGTTCGATTTCCTCCGCGGAAAATCCCTCGACCAGCGTATCCTCCATGTCCCGGAACTCAGCCTCCATCCGCTGATGAATCTCCCGGGAGCGTTCTGTCAGGACCAGTTTTTTCAATCGCGCGTCCTCGGGGACGCTCTGCCGCTCAATGATACCCTTCTTTACCATCCGGTTCACGACCTTGGATGCCGTCGACCTCGTGATCCCGAACTGCTTCTCCAGATCTCTCTGAAAGACATCCGTACCCTCATTGTGTGCAATATAACCGATGATCCAGGTATTCTTCCCGGTCACCTCTTCGAGCCGCCGCCGCTCCGGCGCATTATCCAGCAGCCTGCAGATGCGGTTGGAAAGCACATGAATCTCGCGTATGATTGACTCTTCCATCTCAGTCCTCCTTTGTTTTAACTTCCGCTTACGACACACCGCCCCGGAATGAACCGCAAATCAGAACTGTTTTATCTCAAACTGTCCGACGTTCAACAATATTAATACAATAAAAAGCAGATGTCAATCCCGTTTTTGTAATTTATTCTCCAGAAAAACACCCGGCCTCCGGCCGGGTGTATCCCTGTCACAGCCCCATGTACCATGACGTGTCAGTATAACAGACTTCCTGTGATATTTCATAGATGCCGGTGCGCTGCGTCAGCGGCGCATGCAGGTTTACTTATAAGATCGCCCGATCTCAAGCCCTTTCTCGAACGCCTGCTTATTCAGCGGCAGCAGCTTTGCCTTTTTCGCAAGCTTATGCTCGATGGTGCCCCACACCACCTCCGGGGAAACTACTTCGGTATAGCCGACATATACGCCGAGCATGATGACATTCAGCACCTTTGCGTTGCCGAGCTCGTAAGCCATCTCCGTAACCGGCGCCTTCACAACTTTCACATCGTCGCGCGTGATCTCGCTCTCGTCCACGATCGAGCTGTTAATGAACAGCGTGCCGCCCGGTTTGAGGGCGGGTAAAAACTTTACGAGGGAAGGACCGTTCATCACGATGAGGTCGTCCATCTCATCACCGAGAGGCGCGCCGACCATCTCATCAGATATAACCACGAAGCAGTTCGCGGTACCGCCGCGCTGCTCTGCGCCGTATGACGGGAAGAACGTAACGTTTTTGTCTGTGGAATCACAGGTCGCGGTCGCAAGGAATTTGCCGAGAGTCATGACACCCTGTCCGCCGAATCCGCCAACACATAAATTTGTTTCCATAAATTCTTCCTCCTCCTTTTATCTGTCTCTCACTATGCCGAGCGGGAACTCCGGCAGCATCTTCTGCTCGATGAAATCAAGCGCGCCGAGCGGCTCAAGACCCCAGTTCGTCGGGCAGCTGGTCACAACCTCAACCATCGAAAAACCCTTGCCGTCGATCTGGTTCTGAATCGCCTTTTTAATCGCTTTCTTCGTCTTGATGCAGTTCTGCGGCGTGTTGCAGCTGGTTCTCTCCAGATAAGCCGGAGCGGTGAGCTGGTTTAAGATCTCGCACATGTGCATCGGATACCCGTGTTCCTCGGCGATACGTCCTTTCGGAGCCGTAGAAGCTCTCATACCGATCAGCGTAGTCGGCGCCATCTGTCCGCCGGTCATGCCGTAGATACCGTTATTAATGAAGATCACGGTGATATTCTCGCCGCGGTTTGCCGCAGAAAGAGACTCCGCCAGACCGATGGAGGCGAAATCGCCGTCGCCCTGGTAGGTGATATAAATAGTATCCGGGCTGCTCTGCTTCATACCTGTGGCAACTGCGCAGGCACGTCCGTGCGGCGCGGTGATCGTGTCATACGCGATATAGTCCATATGCAGTCCGCAGCATCCGATCCCCGTGATCAAAACGCTCCTGTCTACAATATCCAGCTCGTCGAGAACCTCCCCGAGCAGCTTGATCACGGTACTGTGCATACAGCCCGGACAAAATCCGGATACTTTATCTTCCTGAATAGTTTTTGTTCTAGAGTAAGCTAATTCCACTGACGTACCCTCCTAATCTGTCTAAAATTTTCCTTGCGGACCGGATCACTGCCTCACGGCTCATCACATTTCCGCCGGAGCACAGGCAGGTCTCGATGACTGCGCGGTTCTTCACGCCGATCGCCACATCCTCATAATACTGCGCCGGGATGGACATCTCCACGTCGAGAACCGCCTTGCAGATATTGTAATCAATGTTGTCAAAGGATGTATACGGGAACGGGCTGACCGTGATCGGGCGGATCAGGCCGACTCTGTATCCCTGCCTGCGGAGGATATCCACAACGGATTTGCAGATACGCCCGCAGATGCCGTACGCAGTCAGGATGAGTTCCGCGTCCTCCACCAGATATTCCTCCACCTGTATGTCTTTTACCCAGCTGTCGTACATCCGCGCGGCATTCTCGTTCCATTTCTGCATAACAGCGGTATCCCACTGTCCGGGCTGGATCCAGGAGCGGTTCGCATAGTCGAGTTCATGTCCGATACAGGCCCATTTTTTCTTGCTTTCTCTGATCGCGGCGATCTCCTCGTCTGTCTTCATATCCGGAAGCTCCACCGGCTCCATCATCGTGCCGATCACGCCGTCCGCGAGAATCAGGACCGGGTTCATGTCTCTGTCCGCGTAATCAAACGCCGCGTAAGTAAGGTCAACCGCCTCCTGTACCGTGGACGGCGCCAGGACGATCATCTTAAAGCCGCCGTTGCCGGAAGCCTTCGTCGCCTGGAAGTAATCCATCTGCGCCGGCTGGATCGCGCCCACACCCGGACCCCCGCGCGCCACATTGCAATACACCAGGGGCATACGCGCCGCCGCAGCGTAGGAAATGCCTTCGCTCTTCAACGCGATACCCGGGCTGGATGAGGACGTCATCGCCCTGGTCCCTGCCGATACCGCACCGTAAACCATGTTCACGGATGCCACTTCTGACTCACCCTGCACGAATGTGCCGCCCACCTCCGGAAGTCTCCGCGCAAAATACTCCGGGATCTCATTCTGAGGCGTAATCGGATATCCGGCGAAAAATCTACAGCCGGCTCTCACTGCCGCTTCCGCGATGGCTTCGCAGCCCTTCATCAGTACTCTTGCCATAATCTTTCAACCTCCTCCTTATCTGTAGATCTCGATCGCGCCGTCCGGGCAGATGCGCCCGCACATGCAGCAGGCGATACAGGCATCCATGTTTACCGGTTCCACATACTCATACCCCTTGGAATTCACCTTCGTCCCGAGCGCCAGAACCCCCTTCGGGCAAAATTTAATGCAGTAACCGCAACTCTTACAGCGTTCTGATCTTACTACGATTTTTGCCATTTCAGTTATTACCTCCTCGTATCCATACTGAATTTATTTACGAAACATCGGCCAATCCGCGCGCCGGCCTCCGAATCCTCCTTATCACGGCACAAGATTAACGGCCGATCCGGACGGCAGCCTGCTGCGGCCCATGTTAAGCACGTAACAAAACTCCGAAAGACAGTTACCGGCCGCTCCCTGACCGCGCAGGGTCTGCACCGGCGAAGCGATGGTGTTTGCTGCGGAGTCAGCCCTTCCCCGGCAGCGGCGGTCCGCCCGGACTGTACGGTTCAAACTTCAGCCACTCGTACGTCAGATACAAATGCACCGGCATCACCGGCACATCGGACTGATCCCGCACCGCCTCATACAGATCCTCCCGCACGCAGGCAAAATCCACAGCGATATACGGGTTCACCATCTCCGCCATCTTCCGGCTGCCCTCGACAAACTCCCGCTCCGTCGTCGTGAGCCCGTTGTTCGGATTGTTGACCATATGCAGCCTGCCCGGCTGAATGTGGGACACGCCCAGGATCTTCGCAAGCGTCTCATCCACATGGTCGATGTCATCGGACCACGGACGGTAGGCGTTCAGCACATAATAAACAATCGTCTGTTCCTTATTGATCTGCGGCGCGTAACCGCCAACCGCGCGGGCGCCGACAGGATCCCCGCCGATATCCAGGATCACATAACAGTCCGGATCCTTCAGAAGCCGGTTCACGCCGCCCACCTGGGTCGGCGCGTCCATGAACTGCTCTTCATAATGAAAGATCACGCCCAGATCCTCAATCTCCCGCACGACGTCCCTGGAGCGAAAGAGCGGCTTCGTCATATCCAGGTCAAAGTAATGAACAGACCGGTCTCCCAGCTCACTTAAATATTTTGCAAAATTGAGGGAAACCTCGCTCTTCCCGCTCCCGGCCTCTCCCAGGAAAACAAAATTTACATGATCTCCGATCAGTGATCGCAGTGCGTCAAACATATACTTAACTCCAAAAATAAACTTCCATTACTCCAAAAAACAGCTTTTTCACGCGCTGCGGCAGCAGTGCGCCGACATCTGTGAAAAACCGTTCCTTATCCTGTTCCCTTATTCTGTCCGATTGTCCGGCCTGTTATGACACATGCAATCCGCAGGCAGCTGCCTTATTCTACAAAATATAAAATATATTCTTCGTCACAGTGTATATAATACTACACTTTTATGGATTAGTCACTACTTATTTGCACAAAAATATATTAAATATTTTATTTGATATATTATTTCTGTGGTTCATAACAAAAAATTAAACAAAAATAGCCGCTCAATCTAAAATTTCTCTTGCATTTTACTTCATACTGATATATAATTAGTTTTGCGTTATGATTCAGATGCGGTTCAGCCTGGTTTTCAATATGGCATGAAATGCACCGCGGCATGATATATTGCATGATTGCATGAGATGATGTACCATGCAGCATGATACAACGCAGCCTGATATGCGCCTTTAGCTCAGCTGGCAGAGCAGTAGACTCTTAATCTATTTGTCCAGGGTTCGAGCCCCTGAAGGCGTACGCACCGGCAGATCACAGGATCTGCCGGTTTTTTCGTTTGTGAATGAAATAACATTCTTTTTCCTTGAAATTCAGGCAAAAAGTGTTACAATAGAAGCATAAAATATATTATATGGAGATAACAAACCAATGTTCAACGCGTTAATTCAGAAATTAAAAGACGACCCGAAGACCATCGTCTTTACAGAGGGCACCGATCCCCGGATTCTGGAGGCTTCTTCCCGTCTGCTCGCAGGTACTTTCCTGAAGCCGATCCTGGTAGGCAATGTAGATGAGGTAAAGAAGGCGGCTGAGGACGCCGGATATAATATCAACGGCGCGGATATCATCGATCCCGAAGCTTACGACAAGATGGATGAGATGGTCGAGACCATGGTAGAGCTCCGCAAGGGCAAGATGACCGCTGACGACTGCCGCGCAGCGCTGCTGAAGGGCAATTACTTCGGCACCATGCTCGTGAAGATGGGCGTTGCGGACTGCCTGCTGGGCGGCGCTACATATTCGACCGCCGACACGGTTCGTCCCGCGCTGCAGCTGATCAAGACCAAGCCGGGCAACAAGATCGTCTCCTCCTGCTTCATCCTGGTCCGCCCCGCTGCGACCGGCGAGAACGAAGTGCTGGCCATGGGTGACTGCGCGATCAATATCAAGCCCACCGAGGACGACCTCGTAGAGATCACGACCGAGACCGCGGCCTGCGCGAAGATCTTCGGCGTTGACCCGAAGATCGCTTTCTTAAGCTACTCCACACTGGGTTCCGGCAAGGGCGAGGACGTGGACAAGATGCGCAACGCCTGCGCGAAAACAAAGGCTGCCGCTCCGGATCTCGCGATCGAAGGCGAGCTTCAGTTTGACGCGGCGGTTTCCCCGAATGTGGCGAAAACAAAATGCCCGGGTTCCGAGGTGGCGGGACATGCCAACACCTTCATCTTCCCCGACATCAATGCCGGCAACATCGGCTACAAGATCGCTCAGCGCCTCGGCAACTTCGATGCCTACGGACCGATCCTGCTCGGCTTAAACGCGCCGATCAACGATCTGTCCAGAGGATGCAACGCGATGGAGGTTTACTCCATGGCGATCATCACGGCGGCGCTGAGCTGATAACAAATGATATGATGTAACTGTGAAAGTGTCGTGAATAGACAGACAGATGGACATGCTTACATGGCCAGATGGCTGGATATTCGACAGCCAGGCCGGTATGAGCAAGTATGGCGATTGCCCGGATTGCGAACGGCCCAGACCGCCCTCTCTTGCCGCTGTGCGGCAATTCACCTTGTACCGGCGGCGATTGCGGGAACAGCTTGCTGCGGATAAGTGAGATAGGAAATCCCCGATTTCCGTAATCGAACTTATGCAGAGCTGCAATCGACTTTCATAGATGTTGGTGCGCTGCGACAGCAGCGCATGGATGTTTCCTTAGGAACTGTGCATATTACAACCGTAAAGAGGGCGCCCCGGATGAAATCACTTCCGGGGCGCCTCTTTACGTTATTTGTTTAGTGCAGCCGGTTATTAATTATCTGATGTACTGTCAGACAGTATCTCCGCTCATAACCGAAAGCTGTTATCTGCCTCTCTCATCAGCGCCGTTCCGCCCGCCGCCTACTGCCAGTTTCCGGAATATACCTGATCTCCGGTTCTGCCGTAGGTGAAAGCGATCTCGGCATTGCCGCCTGTCAGGGAATTATTCATATAATATTTGGCTCCGCGGCAGATGCAGAGCGTATCTTCTCCATCTCCATCCCAGTCGCCGGCCAGCACGGAATCACCCTCACGGCCAAAGGTAAAGCTGATCTTCGCGTTGCCGCCTTCCAGTTTATTATTAATATAGAACTTAATCCCGCGGCGGATGCAGAGCGTATCACAGCCGTCTCCATCCCAGTCGCCCGCCAGCACAGAGTCTCCCTCACGGCCGAAGGTAAATACCTTCTCCGCGTTTCCGGATTCCATCGTGTTGCTGATATAGAACTTGATTCCGCGGCGCACACAAAGTGTATCACAGCCGTCTCCATCCCAGTCGCCTACAATCACCTCATCCGAGTCTCTGCCGTAGTCGATATAATAATCAGCCTGGCCGCCCAGCGTATTGCTGATATAATAGCGATGTCCGCGGCGTACACAGATGGTATCGATGCCGTCTCCGTCCCAGTCGCCAACCAGGACCTCATCACCCTCTCTGCCGAAGTCGAATCTCAGATCTGAGTTGCCGCCTTCCAGTTCATAGCTGACGTAGAATATATTTCCTCTGCGGACACAAAGCGTATCCCCCGGGTTGTAGATGTAGCAGTATGTAGTCGCCACATAATCACCGTTCTTATAGATATCACAGTAGTAAGAGTTATACTGACTGTCATCTGACAGATATTTATCGGCATCGCTCAGCTCACTGATGGTATATGTCTGTTTTGTGCCCAGAACATCACTGGTCTCAGATACCCAGTTTCTGTCCTCGTCATAATAAGCCTCATACTTATACCATTTGAACGTAAACCCGCTGCCGCTCAGATCCGCCAGACTGCCGGTATAATCATATGCCGCCGCCTCCAGCGTCAGCGAACCGGACAACCGGTAATATTTCTGTCTGTAACCGGAGTACGATTTTTCAGGATCGCAGATATAGTAAAAGCTGGCAGCCACCTGTGTCCCGTTCTTGTAAATAATACAATAGTAATAGTTCCACTTGCCGTCGCTGCTCTGGAACATATCATCATCTGTAATGCTGCTGATCGTATAAGTCCGGCCTGTTCCAACCTGTTCTCTGGTGTAAGTCCATGCACCATCATCATCATACGTGTCTATGAGATGATACCACTCGAACGTAAATGCGCTGCCGCTCAGATCCGCCAGCTCATCATTTGCGTTATACGCTGACGCTTCCAGAGTCACACTCTCACCCACCTGGTTATAACAGGTGACATCATCTCCATAATAGGTGGTATTCACATCATAAATATAACAATAGCTCGTCGCCACCTGAACGCCGTCTTTATAGACATAACATATATAATGATTGCTCTGTGTACTATACGACTGGTATATGTCATCACTGCTCAGAGAAGCGATCGAATAGGTCGATCCTGTCCCCAGAGCGTCGCTGACATTATAGTAATAGTTTCCGTCCTCATCATAACCGCTGTCTATCTTATGCCACTCAAACGTGAAGCCGCTGCCGGCAACATCCACTTCATCCCAGTCATAATCATATACCAGCGGCTCCAGCGCTACGCTGTCGCCCACAGACTGATAATAATAGCTGGTCGAGCCGTAGAAATATACCGTCTCATCATAAATGCGGCAGGTCGCGGCTGCCACCTGTGTTCCGTCCTTATAAATGCGGCATATATAATGCGTGTAAACGGATGCGTTATAATTGTAAAAATCATCGTCCGCAACCGACTTAAGCACATAGGTTGATCCGGTACCGAGCACATCACTCGTCTCAGAATAATAGGTACCGTCATCCTTCACATATTCCGTCACCTTATACCACTCATAGGTAAACGCACCGCTTTTCAGGTTCTGAGTTGCAAATCTGTAATCGCGAAGAGTGAATTTCAGTGCTGCCGAATCGCCAACCGCCCGGTAAAAGCTATATCCGGACGCAGTATAGTAGTTGTCCTTGTCATAAATAAGGCAATACGCTGCCGTTACCTGAGCTCCGTTCCTGTAAATATAGCATACATACTGATTATAAACTGACGCCGCGGAATTATAGAAATCCGTGCTGTCTAATTTGCTGATCGTCAGGGTCGCCCCTGTCCCGAGCGTATCGCCAACTTCATAAACCTGTTTGTTTGTCGTACTGTCAGTATAGTTCAGTATTTTGTGCCACTCAAAGGTCCATTCGCTGCCGCTTAGATCCACGGAATTCCCGTCATAATCCAACACTGTAAATGACAGTTCCGCGCTGTCCCCGGCACGCCTGTACAGATCGGATGTGGATATGGTGTAATAGTTCTCTGTGTTGTAGATATATTCGTAAACCGTCGTTATCTGAATCCCGTTCCGATATACCTTACAGAAATAATAATTGTAATTCGACGTTGAAGTATCATAGAAATCACTGGTTTCAAGCTCAGCGATCTCATAGGCCGCTCCTGTCCCCAGAACACTGCTGGTCAGATAACTGCCGGAAGAATTGGTAACCTTATACCACTCGTAGGTGAGATCGCTGCCGGTCAGATCTACGGCATTCCTGTCATAATCATACAGGGTAAAAGACAGAGTCGCGCTGTCCCCGGGAGCCTTATATAATGTGGGCGCATTATAATATGAGATGTAGTAATCCTTGTTGTAACACAAATACTACAGTTTTTACGTATATAGCGCATTGTCCCATACGGAAC
>JAJBVI010000163.1 GCA_020859905.1 Lachnospiraceae bacterium | reverse complement strand
ATAAAATTTTTATCCTGAATTTTAATATATTTTTTAGAAAGTTTATAAATTGTTACCGGGGTCAGACCCCTGCCGACGACTGCAAACTGCCGACCCATGCCGACCTCAGCGCCGCACCGACACGCCGTGTCCCGCCAGATATTCCTTCAGATCCGCAATCTCCATTTCTTTGTAATGGAACAGCGAAGCCGCCAGCGCAGCATCGGCTTTTCCTTCCGTCAGAGCGTCATAAAAGTGTTCCATCGTACCGGCTCCTCCTGAGGCGATGACCGGGATGGATACGTTCTCCGAAATCGTCCGGGTCAGTTCGATATCATAACCGGTCTTCGTACCGTCGCAGTCCATGCTGGTGAGCAGGATCTCCCCTGCGCCCAGCCGGTCCGCGCGCATCGCCCACTCCACGGCGTCAATCCCCATGTCGATCCGGCCGCCGTTTTTGTAGATATTCCATCCGCTGCCGTCTTCGCGCCTGCGCGCGTCAATAGCGACAACCACACACTGGCTGCCGAACTTATCCGCCGCCTCCGAGATCAGAGCCGGATTCATGATCGCGGCGGAATTAACGGAAATCTTGTCCGCTCCCTCACGCAGCAGCATCCGGAAATCATCCACCGAGCGGATCCCGCCGCCGACCGTAAACGGGATAAAGACGGTCTCCGCGACCCGGCGCACCATATCAACCACCGTGGCGCGGGCATCCGAGGAGGCGGTGATATCCAGAAAAACCAGCTCATCCGCCCCCGCCTTGTCATACGCCGCGCCGATCTCCACGGGATCACCCGCGTCCCTGAGGTTGACAAAATTAACCCCCTTGACCACACGTCCGTTATTGACATCCAGGCACAGGATAATTCTTTTCGTAAACATAAAACTCCTCCCCGAGGGTCAAACCTCACAGAAATTCCTCAATATCCGCAGCCCCGCCGCGCCGCTTTTCTCCGGATGGAACTGGCAGGCGAACACATTGCCCTGCTCCACACTGGCATGAATGTGTGCGCTGTATTCGGCGGAAGCCTTTACGATCTGCTCATCCTCTGCTTCCAGATAATAGGAGTGTACAAAGTAAACATACGGCTCCCCGTCGAATCCGGCGAACAGCCGTCCATTGTGTTTCAGTTTCAGGGAATTCCATCCGATATGCGGAATCTTCAAACCCTCCCGATCGGGAATGCGGACAATCCGTCCTTTCAGAATGCCGAGTCCCTCCGCGCCGGAGCTCTCCTCGCTGCTTTCGAACAAAAGCTGCAGCCCGAGGCAGATGCCCAGGAACGGAATCTGCCGCTCTGCCGCCTCCCGGATCACCGGCACCAGCCCAAGCTCCGTCAGATGCTCCATGGCGTCCCCGAATGAGCCCACCCCGGGCAGGATCACCTTGTCCGCCCGCAGGATCTCCTCCGGTTCTCTTGTTATGATGCTTTCCTCCCCGAGATACGCGAGCGCCTTTTTCACGCTTTTCAAATTACCGGCATCATAGTCTATAATCGCTATCATAAATCTATATTCCCTTTCTGACAACAGACCTCTCGTTTGCCTGTATATCCAGACTATCTTTTTGAATGTCTCCGTAATAATGGACACAGGCTGTTTTCGATATCCATCATATTGGGCGCTCCGCGTCCGTGTATCTTCTACTTCGTACTCAGCTCCATCCAGAACTCCACGCCGTCCTCATGGTTGATGACGCCGCAGCTTTGCCCGAAGGAATCCATGATCGCTTTCACAATAGACAGTCCGATACCGCTCCCGCCGTACTCTCTGGTTCGTGCCTTGTCAACCTTATAAAACTTGTCCCAGATCTGGTCAATATCTTCCTCCGGAATCGGTTTGCCGGTGTTGAATACGCTGACACGCAGCAGTTCCTCCGTCTGCGTATAGAAGATCCGAATGATCTTCTCACCCTCACAGTGATTGATAGCGTTGCTCAGATAGTTGGTGACGACCTCCTCCACCTTGAACTCATCGCCCCAGACATAGACCTCGCGCAGATCGTCCATATCCAGAGAAATGCCCTGTTTTTCCATCAGGATACGGGAGGCGTTCGCCATGCCGGTGACGAGTTCCGTGATGTCAAACCGCTCCATCACAACCTGGTCGTTGCCAAACTCCAGCTGGTTCAGCGTCAGGAGTTTTTTCACCATCCGGTTCATCTTGTCAGCCTCGTCAATGATGACCTCGCAATAAAAGTCGCGGCTCTCCTCATCGTCGTTGATGCATTCCTGCAGCCCCTCCGCGTACCCCTGAATCAGCGCCAGCGGCGTCTTTAACTCGTGGGATACATTGGACAGAAACTCCTTCCGCATCTCGTCAATCTGTGTCTTTTTCTCGATATCCTTTTTCAGGCTGGCATTCGCTGATTTTAACTCAGAGATCGTCTGTTCCAGCGTCTCGGACAGATAATTCATGTGGTCGCCGAGCAGGTCGATCTCATTGCCGGAAACCATCTCGTCCCCATCCGGGAACGCCGCCTCCGCGGGTCTGAAAGATGACCCCAGCCTCAGCGCCGGATCCTTTTTCCAGGCGCCGCGCACATATTTCGCGTCGAAATCCAGCTCCATCATCCTCCTGGAAATATTGGTGAGCTGCAGAATCGGACGGGTGAACCGCCTCGCCATCAGCCCTCCCACAATAGAGCTTACGGCAATGGTGATCAGCGCCACAATCAGCAGAAACCGGCTGGAGATCTCGGCACTCACGCGCATACTTTCCAGGGAAGTGCGCATCATGATCATCTCTCCGTTCTCCAGAGCCCCGACCAGAATCAGATATTCTGAATTCAGGCGCGCGTCATTCTTGGAATAGATCTGATAGTCGCCCTCATCCTGAACCACCTCCGCCCGCTGCGTGTCCCAGACCGCGTTGAGCAGTTCCTGCCGCAGCGTATCCATATCCGCGGCGGAGGAACGGATAACCACACCATCCGCAGAGATCACGAGAATTGTCATATTGTTATTCGCGCACATATTGTCAAATGTAACGTCAAACTCTTCCGACTGCAGCAGATTATCCGCGCTGGCGTTCGATAAGGTCTGAAACGACTCAGTCATGTTTGTCTTCTTCTGCATCACATAATAGCGCTCCAGAAACGTGGAATTCAAAATCCAGCAGACCAGCACGGCTCCCGCCGCGAGTACACAGATCATCAGCATAATCTGCAGAGTCAGGGAATGTCTCTTTTTCATACTTCAAACTTATATCCGATTCCCCAGATGGTCTTGATATATTCTCCTTTATCTCCGAGCTTGCTCCTGAGTTTTTTCACATGGGTGTCAATGGTCCTCGCATCCCCGAAATAATCGTAATTCCACACATGGTTCAGGATCTTTTCCCGGGAAAGGGCGATCCCCTCATTCTCCATGAAATAGTTGAGCAGTTCAAACTCCTTAAAGCTCATCTCCACCTCGCGCTGCCGGTCGAGCGTCACTGTATGGGCGGACTTGTCCAGGCTGATCCCGCCGACCTCCAGCAGTCCTTCCACAGAATACTGGCCGGTCCGGCGCAGGATCACCTCCACGCGCGCCACCAGGATTTTCGGGGAAAACGGCTTGGATATGTACTCGTCCACACCCAGGTCAAATCCCATCAGCTCGTCGCTCTCATCACCCTTCGCCGTCAGCATGATGATCGGCACCTTCGACGTCTCGCGGATCTCGCGGCAGACCTCCCAGCCGTTCATCTTCGGCATCATGACATCCAGAATGAGCAGCGCGATATTTTTCTCTTCATAAAAAATGTCCAGCGCCTCCTCGCCGTTGGAGGCTTCGAACACTTCAAATTCTTTCTTGACCAGAAAATCACGCACAAGCTTCCGCATCCTGCTTTCGTCGTCCACAACTAATATTTTCACCTTGTCCATACCGATTCCTCCACCCTCTGTAACACAATTTATGAAATC
>JAJBVI010000044.1 GCA_020859905.1 Lachnospiraceae bacterium | reverse complement strand
CTTAAATCCTACATTTTTCGTGCCTGAGCGTCATAACTTGTAAACTACCGCTAGGTGTGACAAGACATTTCCGGCAAATCACTTATTCGGATTATGGGATTAGTTATGTCACTCCTGCATAACACAAATAAAATGAAAATTCTCTTACAACACAAAGAATTTCACTATCCACCGCAGCCCCAGATACTGTCTGAGACACCGGAACATATTCCGATAATATTCCTTAAACGCTTCATACTCTTCCCCTGTGATGCCGTCCGTGCCGTATTCGGAGCGGACAAAAATGTCCGTAATCTCATTGAAATCCGCTTCCTGCGTGACAAAGGACGCGAGGTTCAGTTCCGTCCTCTCAGCATATTCATACGGTGTCTCTTCTCTGTATTTTCCCTCTTTAATCTGGGCGAATTTTCGCAGGAAGAGATGGTACATTGCAGAGATCTGTTCTTTCTGTGATTTATCCTGTATCCTTTTCAGCCACATCCGGTGGGAAAGCACTTTCAGTATGATGGCGGCCGCCGCGAGTATGGCGATCAACAGGATTGTCGTCCATAAGACACTTCTCAGGCGGTTATAGCTGATCGCGTCCAGCTGGTCGTCCTCGGAGTCCTCTGAGAACAGGTTCGCCGCGTTGTCCATCTCGGAGTCCTCGTCGATCTCGTCCCCGACGATTCCCCCGTCATCGTCATTCCCCGAAGCCTCGCTGCTCTCCGTACCGCTGACGCCGGGCACCTCCTCGGTCACATCCGATTTCTGATCCGGATCCAGCACCTTCACCTCGCTCGCCAGCCCCATCCGGTCGAGCGGCGTCCGCGTCATATCGCGGGTGAACAGCTCCAGCTTTTTCGCGGGCGGGTTTAAGGGACTGACGATCCCGTAGAACGCCCCGGTCCCGATGAGGAACGCGGCGAGTACGCAGACCAGCGCCACCAGCGCGGTCCGCCCGAAAGAACTGTTCCGGTTTCCGAAACGCAGCACCTGGTTCTGATAGTTTTTCAGCGCCAGGTTCACCATACAGGCGATCAGGAAGAGCGCGAGCCAGAGAAAATGATTGTTGTGGTAAAGATACTGGATCAGCGCGGCGACCAGTGCGCCCAGCGGCATCAGGACCAGCGTTCCCCGCCGGGTGGATGCCAGAAGCCATACCCCCACGATCACCGCAAAGCAGATCATATAATACAGATACGGATTCGGGCTGTCCTCGGTATCCGTAAACGCTGTCAGCATGTTGCCGCTGACGCTCAGGTAGACGAACGCGATCACGATGGCAGCGACAAAGCCGATCACACCGCCCGCCATGGTCCGCTTCCCGAAGGATACGAGCCAGAGGATGACATTTAAAATGATCACGATGGCCAGAAGCAGCGGCATATTGTACTGCTGCTCCTCGTTCACGTAAAATCCGAGGAAGCACATCTACGCAAGGCTCCACGACATCACGCAGCAGAGCAGGAAGCTCCACACGGAATTTTTCAGATATCTAGGAAACACGGCGCTCACCTCCCATCAGCTCCTGTGCCTCCCCGATCACGTAGTAGGGGATGCCCGCGTAGTCCAGACCGCGCAGGGGTTTCAAATATTTCTGCCGCTCCTCCCCCGTCAGGATGTTGGGGAGGACGACGAAGAGGATCGGATTCTTCCGCCTTGCCTTGATATCCATCAGCGTCCGCGGCAGCTGCGGCGTGACATTGCCGGTGATAAAGGCGAGATTGCTTTTGGAATACGTGGCGTTGCCCTCCTCCCGGAGCAGCGCGAGCGCGGTCTTTTTCAGACGCTCCGCCGTGATCTTCGGCACGTCCGCGACTAGCTCCGCGTGGTTCTCGTCATTGCGGGACATATACCGGCTGCGCCCGCCGTTTTTGTTCAGATAGAGCAGCTCCGCCTCCATGCCGTTCCTGTGCGCGTAGGCCTCGGCGGAGAGCGCGGTCTCCACCACGCCGTCGAACACGGACATCATGCTGCCCCTGTCCCATAACGGGCACTGGAAGTCCATGATGATGGAGACACCCATATTGCCATAGCTCTCAAACTGGCGCGTCATATAGTGCTCGGTCCGGGCGGAGAGCTTCCAGTGGATATTTTTGATCGGGTCGCCGATGACATACTCCCGGACGCCGGTGTAGTCCGTGCCGTCCATGGCGGTCGGCTTTAACATGTTCCGGCTCTCCGAGAAGGCGCGATTAGAGATGTTCAGCTTCGCCAGGTCGTAGACCTTCGGCGCTACCTGGATCTCATAACAGCTCGTATTCGGCAGTGTTTTCTGGAAAAACCCGAACAGATCCTGGATCACCACTTTATTCAGGCCCGCCTCATAAGTTCCGATATGCTCGAACCTGACGTCGAACTCGAAGATCCGGTCCTCAAAGGGCGACAGCGTGATCGTCGTCGATATGATATCGTCCTCTCCCCCAAAGAGATCCGATATGTAGAAAAATACCTCCAGCTTCGGATAGACCAGCGGCGACCGGTTTTTCACACGGATGGAAAAAGCGCTCGCCGTTCCCCTCCTGCAATTGTTGAATTCCGATTTCTCCTCAAAGACCAGCGAACGCCGCAGGCACTGCAGATAAATGAACGACAGTGCGATGAGCAGCCCCTCCATAAAGACCGGCAGATAGCCGATGACCGTATTCACAAACACGGCCGGCACCACGGAGACGGCGAGCAGCACCGCACAGGTGACTGCCAGCCGGATCTTCCTCCGGCGCTCCAGGTTTCTGGCGCGGCGCCGCCGGACGCGCTTATCTTTTCTATATGCCCTGTTTTTTACAGGGCGCTCTGCTTCTAATACCATCGCTTCCTCACCCCTGGATCGGCTGATAATTTTTCTCGTTGGTCGGCACAGCGATGCTGCCGAGGATCTCGCCCATCACACGCTGCGGCGTCTTGCCGTCGATCTTTGCCTCCTGCATCAGGGTGATGCGGTGGCAGAGCACATAGGGCGCCAGATATTTCACGTCGTCGGGCTGCACGAAATTCCTTCCCTGATAGAGCGCCCAGGACTTCGCCAGGTTGTAGAGCGCGATGCAGCCGCGTGGGGAGGCGCCGATCTGGATGTCCGCGAAATTCCGGGTGGTGGTGACGATCTGCACGATGTAGTCGATGATCATATCGTGGACAAATACCTGCTCCGCCAGCCCCCGCACATCCAGGATATCCTGCCCCTTGACGACCGGCCGGATCGCCTGCTTCGAAGCCTTCCCCATCTTCACGACCTTCGCCTCCTGCTCGAAGGAGGGATACCCGATGGATATCTTGATCAGGAAACGGTCAATCTGCGCCTCCGGCAGCGGGTAGGTGCCGTAGGACTCGAGCGGATTCTGCGTCGCGAGCACCATGAACGGCTCCTGCATGGGATACGTTTTCCCGTCTACCGTGGCCTGGCGCTCCTCCATGACCTCCAGCAGCGCCGACTGGGTCTTTGCGGAGGCACGGTTAATCTCATCCGCGAGGATGACATTGCTCATCACCGCGCCGGGACGGAACTCAAAATCCCTGTCCTTCTGGTTGAAAATCGAGAATCCGGTCACGTCCGACGGCATGATGTCCGGCGTGAACTGGATGCGGGAGAACCCGCAGTCGATCGTCTTCGCCAGTGACGTGATCAGGCTGGTCTTTCCCACGCCCGGCACGTCCTCAACCAGCACATGCCCGTTGCTCACCATGGCGAGCGTAACCAGCTCCACGGCCTCCCGCTTTCCTATGATGACAGTCTCAATATTGTCCATAATGCGGTTTAATACAGAGCTGCCCTGTTTTACCTGTTCCTCTGTCAAGCTCATGTTCGCTTCCTCCTGCTGTCTGTTTTGTATAATCTATGTCTCCCCATTTTTGCCTGTACACACTAAAACTTAAGTTATTACGTAGATAGATTACGCCGCTAAATTCGTTAGTT
>JAJBVI010000106.1 GCA_020859905.1 Lachnospiraceae bacterium | reverse complement strand
AATTTGACCAAAAAACGGTCAAATTTGCTACTTCCTCATGTTTTGCGGTCCCCAAGGTCAGAAATGCGGATGCGAGCATCCGATTTCTGACCTTTTGTCCCTTGTATCATATGAATAGGACAAAAAATGATCTGCGGGGATACACAGCCTGCGGCAGGATCAGTGCGGATCCCATCGGCGGAAACGGTGATAGTCGATGCCGAAAACATCCAGGATCTTGCCGGTTATATGGTCGGTCATATCCTGCACGGACTCCGGGTGGTTATAGTAGGTCTGCATGGGCGGCATGAGAATCACACCCATCTGCGAGAGAAAGAGCATATTTTTCAGATGGATCGTACTGAAAGGAGTCTCCCGCGCAA
The DNA here is from genome assembly GCA_020859905.1 of Lachnospiraceae bacterium. GTDB lineage: Bacteria > Bacillota > Clostridia > Lachnospirales > Lachnospiraceae > Eubacterium_I. Next base: position 23,834 of record JAJBVI010000106.1, on the reverse strand, counting down.
CCAGGAGCAGCTTCCGCCGTTCTTTAATCACAACGTCGGCCGCCCGCAGGAGCAGCGTATCTGAGTAACCGTTCGCGATGCCTGAGACGGTCTTCATGCTGCAGGGTACGACGATCATCCCTTCGGTACGGTAAGTGCCGCTTGCGATAGAGGCTCCCACATTGGTATTGTCGTAGACCTCATCCGCGAGAGCGGCAATCTCTGCCGCGGTGTAATCCGACTCCAGTTCTATTGTCTTCTCGCCGCCTCCTGAAATAACGAGACAGGTCGTCCAGTCCGGAAGCTCCCGCAAAGCGCGCAGGACGCTGACTGTGATGGGGATGCCGCTGGCTCCGCTGATGCCGATGATCAAACGCTTCATAAATTATCTGATCTCCTTTTTGTGTATTCCTTACGCGCAAGCGCGACGTGTCTGTCTGTTTACACTCTGCTGCACAGCTTGTAGCTTACGCTCATTATAATCTGTATAGCGCTATACAGTCAAAAGAAAGATTAAATTTTCTGCATAGTAATATTGTACAGAAACCTGAGGAGAAAATTGTGCAGTTTTAAAATAAAAAAGTAATAACTGTATATCGGCTATACAGTGTTATACTGATACGGAGTAGAGAAAATGGATTCCTGCAGATTTTTTTGTGTAAATCTGCTATTTTATGAAGGAGGAGATTCTTATGAACAACGTAAATGATCTGCGTTCTGCGATCGAGCTGCTCAAAAGTCTTCCGGGCGAGTATGTGGAGACGGATGTCGAAGTAGATCCGAAGGCTGAGCTTTCCGGCGTTTACCGTTATGTAGGTGCCGGGGGAACTGTGATGCGCCCGACGAAGATCGGTCCGGCCATGGTGTTTAATAATGTCAAAGGGCATCCGGGAGCGAGAGTGATCATTGGCGTGCTTGCCAGCCGCAGGAGAGTGGCTGCGCTTCTGGATACGGAGCCCGAGCGGCTGGGATTCTTCATGCGCGATGCCGTGAAGCAGCCGATTCCGCCGGCGGCGTATGCCGGGGACAAGCCTCCGTGCCAGGAGGTTGTGCATTACGCGACAGATGAGGGATTTGACATTCGCAAGCTTGTTCCTGCACCGACGAATACACCGGAGGATGCCGGTCCATATGTGACGATGGGTCTCTGCGCAGGTACCGACCCGGAGAACGGCGATACAGATGTGACGATTCACCGGCTTTGTCTGCAGAGCGCGGATGAATTGTCCATGTGGATCACTCCGGGCGCGAGACATCTGGGCGCGTTCTATGATAAGTATGAGAAGCTGAATAAGCCGATGCCGATTTCCGTCAGCATCGGTCTGGATCCCGCGATCTATCTGGCGTCCGGCTTTGAGCCGCCGACCACCCCGATCGGATACAACGAGCTGGGCTGTGCGGGCGCGATCCGTCAGAAACCGGTCGAGCTGTGCAAGTGCCTGACGATTGATGAGACGGCAGTGGCAAACGCGGAATATGTAATCGAAGGTCTGCTGATGCCGCATGACAGAGTGCCGGAGGATCGTTCCACGGGTACAGGCAAGGCGATGCCGGAGTTCCCGGGCCAGACCGGTCCCGCTCCGATGGTTCCGATCATCAAGGTGACGGCCGTGACCCACAGAGAGAACCCGATCATGCAGACCACGATCGGTCCTTCCGAGGAGCATGTGCATATGGCGGGACTTCCCACTGAGGCCAGCATCATCAATATGGTAGAGACTGCGATGCCCGGGCGTCTGCTGAATGTATACGCACACCCGTCGGGAGGCGGCAAGTACATGGCGATCATGCAGTTTAAGAAGAGTATCCCGAGTGATGAGGGACGTCAGCGCCAGGCTGCGCTGCTCGCGTTCTCCGCGTTCTCGGAACTGAAGCATGTCATCCTGGTGGATGAGGATGTGGATCCGTTCGACAGCAATGACGTGCTCTGGGCGCTGAATACGCGCTACCAGGGAGATATTGACACGGTGACGATTCCGGGTGTGAGATGTCATCCGCTGGATCACTCCCAGGAGCCGTCCTACAGCCCGCTGATCAGCGATGTGGGCATTTCCTGCAAGACGATCTTCGACTGCACGATGCCGTTTAAGCTGAAAGATCATTTTGCGAGGTCGAAGTTCCTGGATGTAGATCCGAAGAAGTGGCTTCCGGATATGTTCTGATTTTTGTTTATCCTTAGGATATGAGCGGATACGCATCGACTGGCTGCGGGCGGAGGACTGCCGGCGGTTCGGATTGGTGCGTATCCGTTTTTTCATGGGAAAGTTCGTCCTGTGAAACAGATAACCACGCGCGGGCAGCGTGATGGTGTATAACAACTGCAGAAGAGGTTGAGGTCAATATATAACCACGCGCGGGCGGCGTGATGTTTCGGACGGGCATGTCTGTGACCGGCACACTTGTGAAAGATGAATAGAAAAAATGATGTCAATAGATGTATCCCAAAAAATACATTGTGAATTATTGACAAAAATTACAAGAAAATAAGAAAAATTTTATGTAATACTTCATAAAATTTCGGTTACCGGACAGAAAGTACTTGAATGTATAGCTGCTATACAGAATAGAATTTTGATTGAGTAGAGGTACGAGTACATGCCGTATACAATCAGCAAAACAGGCATACGGTATAGTCAGAAAGGAGGCATTACAGAACACAGGCATCTGACGACAGCCTGTACAGGGAGTATTTTTTATTCGAAAAGAACAGAAATGGCTGTTTTACAGAAAGGAGAGAGAGCTTATGAGTCCATTGGTAATCGGAATTATCGGTGTCATTGTGCTGCTGGTTCTGCTGTTTATGGGTATGAACATCGGTTTCACAATGGTCGTGGTAGGATTCTTCGGTTATGCGATCATTGTCAACATGAAAGGCGCGATGGGATTGTTTTCGTCCGTGCCGTTCAGTACGATCGCGAATTATTCCTACTCGGTAATTCCGTTGTTTGTGTTGATGGGGCAGTTTGCCTTTTATGCAGGGATCAGTCAGGATCTATATGCATTCTGCCATAAATGGATCGGACGGGTTCCGGGAAGTCTTTCTTCCGCAACGATCGTAGCCTGCGCGTTCTTTGCGGCGATCTGCGGTTCCTCGACAGCCACCACCGCCACGCTCGGCGTCGTCTGCCTGCCGGAGATGAGGAAATACGGCTATAAGGACACGCTGGCCTGCGGCTCCATAGCGGCGGGCGGTACGCTTGGCATCCTGATTCCGCCCAGCACGGGATTCATCCTGTATGCCATAGCGGCGGAAGTATCGATCGGCACGATGTTTGCCGCCGGTATTATCCCGGGCATTCTGCTGGCCGCGGTTTATGTCATGACCATCATGATTCAGGTTAAGATGAATCCTGACCTGGCTCCGAAGGGCGAAAAGGTTACCATGCAGGAAAAGATGCAGTCGCTGAAGGGCGTTATCCCGATTCTGATCCTGTTTGTGATCGTGCTCGGCGGTATCTTCAGCGGTATCTTCAGCGCGAACGAGGGCGCTGCAGTCGGAGCATTTATCGCACTGTTGTTCCTTATCGGAAAGAGAAAGGCAAGCTGGGAGAATATTCGGAAGTCCCTGGCGGATACGCTGCGGACATCCTGCATGATTTTCATGATCATGGTAGGCGCGTACATATTCGGTTACTTCCTTACGATTTCCCGGATCCCGACCACTCTGGCGAACGGGATCGCAGCGTCGAATCTGCCGAATCTCGTGGTTATCCTGCTGATCTTGGCTATCTACGCGGTGCTGGGCTGCTTTATCGACTCGCTGCCGCTGATCGTGCTTCTGACGCCGATCTTTTTGCCCATTGTCCAACAGATGGGCATGAACACCGTGTGGTTCGGCGTTCTGATGGTAATGATCATGCAGCTTGGTCTGATCACGCCGCCGGTGGGCATGTGCGTATACGTCATGGGCGGTATCGCGAAGGACGTGCCGATCATGAAGATCTTCAAGGGCGTTGTGCCGTTTGTCATTGCACTGGTCGTGACGGTTCTTATCGTTGCTTTGATCAAGCCGCTGTCACTGGGGCTGCCTACTCTGCTATACGGTTCCGCCGGATAGCGGAGATATAGTTTTCAATATTTTAATGTATACGGCGCACATGCACCGTATACGCAAAAAAGAAGGAGGATTTTATGAAAAAGAAAGTGATTTCTATCGTACTTGCCGGGGCACTTGTGGTGTCCATGGGCGCAATGGCCGGCTGCGGCAGCTCATCGGAAGATTCCGGTGACACCACCGACACCACCGAATCCGCGGAGGAGGAGACTTCCGCGGAAGACGAGGCGGATGCCGATACAGAGGAGACCGCGGATGCGGATGATGAGTCCGGCATCGGCGAATATGACCTGAGCGGTCTGGATCAGACCTATACGCTTACTCTGACCCAGCATGATCCGGAAAATTCCGCGACAGGTACATTCCTGAACAATTTCGCGGCTGCAGTCGAGGAGGCTTCCGAAGGGTATCTGACCATCGAGGTTTACCACGGAGCTACACTCGCGGGTCCGAAGGATACCTATGATTATATACTGAACGGCTCCGCAGATATCGGATGGGGTCTGCAGTCCTTCTACGCGGACACCTTCCCTGTAACCGAAGTGTTCATGCTTCCCCTGATCGATATCCAGAGCGCGACCAACGGTTCGCAGGCAATCTGGGAGTTCTGGAACACTACGGATTATATGGATGAGGAGTATTCCAACTTCCATGTATTACTGCTTCATACCAACTGCCAGAGCGCGATTGAGACTGTCAGCACAAAGATCGAGACACTGGATGATCTTGCAGGCATGCAGCTGCGCGGCAATGCCGGACCGCCGACCGACTTTATCACGAACTTCGGCGCGAACCCGGTATCTGTTTCCATTAATGATCTGTACAGCAACCTTGACAAGGGCACACTTGACGGATGCATTACCGATTGGCATGCGGTCAATTCCTTCTCGCTGGATGAGGTTCTGTCCTGGTATCTGGATGAGAACATCGGCGTTTCTACCTACTTCATGGTTATGAACCAGGATTCCTATGACGCGCTTCCGGAAGTGCTGCAGCAGCTGCTGGACGACGTGGCGGCGGATTCCCTGAAGTATACGGAAGTATGGGATCAGTATGAAGAGGAAGTGAAAGAAGCCGTAGCGGATGAGCTTTATACTCTGAGCGATGAGGAGAGGGCGAAGCTGGAAGAAGTTGCACAGCAGACCATCGACGAGTGGATTGAGTCCATGGATGCGGCGGGTTATGACGGCCAGGCCATCTATGACACCGCGATGGAGTGCATCGCCAATAACCAGTAACTGTTTTAGGAAGCAATCCAGAAAGGAGTTGTTTTTATGAAAAAATTCCGCTCCGGGTTAGAGAAATTTTGCCATGCGATTCGGTATATATCTATGGTTGTTCTGATGTATGCCATGGTTGTGACGGTGATAGACGTTATCCTGCATCTGTTTACAAACTATCGTGTGCTGGGCAACATGGAGATGGTTGAGCTGGGTATGATCATTATGATGTACCTGTGCTTCGGCGTCACACAGTTAGAGAACGGCCATGTAAGGGTAGATCTCTTTGTGAACAAGCTGCCGCCGAAGGGGCGCTGCGTTCTGAACGGTATCCTGCAGCTGGTGTGCGCGTTCTTCTGCCTGCTTCTGACGATTCAGTCTTTCAGACAGGTAAGTACGAACTACTCCGTCGGAAAAGCGTCTCAGATCCTGCATTTGCCGTACTGGCCGTTTTCACTGATCATGGGTGTGGGCTTTGCCGTATATACCCTGGCGATCATCCTGACGGCTTTGGAGTATTTCCAGGAGCTGCCGAACGCAAAACCAATCGAAATGTAGAGTTGCAAGGCGAATGAAGTAAAGAAAAACGACCGCTTCGGTTATCCGAAGCGGTCGTTTCCTTTTACTGTGATTTCTTCATGGCGGCCCGTTTCCTCAGGGTCGGGTCAAGGATTTTCTTCCGGATGCGCAGGCTCTCCGGGGTGACCTCCAGAAGCTCGTCCGTGTCGATGAAATCCAGCGCCTGCTCCAGGCTCAGGATCCGCGGCGGTGTAAGGGTCAAAGCCTCATCTGCGGATGAGGAACGTGTGTTGGTCAGGTGCTTTTTCTTACAGACGTTCAGCTCGATGTCTTCGGAGCGGGAGCACTGCCCGACGACCATGCCGGAGTAGACCCGCTCACCCGGACCGATAAACAGGGCGCCGCGGTCCTGGGCAGAGAACAGGCCGTAGACCACGGATTCGCCTGGCTCATAGGCGATGAGAGAGCCGAGCTTCCGGTACTGGATATCTCCCTTGTAAAGATCATATCCGTCGAAAATGGTATTCATGATGCCGTTTCCCTTTGTATCGGTCAGGAAATCGCCGCGGTAACCGATCAGTCCGCGTGCCGGCATACGAAAGGTGAGGCGGGTATAGCCGCCGCTGATGCCGCCCATGTTCTGCAGCTCCGCTTTTCACTGGCTTAGCTTTTCGATGACGATGCCTGTAAATTCCTCCGGTACATCCACGTAGACCAGTTCCATCGGCTCTGTCTGCCTTCCGTTCTCATCTGTGCGGTAGAGAACCTCCGCTTTGGATACGGCAAACTCATAGCCCTCGCGGCGCATGTTTTCAATCAGCACGGAGAGATGAAGCTCTCCGCGTCCGGACACCTTGAAGCAGTCGGCGCTGTCTGTCTCCTCGACGCGGAGGGAGACGTCGGTGTTCAACTCCCGGAACAGGCGGTCGCGGATATGGCGGGAGGTGATGTATTTGCCCTCCAGTCCGGCGAGCGGGCTGTCATTTACGAGAAAGTTCATCGCGATCGTCGGCTCGGATATTTTCTGGAAGGGGATGGGTTCCGGATGCTCCGGCGCACAGATGGTATCTCCGATATGGATGTCTGCGATGCCGGAGATGGCGACGATCGAGCCGATCCGCGCTTCTTTGACGTCCACCTTGTCCAGCCCGTCGAATTCATACAGCTTGCTGATCCGGACCTTCTGCTGTTTGTCCGGATCGTGTGCGTTGACGATGACGGCATCCTGGTTGACCCGGATGCAGCCGTTGTCCACCTTGCCGACCGCGATCCGTCCGACGTATTCATTGTAATCAATCGTACTGACCAGCACCTGCGTGTTGGCGTCCGGATCTCCGGCGGGCGCCGGAATGTAATTTAAAATGGTCTCGAACAGCGGCTCCATATCCTTCGGCTCGTCGTCCGGATTCAGGGCTGCGTAGCCGTACTTTGCGGAGGCGTAGACGAACGGGCATTCCAGCTGCTCATCCGACGCGTCCAGATCCATGAACAGCTCCAGCACCTCGTCGATTACCTCGTCGGGGCGCGCCTCCGGACGGTCGATCTTGTTGATGCATACGATGACCGGGAGATCCAGGTCCAGTGCCTTCATCAGGACAAATTTGGTCTGCGGCATCGCGCCCTCGAAGGCATCGACGATCAGAATCACGCCGTCCACCATTTTCAGTACGCGCTCCACCTCTCCGCCGAAGTCAGCATGGCCGGGTGTGTCCACGATGTTGATCTTTGTTCCTTTATAAACGACCGCAGTATTTTTGGAGAGGATGGTGATGCCCCTCTCTCTCTCGATATCGTTGGAGTCCATCACGCGTTCCAGGACGACCTGGTTTTCCCGGAATACGCCGGACTGTTTCAGAAGGTTGTCCACGAGGGTTGTCTTTCCGTGGTCAACGTGTGCGATGATCGCGATATTGCGGATGTCTTCTCTGGTTGTTTTCATACTCTCATATCTCCGGTTCTTTGCCTGCGAAGCAGGCTTTTATAAATGCTGGTGCCTGTGAAGCAGGCTTTTATAAATGTTGGTGCCTGCGAAGCAGGCATGTCAGTCTGATCATATATGTCTGTTTTTATACAGCCGGTGTTCAGCTGTACTGTTAGGACCGATCTTTAACTCCCGGTCATCAGACGGCGGGAGTCTCTGCCGGTTCGGAGGATTCTTCAGAAAACAGCTTTTCCCGGGAAACCATGGGTTTGCTCAGGGTAATCTTATAGGTGACCCGTCCGGGTTCCACGCGGTGCGCCGTATAGACGACATGTCCGTCAGACTGTATGCCGGCAGAGACACTCCCGTATCCGCCGTAGATGCCGATGATATCTCTCCATTCGGATACATTGCACTGTCCCCTGTCATTCGGACCGGCTGCGATCACAGTTCCGTCCTTTTTCAGACCCAGCAGATGCTCTCCGTGGGATGAGATGGATACGATGTTCTCCCAGTCCTCTGTATGCCAAGCTTTATCGCCGTGTTTCGGGTTCGTGTTAAAGCCGGTTGTAAGCACGGTGCCGTCTTTTTTCAGTCCCGCAAGAGTAACGCCGCCGTTCCATGTGGCGCTGATCGTTCCCTCTGAGACCACAAGCTTTTCGATTCCGGTCCATCCCGAAAGATCACAGCAGTACCGTGACCCGCCGGCTGACAGCACCGTGCCGTCTTTTGCAAGGGCAAAGGTAGAGTCCAGAGCCGCATAGACAGCAGTGATATCCTCCCAACCGGATGTATTGCACTGACCGTTTTTATTCGAGCCTGCCGCGATAACCCGTCCGTTCGCCAGCAGAGCGGCCGTGTGTCGGTAACCGCACGATACGGCAGATACATTTTCCCAGTCGGAGACATTGCCCTGACCGCAGGCGTTCGAGCCTGTGGCGATCAGCGTGTGATCGTCTCTCAGACCGACGTAAAATTTTTTATAGGAACCGTTCATGCCGCCGCCTACAGCTGTGATGTGATCCCAGTTCCGGATCATCGGAGTCGGACTCACCAGTGTGCCGTCCTTTTTGATAAGGATATCCTTTTCAAACCGGGCGGCATCCGTTGTATTCGCAGCCATATCGACAAAATCATTGTCGCTCAGCTGCAGAACCCTTCCCTCTTCCGATATCCCGAGGACAAGATTCCCATTGGCATAAAGGATGGAATCCGCATTTGTTCTGTAATATTCCTCTTTTTTTATATCTGTCATTGCCGTTCTCCCTTTTAAACGGTATTCATTGTAGCACAAAATATAATTTTGGCAAGAAAATATTGTTCAAAATTCTGTTATTGACACAAAGTGCGTGTATTCGATGCTTTTTTATGCTATGATGAGCACATGCATAAAAACGGCTGACCGAAAAAATGAAGGCCGGCCGCGGTTCTATAACAGAATCCTGCGAGTAAAATATAGGAAATGAAAGCACAGAGTAAAGTACATGTGAAGAAGGGAGCATACGGTATGACAGATAAAATGTTTGAAAACAACCAGGTGACTATGACCGGGGAGATTGTTTCTGATTTCCGCTACAGCCATGAGGTGTACGGGGAAGGGTTTTATATGGTAGAGATCGCGGTGAACCGGCTGAGCAGCAACGCGGATTTCATACCCCTTATGGTATCCGAACGGCTGATTGACACGGAACGTGATTACACGGGGCAGATTGTCCGGGTCAGCGGGCAGTTCCGCTCCTACAACCGCCATGAGGAGAGGAAAAACCGGCTCGTTCTCTCTGTTTTCGTGAGAGAACTGGAGTTTCTGGATGAGATGGAGGAGGGAGAGAATACGAACCTTATCTGCCTGGAGGGATTTATCTGCAAGGAGCCGGTTTATCGCAAGACACCGCTCGGCAGAGAGATCGCGGATGTCCTGCTGGCGGTCAATCGATCCTATGGGAAGTCCGATTACATACCGTGCATCTGCTGGGGAAGGAATGCCCGTTTTGCGTCCGGTTTTGAGGTCGGCAGCCATATTTATCTGGAAGGGCGTATCCAGAGCCGGGAGTATGTAAAAAAAATCAGCGAGGATGAGACGGAGCGGAGAGTGGCCTACGAGGTTTCCGTTAATAAGCTGGATCTTATTCCAGAGGACTGATACCGGAGAACCGATGCTGATACCGGAGTACCGAATGCCGGTCTGATACCGGGGAACCGAATGCCGGTCTTGTGTTTTTGGCGGAAATGTGTTATCTTGTAGTGCATCGGTCATTACATACAACCGGAGGAAGAAAACCATGAGCATGGGAAAGATACAGGTATATTTCGGAAACGGACGGGGGAAGACGTCTGCCGTCCTGGGCAGCGCCATACATGAGGCAAGCGGTGCGGGCTCCGTCATTATCATCGAATTTCTGAAACGAAAAAATGAGGATGAGATCACCTTTCTGAAGCGTCTGGAGCCGGAGATCCGTGTGTTCCGTTTTCAGAAAACCGACCGGAATTATGAAGAACTGGATGCACAGGGTCAGTTTGACGAGCAGATGAACATGAAAAACGGCATGAACTTTGCCAGGAAGGTGCTTCAGACCGGGGAATGCAGTAAGCTGATCCTGGATGAGGTTCTGGGGCTGGTGGATTACGGCATCATTTCGGAGGATGAGCTGTTGTCTATGCTCCGCCTTCGGTCGGAGGAGACAGATATCATACTTACGGGGCGGGTGCTCGGAGATACCCTGCGGGAGTATGCCGATGCCGCCTACGAGATAAGTGTCAGAAAAGACGTTTGTGAGTAATAACCGGACGGGATTGCGGTTATCCTGTGATTTTGCACGAAACAGTGGTTTGAAATGGGAAAAATTGAGCGAAAATGCCTGTTTTTTCATTCCAGACCGCTGTTTTTTATTGACTGTATAGCAAGAATACAGAATAAAATATTTTAATAGTATTTTAATTTTTTAACATTTCTATGTTCAGAAATGCGAATCTGCTACGAGAAAGGAGATTTTATCATGCAGGCAGCAGACAAAAAAAATTATATTCATTATCTGATCGCGCTGGTGATCGGTATTGTGATCGCAGCTGTACTTCAGCCGACGAACGGGCTGACGACTCTGGGTGTCCGTGTCATCGCGATTCTCATCCCGGTCCTGTATCTGTGGCTGACTGTGAATACGCACTGGGTATCCATACTGGCTCTCGGCCTGATGGTTATGACACAGGCGATGACGGCGACCGAGGTGTGGGCCGGATCTCTGGGGCATTTTGTTGTGATCACCGTGCTGGTATACATGGTTCTGAACGTCTGTCTGAGTGAGACGGGCGTTATCAATAAGATCGCCATGTTTTTTGTCACACGGAGGTTTGTGCAGGGCAGGCCGTACGCGTTCCTGGCGATGTTCTTCGCATCCAACATCATCATCGGTCTTTTCATGGACAACCTGTCACTGGCTGTAATCTACATCGGTATCGCAGAGGTTCTGTGTAAGGAGATGGGAGTAAAGAAGGGCGAGCCTTTCTATACCTGTATCTTTACCGGCGTTATGCTCGGCAATGTGCTTCTGTCCATCTGTTCCCCGATCGCGCACGCGCTTCCGAATATTATCATGGCCTCCCTGGAAACGCAGTTCGGCATTACAATTACTTATGCGCAGTGGCTTGCCATCGGTGTTCCGTATGCGATCATTATGTATCTGGTTATCATGCTGATCTGCCGGATCTGGAATCCGGATACGAGCGCGTTCAAGAACTTTGACGTGGAGGAAGTAAAAGCAAAGCAGGAGCCGCTCGGCAAGGAGGGTATTATCTCAGCAGTTGTGTTTGTCTGCGTGATTTTCTTCGTTCTGGCGCCTTCGCTTCTGGCGAATGTTTCTACAGTTTTCAGTTATCTGAATGACTGCGGTGTTGTGGTTCCGGCCATCCTGGCGATCGCTTTCCTGGCGATCATTCCGGCAAACGGCAAGCCGGTGCTGAATGTGCCGCACGCGCTGAAACAGGTTCCCTGGCCGCCGCTGATCTTTGCGGGTACCGTGTCTATGTTTGCGACGCCGCTGTCCTCTGAGGCGACCGGTATCCAGACCTGGCTGGGCAATGTCCTGCAGCCGCTCCTCGGCGGCCTGCCGACATTCGGTATCATTGTCATCCTGTTCCTGCTGTCGATCATCATGACGAACTTCCTCTCGAATACGGTTACGATGGTATTGTTCTTCAATATCGGCGCCGTACTCCTCGGAACCGGGAACACCAATATGGCGGCATTCACGGTTATGATTGCGCTGGCTGCCGGTATGGCGACGGTTACGCCGTCCGCTGCGGTTCCGTCTCCGTTCTTCTTCGGACCGGGACATGTAAACATAAAGGATACATATAAATATACGATTCTGTTTGCTGTGATTTCCTTTGTGGTGTGTATTGCATTTATGCCGATCGCCACGGCGTTCTTCGGTTAAGGTTACATATGAATCTTACTGTTTCTTTTTTCCGCGGCGGGGATTTGTCTTTCCGCCGCGGTATTATTTATTATATGCACAGGTGCGCGTAAGGAAATTTTGCAGCTTTGCCGCACCGCCCCGCGCAACGAAAGCTGCCTCCTGTTCGATGCATGTTCTGACGGGTTTCCTCTTTGCTTTTATCATCCGGTCTGATTTTCAGACATCCATCCTGAAAAAACGCCTACCAGACGACCGGTCAGAAGAACAGATAAAGCTGTGCCGAACCATACAGATTCCGGATGGTGGAAAAAAATCAGTTCCAGTACAAGTGCTATGGTTACATAAATGCCGTCGCCCTCCATCTTTACGCGGGAGAGCGGATGCGTGAATCTGAGACTGATGGCTCGGATCAGGGCATCCGGAGAGGGAAGCATCAGATCAGCTTTGACGATCATGGAGATTCCCAATGCCGTGGCGCAGATCCCGGCGAGGCAGATGACGTAGGCCAGCCACAGTACAGGTTCGCCGGATGGCAGCAGAAACATATAGAAGTCAATGATATAACCGAATGCGATCGCTGTCGGAAGAATCAGCAGTGACTTCACGTCCGTTTTTTTCTGAACCGCAAAGATCAGGATAAAACAGACCAGCTGGAACAGGATGGTTGTATTGCCGAAGCTCAGGGGCAGGAGATCCGCCAGGACAGAAGGGATGGCGCTGACGGGGAATACTCCGACCCCGGCTTTTTTAATCAGCACAATACCAAAGGCCATGACAAACAGGCCGGCGATATACAGCAGTATATGGCGTTTTGTATACATAATATATCTCATTTCTGTTTTTCAGGACAGCTTCTGTCGGCTGTCCTGAATGTTTATCTGGTAGTATCATACCGTTTTGTCCCTTGTATCATATTATGTCTGTGTTTAAAAAATCATTGTTTTACAGCTTCGATGCACTCTACGGCCTTGTCATAGATTGCCTGACCATCATAGCCGAGTTCTGTCACTTCTTCGATCCAGTCTGCGGCGGTCTCTTCCGCGGCAGCCTGCAGCTTTGCTTCTTCCTCATCGCTGAAGGTGTAGATGGCTCTCGGATCAACCAGTGTGATCAGGTTCCGCACCTCTTCCTCGTACACATTCCAGATGGAGGCGTACTGGATTGCTTCGGCGCTCGTCTCATCCAGAATTTCCTGCAGATCCTCCGGCAGGCTGTTATAGCTGTCCAGATTCATCACCATAAAATAGGTAGACACTCCCATGTTCTCGTCCAGATAATAATCGCAGACACCGTTCAGCGCGAAGGCGCGGATCGCGTGCCAGTCGGTGATCGCCGCGTCGGACTCCCGGTTCATCAGCGATGTGTACAGGTTGTTGATTGTGACGGATACGGGTGTCGCTCCGAGATTTTCCGCCATGAGAGCGGCCGGTCCGTCATTAGCCCGGATGTTCAGGGCTGAAAGCTCTTCGACCGTGGTGATCTTCTGATCGACCAGGGCGATGGGAGACTGACAGTTTGTATGGAGCAGGAGCACATGTACTTTGCTGTACTCCTCATCCAGATAATCTGTTTCGTTGTAGAACTTCCAGAGAGCCTCGGAACCCTCAACCGCGTCGTCGATGTCGAGCATCGGCAGGGAAAATACCTCGGTGATCGGAAACTCATCCGCGTAGGCGGACTGCAGCCCCCAGGCGATGTCTGTCTTACCCTCCAGCACAAAATCATAGGATTCGTTTGCACCCGCCAGTGTAGAGTTGTGCTGGATGATGATATTGATGCGCCGGTCGGACGCTTCCCGCACGGCCGCCGCCCACGCCTCGAGAAATTCTCCGGTGGCTGAGGTTCTCGGATCGTGTGAGGTCACAACCAGTTCATAGGTTTCTTCTCCGGAATCTGTGCTGTCCTTTGTAGCGGAATCAGAACTTTCCTGTGCCGCAGAATCCGTACCGGAGGAGGATGTGTCTGTGCCGCTTTCGCTTCCGCAGCCGGCGAGCAGAGCGCCGGCAAAGGCAATACATAATGTGATACTTAAAATTCTCTTCTTCATGTTTTCGCCCCCTTTTTGCTCCGGATGTATGTTTATTATTATTGTTTCAGCAGGAAGATTTCCCGGTCATACATCCTGTTTTTCGTTCATGTTTTATGCATTTTTATTATAAATCTTATTGAAATTGATGTAAAATACGCAGCTTTGGCTATGCCATTCACAGTTGAATGGATAGGATTCAGGTGATATAATGAACTGAGTACGGCGGAACTCATGGTTCAATAAACAGAAGGAATAACTATGATCGGAAATTTTGGTTCTTACAGGATTTTTTACAGTACGGCAAAAAATAAGAGCATGACTGCCGCGGCGGAGGAACTCTATCTGTCCCAGCCCACGGTCAGCCGTACGATTCGGGAGCTGGAAGATTATCTCGGGTGTACGCTGTTCATCCGTTCAAAAAAGGGCGTGGAGATGACACCGGAGGGAGAGCTTCTCTATCGGCATGTGGAGACGGCGTGTGAGCATCTGGAGTCCGCGGAGCGAAAATTAAAACAGTACCGGGATCTGGAAAACGGCATGATACAGATCGGCGCGACAGAGATGGTGATGCAGTATTTCCTGCAGCCATATATAGAGCGTTTCCGGACAGATTATCCGGGCGTCCGCGTCAGATTGTCGCTCGATGCGCCGGAGAGTCTGTATGCGCAGCTGAAGTCAGGACTGATCGACTTTGCGGTGTTACCCGATCCGTTTCATGTTGATGAGACAGTACTCCTGACTCCGCTGGCGGATTATGATAATATCCTGATTGCCGGAGAAAAGTTCCGGCATCTGGCGGAGCGTCCGCGCTGTTTGTCCGAACTCGCCTGGGAGCCGTTTATTCTTCTGTCTCCGGGAACGGCGGTCCGCACCGGCGTCGATCAGTTTTTCTCGGAAAACCATGTGTCCGTCAGCCCGGAATATGAGGTTTCAACAATGCAGATGATCCTTTCTCTGGTCCGGTCCGGTATGGGGATCGGTTTTGTGCCGGCTCTCTATGTGAGGGGCGAACTCGAAAAGGGGACAGTTTTTCAGATTGATCTGAGGGAACCGCTTCCCGGATGCCGGCTCTGTCTGTGCACGAGCCTGATTTATCCGCAGAGCGCCGCGTGCAAAGAGATGACAGATCGGCTGAGGGATGTATAGAATGCCGTTATTAAAAGAAAAAGTTTATACGATTGATGATATATACTTATTGCCGGAAGGAAAACGGGCGGAATTGATCGACGGACAGCTTTATGACATGGCTCCGCCGAATCGCAGACATCAGATGCTGGTTTTCGAACTGCATTATCAGATTAAAGATTATATCAGACGAAAAGGCGGTTCCTGCGAGGTTTATCCGGCTCCGTTTGCCGTGAAGTTAAATGCTGACGATAAAACATATGTTGAACCGGATATATCGGTTATTTGTAATCCGGCTAAATTGACGGAAAAGGGATGTACGGGTGCGCCGGATTGGATTATAGAGGTGGTTTCTCCGGCAAGCAAAAGGATGGATTATTCGATTAAATTGTTTAAATATCGCATGGCAGGAGTCAGGGAATACTGGATTTTAGATGCAGATAAGAATCGTATCACAGTTTATGATCTGGAAAATGATGATATGGATGATTTTTCTTTTTCAGACGCTGTAAAATCGCGCATTTATGATGATCTGACAATTGATTTCTCGAAAATATTTTTCAAAAATCAGGATCTGAAATGTTAAAGAATGGTTGACAAGGGGATTGTTCCGTGCTATAGTCTCCCTGTACTTAAAAAAATACAATTTTGAGTACGTACAAAAAGGACACAATCTTAGATATTGGAGATAGAGGTTGCATACTCTATGAGTAGACTGCCGGATGCGCCGGAAGCAGAGGAACGCAGTGGAAAGGAGAGCATGCCGAAAGGGTGAGCCGGTTTCGGAGGGTCACCGCTTGGGCGCAGCGTGAAGAATGCTGTGACTGTCATCGCCTTTGGGATGGAGCGCTATCACTGGATCATACCATACGTATATTTCAGGGACCGGCTCTCAGTTGGTCCTTTTATAATGCGCACGGCCGCGTAAGGTGTGCGGCCGGCGCAGGCGGGCATGAGGCGAAAAGCCGCCTCCTGCCCGATTAAAGAAAGAAATGTAAGGAAAAGCAGAAGGAGGAAATGACGATGTCGATTTTCAGAGGAGCGGGCGTTGCGATCGTGACACCGATGAAGGACAATTTTGATGTGGATTATGAGGCACTCGAGACGAATATCAATTATCAGATTGAGAACGGGACCGACTGCATCGTGATCACAGGCACGACAGGAGAGAGCGCTACGCTCACAGAGCAGGAGCATGTGGATGTCATTAAGGCGGCGGTGGATTTCACGAAGCACCGCATTCCGGTGATCGCCGGGACCGGCAGCAACTCGACCCGGACGGCAGTCGAACTGTCGAAGGCCGCGCAGGATGTCGGTGCTGATGCTGTGCTGGTTGTGACGCCTTACTATAACAAGGCGACGCAGAAGGGTCTTGCGGCGCACTATACGACGATAGCGAATGCGGTCTCCGTACCGCTGGTGATGTACAATGTTCCGTCCCGCACGGGCTGTAACATTCTTCCCGCTACCGTGGCGGAATTGACGAAGAACGTCGAGAATATCGTGGGCATCAAGGATGCCACGGGCAATATGGCGCAGGCCGCGCAGATGATGAACCTGTGTGACGGCAATCTGGAACTTTACTCCGGCGAGGACGGACAGGTGCTCCCGCTGCTCTCCATTGGCGGCATCGGTGTGATCTCCGTACTTTCAAATATCGCGCCGCGCCAGACGCACGACATGGTGATGGAGTATCTGGAGGGCGACCGCAGCAGGGCGATGAAGATTCAGATCGACGCGGTTCCGCTGATCAATGCCCTGTTCAGCGAGGTGAATCCGATCCCGGTGAAAGCGGCCATGGAGATGCTCGGCATGCAGGCCGGACCGCTTCGCGCACCGCTGAGCGAGATGGAGGACGCACATAAGGAGATTCTGCGGCAGGAGTTGATAAGGTTCGGATTGATGAAATAAGGAAATCCCTGAACCAATATTATATTCGGCTGCGGTATAGCGGGCAATAGATGCTGGTGCGCTGCGATAGCAGCGCATGGGAGTATAATAAGAACATTCGACAGGAGGAACAGTCTTATGACGAGAATTATCATGAACGGATGCAACGGGCACATGGGCCGCGTGATCAGCGATCTGTGCGCACAGGATGACGATATTGAGATCGTGGCGGGTGTGGACATTGATACACAGACGCCTTACGGATACCCGGTTTTTGCAGAGATCGCGGACTGCGATGCGGAGGCGGACGCGATCATCGATTTTTCTCATGTGAGCTGTATCGACGCCCTGCTGGCCTACAGCGTGGAGAAATCTGTGCCGGTGATCGTCTGCACCACGGGGCTTTCCGAAGAGCAGAACGCCGCGGTGCGGGCGGCGAGCGAGGAGGTGGCGGTGCTGAAGTCCGCGAATATGTCGCTCGGCATCAACACGCTGATCGAGCTGTTGAAACCGGCGGCGCGTGCGCTGGCGACGGCGGGATTTGACGTGGAGATCGTGGAGAAGCATCACAACCGGAAGCTGGACGCGCCCAGCGGTACGGCGATCGCGCTGGCGGATTCCGTGAACGAGGCTATGGATCACGCCTATGAGTACAAGCTTGACCGCTCCGCGGAGCGAAAGAAACGCGACAAAAAGGAGATCGGTATCCAGGCGGTCCGCGGCGGCAATATCGTGGGTGAGCATGAGGTGCTGTTCTGCGGCACGGACGAGGTCGTCACGTTCAAACACACGGCGTATTCCAGAGCGATCTTCGGAAAAGGAGCGATCGAGGCGGCGAAGTTTCTGGCTGGGAAACCGGCGGGCTTTTATGATATGGGAGACGTGATCTGCGGATAATTGTGACGGATGATAAATGACAGGTTATTTCGTAACAGATCCTTAGAATTTCCGGGTATACGCAGTTATGTGCGGCATGTCTGTGGACATGCAGGGATATTCGATGCAGGGATACACGCATTTTGAATGAGAGACTGACAGGGGGAATTATTTTGGAAAATGCAGATATAAAATATTTAAGTGTACTGGCGAACCAGTACCCGAGCATCGCGTCGGCGGCGACGGAGATCGTCAATCTGAAGGCGATCTTAAGCCTTCCGAAGGGAACAGAGCATTTTATCACAGATGTTCACGGGGAGTATGAGCAGTTTCGCCATATTATGTGCAACGGTTCCGGCGCAATCCAGAAGAAGATTGAGGAAGAGTTCGGCAGTTCGCTCGGCATCCCGGAGAAACGGACGCTGGCGATGCTCATCTATTATCCGGAGATCAAGATCAAACAGATCCAGGAGCAGATCGAGGATGAGGAGAATATGACGGACTGGTACCGCGTGACGATCTTCCGCCTGATCCGCGTATGCAAGAATGCTTCTTCCAAGTACACACGGTCAAAGGTGCGCAAGTCTCTGCCGGAGGATTTTGCTTATGTGATCGAGGAGCTTCTGGCGGGTCGCCCGGATGTGTCCGACCAGGAGGCATATTATTTTGAGATCATCAATTCCGTGATTGAGACCGGCAGGGCTTCCGAACTGATCTGCGCGTTCGCTCACCTGATCCGGCGGTTTACGATCGACCACCTGCATGTGGTCGGCGATATATTTGACCGCGGTCCTTACCCGCATCTGATTATGGACGATCTGATGCAGCATCATTCCGTGGACATTCAGTGGGGGAATCACGACATTCTCTGGATGGGCGCGGCGGCCGGGTCGGAGGCATGCATGTGCAATATGCTGCGCATCTGTGCCCGCTACGGCAATCTGGGCATCCTGGAGGACGCCTACGGCATCAACCTCGTTCCGCTCATGCGCCTGGCTCTGGAGTCCTACGAGGGACCGGTCAGCAAGACGTTTGCGGTGCGTGTTTCCGACGACAGCTACGACACCAGCTTTGCGGAGATCGATGCGAAAATGCACAAGGCCATCTCCATCATTCAGTTCAAGCTGGAGGGACAGCTCATCAAACGCCATCCCGACTGGGAGATGGATGACCGCCTGCTTCTGGACAAGATGGATCCGGAGAAGGGGACGATCCGGATCGACGGTATGGAATATCAGCTGAACGATTCATTTTTCCCGACCTTTGACAAAGAGCATCCCTATGATCTGACATACGAGGAGAACGACGTGGTGAGGCGCTTAAAGAACAGCTTTCTCCGGAGCGAGCGTCTGCAGCGGCACATCCGGTTCCTGTATACAAAGGGGAGCCTGTATAAGGTATACAACGGAAATCTGCTCTACCACGGGTGCGTGCCGCTCAATGAGGATGGCAGTTTCCAGGAGGTAAAGCTGTTTGGCAAAAAATACAGCGGCAAGGCGCTGTACGATATTCTGGAACACTACGTGCGCAGGGGATATTATTCCCTTGATCCGAGAGAGAAGCGCAACGGCCAGGATATCCTCTGGTACATCTGGAACCATAAGGGGTCGCCGGTGTACGGCAAACAGAAAATGGCGACGTTTGAGCGGTATTTTATCGATGATAAGAAGACACACGAGGAGGCGAAGAACGCCTATTACAGGCTTTATGAGAACGAGGAAGTCCTGGATCGGATCCTGACAGAGTTCGGGCTGGATCCGGACGGGGCGCATATCATCAACGGACACGTTCCGGTCATCGTGAAGAAGGGCGAATCCCCCATAAAATGCGGCGGCAAGCTGCTCGTCATCGACGGCGGCTTCTCGAAGGCTTACCAGTCGAAGACCGGCATTGCGGGCTATACGCTGATCTACAACTCCTACGGCCTGATCCTCGCGGCGCACGAACCGTTCGAATCTCTGGAGAAGACTGTGCTGAATGAGACGTGTACACACTCACACATTGTCATGGATGAAAAGGACGCGGCGCGGCGCAAAATGGTCGGTGATACGGATACCGGCAGGCTGTTAAAGGAGAAGATTGGAGAACTGGAGGAGCTGCTGGAGGCTTACCGGAGCGGCGCCCTGGCGGAGAAGGTCTGACTCCGCAGCATATACCTTCGCTTTGCCGGGGCAGACCCTGCGTGCTTATGGGGATGACAGGTAACGATCAATCACTTATTTTGACTTATGCGTATTCGGAATAAGTGATTGCGAAAACAGAAAAAGGCACATAATATAAAAAAGTTGACAGGCACAGGCGGAGCCTATAAAATAAAAAAGTACTATGTCGTGCCATATATTTTATATTATGCAAAACAGGAGGGTATTTCAAATGAAAAAGAAAGTTGTAAGTATTATCCTTGCGGCGATGGTTGGCACCGCGATGCTGGCGGGATGCGGCAGCTCCGGCAGCACGGATGATACGGCGGAAGAGGCTTCCGCAGTTGAAGAGGCAGAGGAGGCCGAAGCAGAGGAAGAGCTGTCCGCAGAGGAAGAGGAGGAAGCGTCTGTTGAACAGTTTGAGGAGACGACGATCTCGATCTACGCGGCGGCGAGCCTTCAGACCGTACTGACCGAGCTGATCGAGGTTTATAATGAGACGCAGCCTAACGTAACGATCATCGGCAGCTATGACAGCTCGGGGACGCTGCTGACTCAGATCGAGGAGGCGAACGGTGACGGTATTGACATCTTCTTCTCCGCTGCGCAGAAGCAGATGAATACGCTTGAGGAGGACGACGGACTGGTGGTTGACGGCACCAGACACAATGTAGTAAACAATCAGGTGTGTGTGATCACCTATACCGGCAGCGAGACCACAGTTACAGGTCTTGCGGATATCGCGAACGCGTCCAGCCTTGCGCTGGCTGACGGCTCCGTTCCGGTTGGCAAGTACACACGCCAGGCTCTGGTGAACGCTGGTATGCTCGATGAGGCGGAGGATGTTTCCACGATCACGACGGATGAGGTTTCCGCGGCGCTCGGCGGTATTGAGATCAACGAGTGCGGCAATGTAAGCAAGGTGCTTCAGGCCGTTGCGGAGCAGTCCAACGAGGTTGGTACCGTGTATTATTCCGATACCTACGGTTATGAGGATCAGGTTGAGATCCTTGAGTTTGTAAGCTATGATCTGACCGGCGACGTTATCTATCCGGTTGCTCAGGTTGCGAACGGCAGCGCGGACGAGCTTGAGTCCGCAGCGGCGGCTGATTTTATCGAGTTCCTTATTTCTGACGAGGCGAAGGCTGTATTTGACAGCTACTATTTTGATACGGATGTAGAGGATTAATCAGATCTTTGCAGTTACTGGTCACACCTTGTATAGTTAAAAGGCATAAATTTGGTGAGGGTGTGACTTGTAGCTCTTACGCACTGACAGGGTCAGTATATCATCAGAGATACAAGACACATAGTACAGGGAAGGCATCTGATTTTATCAGATGCCTTTCATCAATATACGCAGGGGGTGCGAAAGGAATATGGCTGTTTTGCCGTCCGCGCACCACACAGCGGACAGGAGGCGGTTTTTGCCTTATGCCTGATTGAAAGTGTCTTCAAGAGAAGGGAGAATTTATGGATACTGTATTGGAGATTTTATCCGGCCTTGACTGGAGTCCCTTATTTATATCACTGAAAACCGGCGTTGTGGCGACAGGCATCTCTTTTTTCCTCGGTATCTTTGCGGCGTGCAGAGTCATCCACGTCGGGGACAGGGCGAAAGCGATCGCGGACGGACTGCTCACGCTGCCGATGGTGCTGCCGCCCACCGTGGCCGGATTCTTTCTGTTGCTGCTGTTCAGCTTAAAACGTCCGCTGGGAAGCTTTCTGTTTAATGAACTCGGGATCAAGATTGTGCAGACCTGGGCGGGCTGTATCATCGCGGCGACGGTGATTGCCTTTCCGCTGATGTACCGCAATGCGCGCGCTGCCTTTGAGCAGCTGGATGCCAATCTGGTGTATGCCGGGAGGACGCTGGGCATGTCTGAGATTCAGATTTTCTGGAGAGTCATCGTGCCGAACTCCGGTCCGGGCATTGTATCGGGAACGATCCTGACCTTTGCGAGAGCTCTGGGAGAGTACGGGGCGACATCCATGCTGGCTGGTAATATACCGCACAAGACATCGACGATCTCACAGCGGATTGCGATGGTCATACAGGACGGAGATTATCTGACCGGCGGCATCTGGGTGATCATCATCCTGCTGATCGCGTTCGGCGTGATCGTTGCGATGAACCTGGTGGCCGGCAGGAACCTGAAGAACGTACAGCGGTGGTAGGAGGCAGCAGCGATCTGCTTTCTGTCCGGTGAAGCGCGGAAGGAAGCTGCCCCGGCGGAACGGCCGCACTATATCAGAAACAGTGTAATGCCGGCACCCCCCAAAAAAAATGCTGCCGGTGAATAACGAACCGGCTGCAAGGGAAGCCGACAGCCGCGACAGAGGAAATATATATGGGAATAGAAGTATCGATACGAAAAACAATCGGGAATTTCAGTCTGGATGTAGAGTTTCAGTCCAACCAGGAGATCTTTGCGATCCTGGGTGCTTCCGGATGCGGTAAGAGCATGACCTTAAAATGCATCGCCGGCATTGAGACGCCCGATGAGGGGATGATCGTCCTGAACGGGCGCACTCTCTTCGATTCAGAGAAGAAGATCAATCTGATCCCGCAGAAACGCAGGGTCGGGTATATGTTCCAGGACTATGCCCTCTTCCCGAATATGACAGTGGAGAAGAATATCATGGCCGGGATGGGAAAGAATCCGGATCCGCAGGTAGTGCAGCGCTATATCGAAAGCTTCCGGCTGGACGGATTAAACGATCATTTGCCGCGCCAGCTCTCGGGCGGACAGAAGCAGCGGGTGGCGCTTGCGCGCATGCTCGCCTCCGAGCCGGAGATTCTGCTGCTGGACGAGCCGCTTTCCGCACTGGACACTTATCTGAAATGGCAGGTGGAGGAGGAACTGATGGAACTCTTTGAAATGATTCAGAAGACCATCCTGTTTGTCACGCACAGCCGGGATGAGGTGTACCATCTGTGCGACCGCGTCTGCGTGCTGGATGCGGGGCATGTGGAGACCATCCAGAATAAAATGGATTTTTTTGCGAATCCGGAGACCGTGTCGGCTGCAAAGCTTTCCGGCTGCCGGAATATATCCCCGGCTAAGCGGATCTCGGATCACGAAGTCTTTGCCGAAGACTGGAATATGTATTTTAAAGTGGAGCGCGAGGTACCGGAGCGGCTGGAGTTTGTCGGCAGCCGCGCACATTACATCGAGGCGCTGCCGGATGGGATCGTTTCGGATGAAATGCCGCCGAACTGTGCGGTGATGGCGGTGAACCATATGATGGAGCAGCAGTTTGAGTCGGAAGTCATCCTGGACTGCGGCGGGGAAAACGGTGCACAGCTGCGCCTGCTGATGGATAAAAAGAAGGCATCTGAATTGTCGCGGAAGGAGCGGCTGGCGATCCGGATCCCGGAGGAAGCGCTGCTGCTGCTGCGAAGCTGAGGCTATGGATTTTGTATCTCTGTATCGCCGGGATGGCATTTCCGGCGGCACAGAGATTTTTTGTTTCAAAGAAAAACTTTCACAGGAAGGGAAGCGGTATTTTTTACTCTTAAATAAATGTTTTTTTGCAGGTATACAAATCGGTCGGAAAAGCGTATGATAGGGAAAGACTGATCAGGATTGCACGTTTGATATTTAAACGAGGTGGAAGTAATGAAAGTAAAATTGAAATATAAGGGAATCCTGTTTATAGTGTTG
>JAJBVI010000225.1 GCA_020859905.1 Lachnospiraceae bacterium | reverse complement strand
GGACAAGCAAGCTTGCCCATCTGCCTGTCCATTGAGAACGCTTTTATAGTACTTAATCATTATAAATCTCATCAAAAATGGCGCCGTCCTGGAAGAAATCCTCATATGCCTGATCCCATCCGCCGAAATCATCAATCGTGCAGAGATTTACAGACAGATCGAAGGTGTCGGAGAATGTCTCCAGAATCTCTTCATTGCGCGGACGGTAATAGTTCTCGCCCGCCAGATACTGAGCATCGTCGGAATAGAGATACTCGAGGTAAGCCGCAGCCACATCTCTCGTCCCGTTACCGTCCACGTTCTCATCTACGATCGCCACGGAGGGTTCAGCCAGGATACTGATGCTCGGTGTCACCAGTTCAAACTCGCCCGGATACTCATCAAGCGCCAGCAGCGCTTCGTTCTCCCACGCGATCAGCACGTCGCCCTGTCCGTTTTCCACAAAGGTCGTGGTCGCGCCGCGGGCGCCGGAATCCATCACGATAACATTATCATAAAGCGAGGAGACAAAATCCTTCATCTGATCCTCGTCGCCGCCGAACTGCTCATCCGCATAATACCAGGCCGCCAGGAAGTTCCAGCACGCTCCGCCGGAGGACTTCGGATCCGGCGTGATCACTTCCACACCGTCCTTAATAAGGTCATCCCAGTCCTGAATGTCCTTCTCATTGCCTGCCCGGACGAGGAATACGATGGTGGATGTGTACGGGGAGCTGTTCTGATCGAACTCTTCGATCCATCCCTCTTCAATCAGCCCTTCCTCTTCAATCAATGTAATGTCGTGCGCCAGCGCCAGGGTTACCACATCCGCGTCGCTTCCTTCGATCACGGAACGCGCCTGAGAGCCGGAACCGCCGTGGGACTGCACAATCTCGACCGACTGGCCGGTCTCTTCCTCATAATACGCCGCGAAAATCTCATTGTAAGCCGCGTAGAACTCACGCGTCGGGTCATAGGAGACGTTCGTGATCGTGATCGTATCTCCGCTCGAGCTGCTGCCCGTCTCAGCCTCCGCACTGCCTGTATCCGTGTCGGAGCTGCCGCAGGCCGTCAGGCCTCCTAAAATCATTGCCGCCGTTACGCCGAACGCAATTCCTTTTTTCCATAATCTGTTCTGTTTCATGTTATGTACCCGTCCTTTCCGACCCGGATGTCTCCTGAAGCTTGTTGCCGATGGAAATGCTTCGCACGCCGTGACTCTTCACAGGGTTCCGCTCCTGCATCCGCGATCTCGTCTGCTTTGCGTACTTTCCCGCCCGTCGAAACCGGAAACGGCGGCAGCTGTGGATGAAAAGCCGGATGTCCGCTTTGCGTACTTTCCCTCCCGCTAAAGCACTACGCAAACGTTTGTATATTTTCTTGCGTTTTTGTCTCCTCCGTACTACAATCATTTCGTAATCGTTGGGAATAAGTTAATATATTTTAAAGTTTTTGTCAACTTTTTATTATGCAAACGTTTTCACACCTTTTCATATGCGAATGTTTTCATAACAAACACACAAAGGAGGCATTTATGTCACTGAAACAGATCGCCGCCATGGTGGGGACTTCCGTCTCCACGGTATCCCGCGTTTTGAACAACACATCCGCCGCCTGCGCATCCCGGGAGCTGCGGGAACGGATCTGGGAAGCTGCCCGGGAGACCGGGTATCTCCCCAACGAAGCGGCCCGGCAGCTCCGGAAATCCGGCCGGGACACGGCATCGGCCGTCCACATTTCCATTGTCCTCGCGCGGATCACATCCCTGGAGAAGGATCTGTTTTTCTCCGAGCTGTTCCTCAGCCTGGAAGTGGAGCTGCTGAAACAGAAGGCTCTGATCGACCACATCATCTACGCGGATGAAACGTTTTCCCAGAACCTCTCCGAATCCGACGGCGTGATTATTCTGGGGCGCTGTTCGCAGCAGCTGCTCTCACACATCACCGCCCAGAATAAAAATGTGGCCGCCATCTGGCGGAACTCCATGAATTTCAATGTAGACGAGGTGATCTGCGACGGGCAAAAGGCCGCGGAGCAGGCCATGCGGCATTTGCTGTCCCGCGGGCACAGAAAAATTGCCTACATCGGCGACTGTTCCTATGAGAGCCGTTACGTCGGCTACTGTAATATGATGATTCAGAACAGTATCCCCATGGATTACAGCCTGATCAGGCAGACCGACCAGACACAGGAGGAGGCGGAGACCGCCCTGAAAGAGCTGCTCGAACTGAAAGCAGAGGGAAAAAGGGATTTCACCGCTATCCTCTGCGCCAACGACAGCACGGCTATCCGCGTACTGGAGCTTCTCCATAAAGAAAAAAAGAAGGTGCGTGAGTCCCTCTCCGTCATCTCCATTGACAACGTCGAGGCATCCCAGGACACAAAGCCTATGCTGACCACCATCCATATTCCCCGCGCCGAGATGGCGCACATGGCTGTCGTCCTGCTGCTCGACCGGATCGCCGGAGGGCACGGGGAGACGGTGCGGATCGAGTTTCCCTGCCGTCTGATCCGGCGCGGCAGCGTTGCCGACCTCAGCCCGGCCGATCCGTGAAAAGCAACCCGAAAATCAATACAGCACACCTGCTTCTATGAAAGTGATATACAGCACACCTGCTTCTATGAAGGCGATTGACTTCCAGATGAAATCGTTGTATGATGCAATCAAAATTAATTAGTTGCCGCTATCTGAAAGGAGGATATTATGGCTGCTACAATTATTATTGTCGTCATTATCATCGTAATCGTCCTCGCGGTGATCCTCAATTACCGCAAAAAAGTGATGCAGGGCTGCTGCGGTGCGGAGGGCGACGCGGCGGAGAAGGTGATCCCGAAGGATGTCAATCTCTCAGAATACCCGTATACCTGCACCATCCGCATCGAGGGCATGACCTGCAAGAACTGCGCGGCGCGGATTGAAAACCGTTTCAATCAGACGGATGGGTTTTTCGCAAAAGTAAACCTCCGGAAGAATTCCGCCGAGGTCCGCACAAAGACACCCGTTGAAGACGGCGAGATCAAATCCATTGTCGCCAAAGCCGGCTATCACGTGACAGAGGTACAGCGCGCATGAAACTCCTGCTGATCGAAGATGAAAAAAGAATGGCACAGGCGCTGACCGGGATTCTGAGCCTCGAGAATTATGAAGTGGATCACTGCGCCGATGGGATTTCCGGCCTGCAGTCCATCGCGAGCGGTATCTATGACATCATCATCCTCGACGTCATGCTGCCCGGCATGAACGGGTTTGATGTGGCCGGGAACGCCCGGAAAGCCGGCATCCGCACACCGATCCTCATGCTGACAGCAAAGGGAGATACCGACGATAAGGTCGAAGGGCTCGACAGCGGAGCGGACGACTATCTCACCAAGCCGTTCAAGACAAAAGAACTGCTGGCCAGGCTCCGCGCACTCGGCCGCCGGAGCATCCAGTCCCCCGACGGCTCCCTGTCCTTCGGGGATATCTCCCTGGACATGGCGACCTCCACCCTGTCCTGCACCGAAAACGGACAGAGCGTCCGCCTGAGTGAGAAGGAGTTCCGCATCCTGGAATATCTCATCGCCAATCAGGGGCAGATTTTAAGCCGCGAACAGCTCGCGGTCAAAATCTGGGGATTTGACAGCGACGCGGAATACAATAATGTAGAAGTCTATATGTCCTTTACGCGCAAAAAGCTGGCCTTTGTCAACTCACAGACCGTGATCAAAGCCGTGCGCGGCATCGGCTATGAACTGAGGTATCCGCATGTTTAAACAGTCCAGGCGAAACATACTCATCTCTATCATGGCGATTCTCATCTGCCTGTTTCTCGGGATCCTCCTCATCATATACCTCTCCAGCTACCACGAAGTGGCGGAAGATAATTATACCATGCTGGAGCGCTACGCGGAGCTGTACACCCTGGAGGATGCTGCAAAGTCCACTGATGATACGGCGGAGCCCCCGGATGACGCGGCAGAACCCCCGGACGATACAGCGGAGCCCCCGGATGACGC
>JAJBVI010000037.1 GCA_020859905.1 Lachnospiraceae bacterium | reverse complement strand
CCTGTTTATAGTGTTGTCGGCGCTTTGTTTTGCGTTTATGAATATGTTTGTGCGGCTGGCGGGAGATCTGCCTTCGGTCGAGAAGAGCTTTTTCCGCAACCTGATTGCGTTTGCGATCGCTCTCATCATGATGATCCGGCAGAAACAGAGGTTTACCGTGGAGAAGGGAAACTGGAAATACATGATCCTGCGGGCGGGATTCGGCACGATTGGCATTCTCTGCAATTTCTACGCAGTGGATCATCTCGTGCTGTCTGACGCGTCCATGCTCAATAAGATGTCGCCGTTTTTTGTGATCATTTTTTCCTTCCTGATCCTGAAGGAGAAGCTGACGCCGATCCAGGTGACGGCAGTCTGCGGCGCGTTTGCGGGCAGCCTGCTCATCATCAAACCGACGTTTCTGAATATGGATCTTCTGCCGTCGCTCATCGGGCTGTGCGGCGGGCTCTGTGCGGGCATTGCCTACACGATGGTTCGTGTCCTGGGGCAGCACGGGCAGAAAGGAACATCTGTCGTCCTGTTTTTCTCCGGGTTTTCCTGCCTGGTGACGCTGCCGTATCTGCTTTTCGCGTTTCAGCCGATGAGCGCCGTGCAGGTACTGTTTCTGCTGGGCGCGGGTCTTGCGGCGGCAGGCGGGCAGTTTGCCATCACGGCGGCTTACTATCACGCACCGGCGAGGAAAATCTCGGTGTATGATTATTCTCAGATCATTTTTTCCGCACTCATCGGATATGTTGTGTTTCAGCAGATTCCGGACCGTTACAGCGTGGCCGGATATGCGGTGATCATCGCCATGGCGGTCTGGATGTTTTTCTATAACCGGAGACGCATCGCTGCATCCGTGTGAGTCTTTCAGGACAGTTCCTTATTCCTCCGCCTCCAGCTCCTCCGCCAGATTGAGGAGCAGTTTCCGGACGGATTCTTTATTTTTGCGCTCCGGCGGCGTGCGCCGGATACATTGTTCCAGCGCGGCGGCTGCGGCATTGACGACACTGACCTCGTCGCTGAGGCGGAAACCTTCTTTGTCCATCTGTACCATCCAGAGATTCTGCCGGCACCAGCAGCTGATGTACGGAAGCGATGCAAGATCCTTCTCCGATACGAATACAATCTGCATATTTTCATATTTCATCAGATCTTTGGCCAGGTCACGGATTTCCTGCGCGTACTGACGTTTCGTGACCTTCACGGTCTTTCCGTTCAGCAGGGTCAGACTGCCGCTGACAAATGTCTTATCACGGATGCGCCTGACCATTTCTTCCAGCTGGAAAATATAGATAAACGGTTCCTCCGGCATATCTTTTTTAAAATAATGACAGGAGGTGACTTTCCGGAATTTATTGTACAGATCCAGGTAGATCCGGCTGTCCGCATCGCTGATACCGTTGTCGGACAGGATTTCCTTCAGCAGATATTCCTTAACAGACATAAAAGCCGGGGCGGGAAGCATACAGTAGAAGGATCCTTTTCGTTTAAACGGATAGATGTCGTTGACGACCGTCTCAAATTCGGACGGGTCGAAATCTTCAAACAGGCACCGGCACTGCGCGATAACATAGTCTGCGATGGCCTCGTGCCGGATGACCATGTTATTGTCCGTGAAGACGATGGAGGATGAATCCTTATCGCCCACGGAAATCCCGAGCAGGGAGATCGCGTGATTTAAGATGAAAAAGGAAAAATTGATCAGGTTTTCATCATAGTATTCATAGTAATACCACTTCACATTCCGGTGGAACAGAAGAGGGCTGCAGGCATTGAACAGATGGATAAACCGCTCCCTGTAAGTGGAATAGTGGATTACAAATTTGGCGTGAAAGCCTTTTTTGAGAAGTGCCATGATGCGATTCGAAAATTCTCCGGAAAAATCCCTGTTCTCCAGAAGCCAGTTATATTCTTCCGAGTCGAGGAAGATGAGATCTCCCGGTTCGGACATTTCATCCGCATAGTCCAGCAGTTTCAGGATAGCGGTCCGTCTCCCAGCGCAGCCGTCGAAGACCAGGGCGGGGACAGAATTCATGCCGGTGAAGAAAGTACGCTCTTTTTTTGGCGGCGTGAGTGGCTTCTGGCTGGCCAGCGCTCTCCGGAGGATGGTTCGGATCTGCGTGAGATCTGCCGTCTCCGCCTGCGGATACAGCGCGTGCAGGCAGTCTGTCAGAAGGCGGAATCCATCCTCTTCACTGAAGGAAATCAGGTATTCGATGACATCGTTAAAGTAGGCGGATCTCTCGGACAGAGTACGGCTGCCGGTTTTCCATTTGCTGACAAGGCTGGCGTCTACGTGCAGGTTCTGCGCCAGGGCGATCGTCTGTATATCCATTGAATCCATGATAAAGCCAAGTGTCGAAAGAGATTTGTTTTTCATGTACGACTCCTTCCGATGCTGTGAACAGGCTCAGCGATGGCTGAGATTCGTTTATGAAATGTAAGATACAGATTCAGATAATCTGTTTCGTTTTTCCCGCTCATCATAACACAAAATGTTGCTGTTGAAAAGATTGTCAAAGATTTGTCAGTGTATTTTTCCTGACATTTCCAGAAAACAATTGAAAAAAAGCAGTTTCGGGAATTATGATGGGAAACGGTACATCTATCCGTCTTTTGACAGCAGCGGATGGCGCGGTACGGCTGGGAGGAAAGGCTGAAACATATGAGATATGCATTTTATATTATTATTGCCGGCTGCCTGTGGGGAATCATCTCCATTTTTATCAATATCTTAAACGCCGCGGGATTTGATTCCATGCAGTGCGTGGCGCTGCGGACAGTGTTCACGGCGCTGATCCTGCTTGTGTATCTGCTGATCTCGGATCGGTCAAAGCTGAAGATCAGGCTGAAGGATATTCCTTTCTTTATCGGCACCGGTATTTTCAGCATTGTGCTGTTTAATTACTGCTATTTTGAGTCGATCGAACTCATCGGGGGTTCCGCAGTGCCGGCGCTTCTGTTGTATACGGCGCCGATTTTTGTCATGATCATGTCGGCGATTTTTTTCAGGGAATGTATCACGAAGAAGAAGATCCTAGCGCTGATCCTGACGTTTGCCGGTCTCGGTTTTGTGACGGGAGCGTTCACCGGCGGCAGCGAGATTCCGGCAAAGGCGCTGATCCTGGGTCTGGGATCCGGTTTCGGCTATGCGCTTTACAGTATTTTCGGAAAATTTCTGGTGGCTAAATACGACGCCATGACCATCACGTTTTATACGTTTGCGGTTGCGGCTGCCGGAGCGGTTCCGCTGTCGGGAGTCGGTGCGCAGGTCGGGCTGCTGGCCGCGCCGAATACGCTCCTGATTGCAGTGGGGCTGGCTCTGCTCAGCACGGTTCTGCCATTTTTGCTGTACACGAAAGGGCTGGCCCGCGTGGAAGCCGGACGAGCTTCCGTGCTCGCGACCGTGGAACCGTTCGTGGCCGCGGTCGTCGGCGCGGTGTTTTTCCGGGAACAGTTTACGGTGTCAAAGATTGTCGGCATGCTGCTGATCATCGGCGCGATCCTGTATCTGAATGCGGGAAATTCCGCGAAGTCTTCGTGAATTTCTGTCCATGTTTTGTCATGGTAAGCGAAATGGACAAATGGGGAAAACCTCTTGCAAAATGAAAAAGATGTGTCTATGATTGCTCCAACAGTTGCAAATCCGGAGACAATGAACTGTTAGGAACTGTTCAGACAACTGTCAGAGACAGGCATACATCACTGAGGTAAGCAAAAGATTAGAGAATTTTAAGGAGCGTTGGAAATGGCAGAGAACAAAGATTTCAAGTTTGTGGATCACTATGAGTTTGACGAAGAACTTTTGAAGAAAGCTTTTGCGGAGGCCAGGGCGATCTATAAGGAGCGCGGTTTTATGCGCACGATGGGATTCGGCAAGGCACCCGCGATCACGACGGTGGATATGGCGAAGGCGTGGATGAGCGAGGGCCATCCGTTCACCTGCGACCATTCCGAGAAGGTCTGTGCAGAAGCGCTGAAGGTATTGGAG
>JAJBVI010000135.1 GCA_020859905.1 Lachnospiraceae bacterium | reverse complement strand
CCGCTCCCCCTAACAGACAGACACCGTCCCGCACAGTACTCTGGAAGTGGAAGACACCGTTCCGCCCATGACTCCATAAGCGCAAGACACCGTGCCGCACAGTAATCCGGAAGCGGAAGACACCGGTCCGCACAGGAACCCGGAAGCGGATGACACCGGTCCGCACAGGAATTCGGAAGCGGAAGACTCAGACCTGTGCGGGATCTCGGTCGGCAGCCGGGAGCCAGGCAGCCGAGGATCCGATTCGGCGGCGTGCGAAAGCCGCCTGCACGGGATCACGGTTGACATGAACGATTTCTCGGATCAGGCGCTGACGCTGGCGGCGGCAGCCCCATACGCGGACGCCCCGGTTCAGATCACGAATATCGCGCATATCCGCAGGCAGGAATCCGACCGGATCCGCGCAATCGTATCAAATCTGGAACGTGCCGGTATTTCCTGCGAAGAGTATCCGGACGGTGTCAGAATATTTCCGGGACAGCCGCGCCCCTGCCGGATTGAGACATACGATGACCACCGCGTGGCGATGGCCTTTGCGGTGATGGGGCTGAGGGCGGACGGGATAGAGATAGAAAACCCCGGCTGCTGCCGGAAAACCTTCGAGCACTATTTTGAACTTCTGGATGAACTGACAGGTTCCTCCAGTTTTGCCTCGGTCTGAGACAGGTACACAGCCGATGAAAGGCTGCAGAGATAATTGAAGGAGAAACAGTTATGATACAGATTAAAGGAAGCATGATGTCTGTCCGTGAGGACATAAAGGTACTGGACGCCACTCTGCGCGACGGAGGACTGGTGAACGATTTTTATTTCTCGGATGATTTCGTCCGCGCCATCTATCAGATGAACATTGCCGCCGGTGTCGACTATATGGAATTCGGCTACCGCGCGGACAAAAAACAGTTCGATGTGAACAAATTCGGCAAATGGAAGTTTGCCGAGGATGATGATATCCGTGCCATTGTGGGAGATAATGCCCCGGGCATGAAAATATCGGTTATGGCGGATGTGGGGCGCTGTGATTATAAGGAGTCGATCCGTCCGAAATCCGAAAGCCCGGTAGACCTGATCCGGATCGCCACCTATATCAACACCATGCCGGAGGCAGTCGCCATGATAGAGGACGCGGCGGCGAAGGGATATGAGACGACGTGCAACATTATGGCAGTGTCCAAATGTCAGGAGCGGGATCTGCACATCGCGCTGGACATGCTGTCAAAGTCCCCGGTAAACGCCGTGTATGTGGTGGACAGCTACGGCGCACTCTATCCGATTCAGATCCGCGACATCGTGAATTTCTACACGGACGGGCTGAAGGAGAGCGGGAAACTGGTCGGCATCCACGCGCATAACAACCAGCAGTGTGCGTTTGCCAATACGATCGAGGCAATGTCCGTCGGCGCCAGCATGATGGACGGCACGGTCATGGGAATGGGCCGCGGGGCGGGAAACTGTTCGCTGGAAGGGCTGCTCGGTTTCCTGAAAAATCCGAAGTACGACATCACGCCGATCCTGTCTTTCATAGAGGATCATATGTTAAAGCTCATAGAGGACGGTGCCGTGTGGGGATATGACATTCCGTACCTGCTGACCGGCCTGACCGACCAGCATCCGCGCTCCGCGATCGCGGCGGTGAAGGAAAACAACCGGCATTATCTTGACTTTTATAATGAAATCTGGGACTGAAGGCTGCCGTGGGACCGGTCCGGACTGTCCGGGGAGAAAAAACGGATGATTATCAATGAGCGGACGAGCGGCAAAAACCAAAAACGGGTGGCCGGTCTGACTGTCCGGGGAGAAAAGACGGATCGAATTGTGAGGCATAAATAAACGTGTACCGGGAGGCGACACACTAGTATGCATTATGAAACTGGGAGTTGTTATGGAAGGCGGAGCCAGCAGGACCATATTTTCCTGCGGGGTCACGGATGTGTTTATGGATGAAAATATTTACCCTGATTATCTCATCGGGGTCTCCGCGGGCATTGCCTACGGCGTATCCTATGCCTCCGCACAGCGCGGCAGAAACGCTGAGTTTACGCGGAAATACATGGGAAAGCGCTGCTATATGGGCGTACACCATTTTCTGAATCCGAAAAAGCGCTGCTACTACAATCTGGACTTTGCCTTTGGCGAGGTTCCGAACCGGCTGGTTCCTTTTGACTATGAAGCTCTTGCGGATTATCCGGGGCGGGTGGTGGCGGTTGCGACAAATATTGAGACCGGCGAGGCCGAATACTTTGACATTCCGCCCCATGAGATCCACTGGGAGACGACAATCGCGAGCTGCTCCCTGCCGGTGCTGTTTCCGCCGGTGGAGCTGAACGGCAGCTATTATCTGGACGGCGGCCTGGCGGATCCGGTTCCGTATCGGAAAGCCATGCGGGAGGGATGCGACCGGGTCGTTGTGATTCTGACCCGTGAGCGCGATTACATAAAAGAAAAAGAAAACGGTACCGGCATCGTGAATTTTGCCTATCGGAAATACCCGAGAATCGTGGAACTCATGAAACGCCGCGCGGATTCCTACAACCAGCTGACGGCGGAGCTTCTGGAAGAAGAAAAGAAGGGCAATATCTTTCTGATTGCGCCGGGGGAGACCTACGGCGTCGGGCGCACCGAGGGCAGGTGGGAACGCCTGGAAAAGCTGTATCAGGAGGGTGTTGATGTGGCGCACGAGCAGATGGAGGCGCTGCGGAAGTATCTTGGCGGGTAAACGGATCAAGTGCAGTGGTCAGACACCGGCATGCAGCGGATCAAGTGCAGTGGTCAGACACCGGCGCGCAGCGGATCGAGTGCAGTGGTCAGACATTGGCGGACAGCGAATTGAGCGTAATGATCAGACGTTGGAGGTTAGCGGAAAGGGTGTGGGCAGGCTGGAGATTTTACTGCTGAGACATGGAAAAACACAGGGGAACCTGGAGCGTCGCTATGTCGGCCGTACAGATGAACCGCTTCTGGCCTCGGCAGCTGCGGAGCTGGCGCGGTCGGAGTACAGGGATTTCGGACCGGAACTGGTGTGCGCGAGTCCGATGCTGCGCTGCCGCCAGACGGCGGAGATACTTTTCCCGGAGTGCCGTCTGGTGATCTGCGGCGGATTGCGCGAGACAGACTTCGGCGCGTTCGAATACAAAACATATGGCGATCTGAAAGATAATCCCGCTTATCAGGCGTGGATTGACAGCGGCGGAACCGCTGCGGCTTCCGGAGGCGAATCCGGAATGGATTTCCGCATGCGCTGCCGCAGGGCGTTTCTCGCCTGCCTGCGCCGCGCGGAAATGCGGGGCGCTCAAAAGATTGCTTTCGTCACACACGGCGGCGTCATCATGGCCGTCATGGAGGCGTTTGCCCGCCCGCGGGCAGATTTCTACAGCTGGCATCTGCCGAACGGATCCGCTTACCGCGTCTGTGCAATGAAAGGAGACAGCACATGGTTTTTGGAAAATTTGTGACAGAAGAAAAGGATATGGATATAGTAAGATCCATTTACGAACAGGTTTTTCAGAAAGAACTCGGCCTGGACGATCCTGAAACAATGGACGATGCGTTCTGCGTCAACGCGCTGGTCTTTGTCGGTGAAGAACCGGCAGGCATGGGACGGGTTCTGTTCGACGGCGAGGATTTTCGAATCAGGGATATCGCCATACTGCCCGCATACCGGGGCGACAGCTACGGCGATTTTATGGTGCGGCTTCTGGTTGACAAGGTCATGATGTCGAACGCGCAGGAAATCCGCCTGGACGCGCTGACCGGCACAGAGGGATTCTTCCGTACCATCGGTTTCGAGGCGGAAGGGGAAGTATTTGAAAAACACGGCGGCCGCTGGCAGCCGATGATCCTGTACACAGGAAGCATTCACAAATGCTGCGGATGCTGAGAGGGGGAATAATCATTTTGGAACATACATTTATTACCAATATAAAAATAAACAAGGTTCGCAACCTGGAAAATATGGAAATCCCATTGTCAAATGAAAGAAGAAAGAA
>JAJBVI010000153.1 GCA_020859905.1 Lachnospiraceae bacterium | reverse complement strand
TATCAGATACCGGGATTGTCAATCCCTGACACAGCATGTCGACGGTTCCGTCCGTTGCGGCACTGTACTCCGGTTCCGGACATTCCGGCCGCCGCGGCACTGCGCTCCGGTTCCGGTCATTCCGGCCGATGCGGCACCGCGCTTGGAGGCAGTGCCGTTCCGATCAGTGGTGGAACAGCCGGATGCCGGTGAAGCACATCGCCATGCCGTATTTGTTGCAGGTCTCGATCACATGGTCGTCGCGGATGGATCCCCCCGGTTCCGCGATGTATTTCACGCCGCTCTTGCGGGCACGTTCAATATTGTCACCGAACGGGAAGAATGCGTCTGATCCGAGCGCCACGTCTGTATTCCCGTCAAGCCAGGCACGCTTCTCCTCCGCCGTAAATACCGGCGGCTTCTCCGTAAATACGCGCTCCCACGCGCCGTCCGCCAGCACATCCATATACTCCTCGCCGATATAGAGATCGATCGCGTTGTCGCGGTCGGCTCGTTTGATACCCTCCTTAAAGGGAAGATTCAGCACCTGCGGCGCCTGGCGCAGATACCAGTTATCCGCCTTCTGGCCAGCCAGCCTCGTGCAGTGGATACGGGACTGCTGCCCCGCGCCGATGCCGATCGCCTGGCCGCCCTTCGCATAGCAGACGGAATTCGACTGCGTGTATTTCAGCGTGATCAGCGCAATGATCAGGTCAATCTTCGCGGAATCCGGAATTTCCTTATTATCCGTCACAATATTTCCGAGGAAATCGCGGTCTATCTTAAGTTCGTTTCTGCCCTGCTCGAACGTCACGCCGAACACCTGCTTGTACTCCACCTCCGCCGGCACATAGGACGGGTCGATCTCGATCACGTTGTAATTGCCGCCCTTCTTCGCGGTCAGGATTGCCAGCGCTTCCTCTGTATAGCCGGGCGCGATCACGCCGTCCGACACTTCCGGTTTGATGAGCAGCGCCGTATCCTCGTCGCAGATATCAGACAGGGAGATAAAATCCCCGAACGAAGACATGCGGTCCGCGCCGCGCGCCCGCGCATAGGCACAGGCCAGGGCAGACATCTCTCCCTTATCCTCGCCGACCCAGTAAATTTTTCTTTCAATCTCAGTCAGGGGCAGACCCACAGCCGCGCCCGCGGGAGAGACATGCTTGAAGGATGTCGCCGCGGGCAGCCCCGTCGCCGCCTTTAACTCGCGGACAAGCTGCCAGCCGTTGAAAGCGTCCAGAAAATTGATATAACCCGGCCTGCCGTTTAAAACCTTCACCGGAAGGTCGCTGTCATCCTCCATGAAGATGCGGGAAGGCTTCTGGTTGGGGTTACACCCGTATTTTAATGTAAGGTCATTCATGTGATTTTCTCCTGTATATAACTAATGCATGATTCCTGCCGGTTTCTGTTTACGGATCCCTGCTGATCCCTGCGGAGTCCTAGGACGATTCTCTACCGGTTCTTGTTGACAATGCGGGTCTCGTATGTACCGTCGGCGATATTGATATAGCGGACAAACAGGGATACCTTATTGTCCTCATTCAGGCTGTCCCAGAGAAGATCCGTGCAGGCGTCAATATCATCCGGAACATCCACCAGTTCAGGCTCACCCTCGAAACTCGGAAGCGGATTGCCGTCTCCCATGTAGGTATGGATGAAATGCGCCTCACCCGCGATGGGCGTGGAGTATGCGAACATAAACCGGTTGCACGCGGACGGGTCGCCGTTGTTGCTCTTCAAGATAGAAAGCGCGTAGCTGTAAGCGCCGCTCTCCACGTGAAGCACACCGGAGATACGGGGCGTATAGTTCGGTCCGTCCGGCTCAAAATCGCGGGTGCGGAGCGACTGCTCGAACGTCAGCTGCTTATCCATTCCCTCGAAAATAGTGTCTGTCTGGTCGCCGTTCGTCACAATCGTCTTGTTGCCAAGGACTCGTACCGGCGCATAGATGACCAGACTCGGGTCCTCCATTTTGGCCGGATCAAAGGCCTGCGTGCGGATGCCCTCGCCATCCTCAACGAAAATGCGGTTGCGGCTGTTGGCGCTGCGCCCCATAATAAAGTAAGCAGCGACGGCTTTCGTGCCGTCCGGCGTCCGCCCGAGAATGATACCCCGGCCCGGATAAACATTGTTTTTCAGCTGCTCAGTGATGGATTTTTTTTTCATGTCATTTCCTCCTGTCAGTTTTTGAAGCTGTGCACCGGCGCCGGGATCCGCCCGCCGCGGCTGATAAATGCCTCGCAGGAATACGGATTGACCGGTATGATCGGGGCGTGTCCCAGCAGGCCTCCGAACTCGGCTGTCTCCCCGACGCCCTTCCCGATCACAGGAATCAGGCGCACCGCCGTGGTTTTCTGATTCACCATGCCGATCGCCATCTCATCCGCGATAATGCCGGAGATGGTGCTCGCACTCGTGTCGCCCGGAATTGCGATCATGTCCAGTCCGACCGAGCAGACACAGGTCATCGCCTCGAGTTTCTCAAGCGTCAGGGCGTTCGCCTCTACGGCATCGATCATCCCCTGATCCTCGCTGACCGGGATGAAGGCGCCGCTCAAGCCGCCCACATAGGAGGAGGCCATGCTGCCGCCCTTTTTCACCTGGTCGTTCAGAAGGGCAAGCGATGCCGTCGTCCCCGGTGCGCCCGCGTACTCCAGCCCGATCTCCTCCAGAATCTCCGCGACGCTGTCGCCGACGGCCGGCGTCGGAGC
Organism: Lachnospiraceae bacterium; assembly: GCA_020859905.1. Classification (GTDB taxonomy): domain Bacteria; phylum Bacillota; class Clostridia; order Lachnospirales; family Lachnospiraceae; genus Eubacterium_I. The sequence continues at coordinate 1,358 of JAJBVI010000153.1, read as the reverse complement.
CAGCGAAAGATCGATGATGCCGAACGGGATCCCCATCATCTGAGAAGCCTCCTTCGCCACCAGCTGGCCCACGCGCGTGATCTTGAACGCCGTCTTTTTGATCGTCTCACACAACACCTCGAAGCTCTCTCCCCGGGCCGATTCGATCGCTTTTTTCACGACGCCCGGTCCGCTGACGCCCACGTTGATGACCGCGTCCGCCTCCGTCACGCCATGGAACGCTCCCGCCATAAACGGGTTGTCGTCCGGCGCGTTGCAGAACACGACCAGCTTCGCGCAGCCGAGAGAATCGTAATCCTTCGTAAATTCCGCGGTCTCTTTGATAATCTCTCCCATGAGACGAACCGCGTCCATATTAATGCCTGTCTTCGTGGAACCAAGGTTGACGGAGCTGCAGATGCGCTCCGTGCAGGCCAGCGACGCCGGGATTGACCGGATCAGAAGCTCATCACTCTTCGTCATCCCCTTTGCGACCAGTGCGGAATATCCGCCGATAAAATTCACGCCCGCCGTATGCGCCGCGCGGTCCAGCGTCCTTGCAATCTCCACGTAATCCGCAGCGGATTTGCACGCGGCGGCGCCGACCAGCGCGATCGGGGTGACGGAGATGCGCTTGTTTACAATGGGAATACAGTATTTCTTCTCAATCTCCTGACCGGTGTGAACCAGATCCTGAGCCACCGTCGTGATCTTATTGTAAATATTTTCATTCAGCCGGGACAGATCCGCATCGATGCAGTCCAGCAGGCTGATGCCGAGCGTGATGGTGCGGACATCCAGGTTCATCTGGCTGATCATCCGGTTCGTCTCGCTCACTTCATATATATTGATCATAGATATCTCCTTGTCTCCCCTGTTAAAATCCTGCCTGTCCTTCCCTTTACTCCGAAGTGCCGTCGGCACTCGCCGTTTTATTCGAGAGCCTTCGGCTCTCTCATGTACGGGCTTCGCCCTATGAATTCAGTAATCGCCAAAACCGACTGCAGGCAGTCGTTTTGCCGCTTTTTTGAATTCGCACGGCTCACTGCCAACGCTCATATGCGGTGCATCATTTCGAATATCTCTTCGCGCTGGCAGCGGATGACGACGCCGATCTCTTTCCCAATCTCGTCCAGCTCCGCGGAGCACTCATCAAAAGCCTTTTCTGATGTGTTCAGGTCCACGATCATCATCATGTTAAAATAATCCTGTACGATGGTCTGTGAAATATCCAGTACGTTGATATGCTGGCTCGCCAGATACGTACACACCTTCGCGATAATACCGACGGTATCCTTGCCAACTACGGTGATCACGGTCTTGTCTGTCATTTTCTCAGCTGTCTGTTCTGCCATTTTCAAAATCTCCTTATATTGTAA
>JAJBVI010000111.1 GCA_020859905.1 Lachnospiraceae bacterium | reverse complement strand
CGAGAGCCTGCTGCAGGTCATACGGGAGCTTATGTCACCGGAACCGGGTTCGTTCTGTGATATGGAAATCTGCTGCAGACCATGGAGCTTGTGTCACCGGAACCGGGTTCGATCTGTGATACGTAAAAATCAGACGCGGATCATGCGGAAGATCAGTAACGGAAAGGGGCGCGTAAAATGGCAAAAGCGATCATGATACAGGGAACAATGTCCAATGCAGGGAAAAGCCTGATTGCGGCGGGACTGTGCCGTATCTTCCGGCAGGATGGCTATCGCGTGGCTCCCTTCAAGTCCCAGAATATGGCGTTAAATTCTTTTATCACAAAGGAAGGGATGGAAATGGGCCGCGCACAGGTGATGCAGGCGGAGGCCGCCGGTACGGAACCGTCTGTGCTTATGAATCCCATTTTGTTAAAACCGACCAATGATACGGGTTCCCAGGTGATCGTCAACGGCGAGGTGCGGGGCAATATGAGCGCCGCAGAGTATTTCCGATATAAGAAAGAACTGATCCCGGATATCATGTGCGCGTACAGGACTCTTGATGAGGCATATGATATCATCGTGATCGAGGGGGCGGGTTCACCCGCTGAGATCAATTTAAAAACAGAAGATATCGTGAATATGGGGATGGCAAAAATGGCGAAAGCGCCGGTCCTTCTTGCGGGGGATATCGACCGTGGCGGGGTGTTTGCCCAGCTGTATGGTACGATCCTGCTGCTGGATGAGGACGAACGCAGTCTGGTGAAGGGACTGATTATCAACAAATTCCGCGGCGATCAGACGATACTGGATCCGGGTATCCGGATGCTGGAGGAGCTGTGCAAAAAAGAAGTTGTGGGTGTCGTGCCTTATATGGATGTTGATCTGGAGGATGAGGACAGTCTTTCGGAACGGCTGGAGAGAGGAAATCTGACGGAAGGAGAAAATGAGACGCGGCAGCCGGACGCAGATAGGACGGATTCGGGTGTGGGCAGATATGGAGGAGGTTCGGACGAGGACAGTCTTTCGGAGCGTCCGGACGGGCAGAGAAGTCCGGGCAGATATGCAGAAGATCCGGACGAGGACAGCATTCAGGAACAGGCGGACGACAGCAGTTTCGCAGAGGAGCCGGACAGGACATGGATGACGCAGATGATAAACCTTGCGGTAATCCGGTTTCCGAGGATTTCGAATTTTACGGATTTTCATGTATTTGAGTGCATAGAGGGCGTTTCGGTCCGGTATGTAAAACAGCCTGCGCAGCTGGGATCTCCGGATCTGATTTTCCTGCCGGGGACGAAAAATACGATGCGGGACATGCTATGGATGAGACAGTCCGGCATGGAGGGGGTTGTGCTGAAAGCGAAGGAGAGGGGAACGGTGATCTTCGGCATCTGCGGAGGCTTTCAGATGCTGGGGCAGTCGATCTCGGATCCGGACGGCGTCGAAGAGGGCGGTAAGATACGCGGCATGGGGCTGCTGGCCATGGAGACGGTGTTTGCCGGGGAGAAAACCAGAACCAGAGTGGATGGCACTTTTGGCAGGATCAGCGGGGTACTGAAGGATTTGTCCGGCGTTGCCGTGAGCGGCTACGAGATCCATATGGGGCAGAGCCGGTTTTCGGATGGATCTGAAAGAGATGCTGTTTCGCTTTTTTCTGCGGATGATCCCGGAGATACGGATCCGGGAGAAAACAGAATGGCTTTTCTGGCAAATATCACAGACTGTGTTTCCGGGATGCAAAAGCCGGACGGAGCATATTGCGGTAATGTGTACGGAACTTATATACACGGGATTTTTGACCGGGAGGAAGCGGCGCTGTGCGTGGTGCAGGCGCTGGCGGCGCGGCGCGGTATAGATCTGTCGGCAATACAGGCTGTGGATTACGCGGCGTATAAGGAGCAGCAGTACGATCAACTGGCGGAAACTTTAAGACTGCATCTGAATATGGATCGCATATATGAGATATTGGAAGCAGGCGCCGGGGCGGATGAAAAACGAGCAGGAACGGAAAGAGGCGGGAAATAAACTGCTCGCGCGGAATATACGTACCCAATTGTCAAAAATCAAACAGGTACGCATAAGGAAGTCTTTTGATGAAGGAAAATTGCGGAGGTAAGGAAAGATTGAAACAAATACAGTATGAAAATTTACTTCCCATGGAAATAGAAAAAAGGAGTTTTGAGATCATTTCGGAGGAGCTTGTCCGGCGCGGCATCCGTCTTGATCAGGAACTGGAACCGGTGATCAAACGGGTCATTCACACGACGGCTGATTTTGAGTACGCGGAAACGCTGGCGTTTTCTCCTGATTCGGTCGGTCATGCGATGCGGGCAATCCGGGACGGCGCATGTATTGTGACAGACACACGCATGGTCATGTCTGGAATTAATAAAAAAGCTCTGGCAAAATATGGCGGCAAGGTCTATAATTTTATTTTAGATGAGGATGCAGCGGAGTTTGCGAAGAAAAATCAAACGACCCGCTCCGCTGCCTGTATGGACAAGGCTGCGGGACTGAATGTGCCGCTGGTTTTTGCGATCGGGAACGCTCCGACGGCGCTGATCCGCTTGTGTGAGCTGATACAGGAGGGCAGGATCTGTCCAAAGCTGGTAATCGGCGTGCCGGTCGGATTTGTGAATGTCGAGTATGCCAAAGAACTGATTCTGCATACCGATGTACCTTATATTGTCGCCCGCGGCAGGAAGGGCGGCAGCAATGTGGCGGCCGCGATCTGCAACGCGATTCTTTACCGGATGGATGAGACGCGCGGGAGGTAATCCTTTTGATGAATAGAAATGTCAACATTATAAAAGATGCGGATGGAAATCAGATTGTTCTTATAAATGATATGACATTATGAACATAAAAAAAGAAACAAGCAAGCTTTTCCAGTCAACAGACCTTACTCAGTAGGAAAACCCATTCTTTTTATCAGATTATACGCTCATAATGATGTGTTGTCAATCATTAGTTTACCGGAAGATGAGACACATGGGAGGTAATTATGTCTTATCACAAAAGAAAAAAGGGAGCGGGAGCCTGGCAGATTTTATATGACGACATGAAGCATGTGCTGGTCGGAACTCTCTGTCTGATCGTGATCCTGCTTTTGATTGTTGCGGTGGTGAGGCACAGGATGCCGGCATCCGTTCGGACGGTGACGGAGATATCGGAGGAAAGCATTGAGGCGCATACACCGGATTATGAGGTGAATCTTCTGACTGTCAATGAATATTCCAGACCGGGGATCGCGTTGGAGGAGGTCAACGGCATCGTGATCCACTACACGGCGAATCCGGGTACCTCGGCCGAGGCCAACCGCGATTATTTTGAGGGGCTGAAGGATTCTCACGCGACGAAAGCGAGTGCGCACTTTATCGTTGGTCTGGAGGGCGAAATCGTGCAGTGCATCCCGACGGCGGAGATTGCCTATGCTTCGAATGACCGGAACAGCGATACGCTGTCGATCGAGTGCTGCTATGAGAATGAGGACGGCTCCTTCAATCAGGCGACCTATGACTCGGTCATCCATCTGACGGCATGGCTCTGCGCAAAGTTCGGGCTGACATCGGACGATGTGATGCGTCACTATGATATCACCGGGAAGCTGTGCCCGGTTTATTATGTGGAGAACCCGGATGCGTGGGAACAGTTTCTGGCGGATGTGGACGCGTATCTGGCGTCTATGTAGCTGAGAATCTGAGTTCACTCTTTTGTTCCGGAAAACCGGATTCTCTGCCGGCAGCTTTTGAGTCAGAATGATATTTTTTTCAGGGGAGCAGTTTTTACGAGGAGATATATGATGCAGTATGTGAGTCATTACGAATCTCCGATTGGCAGAATCCTTCTGGCATCGGATGAGGCAGGCCTGACCGGATTATGGTTTGAGGGGCAGAAATATTTTGCCGGCCATACGGACGGAAAATGCGAAGAATACAGGGAAGAAAAAGAGACCGCTTTTTCAGAACAGGCGAGGCGCTGGCTCGGGGTCTATTTCTCCGGGAAAGAACCGGACTTTGCCGTGCCTGTTCATTTACAGGGTACGGATTTTCAGATGGCGGTCTGGAGGATACTGCAAACTATTCCCTATGGACAGACCATGACATATGG
>JAJBVI010000085.1 GCA_020859905.1 Lachnospiraceae bacterium | reverse complement strand
ATTCTTATAAGTTTTGTATGTTTTTTGTTATAATGCATTATATTCCTATATTTCCTATTTGTCAAGTAGGAAAATGAAAATATACAAATCTTTTAACCGGATGAATTGATGAGGAAATGAGGGGAACCGTCGGGTCGGAAGAAAACCGGGAAATATCTACTTCGAGCAGGAACCCGTTCGCCCGTCCTGATCCGGCATAAAACTGTCAAAGATAAACATATCGAACATATCACGCGCCTGAACCAGCTCCTGCTGGCTTTTGATCGTCCAGGCTGCTGTCATCGCATGGAAGATTCTTCTGCAGACGCGAAACCCGTGTGTCCGCTTGTCCTTATGATTATAAGCGATAAAATCAGGTTTCGACAGGAAGTTAAACCAGAGATTCGTCATAAAAATCCGTATCAGCATCGGAACCTTCTCTTCGCAGTACTTAAAATCCATGGAAAGCTGCCCGCGAAGGACCTGCGGCATATGCATGCGATACCAGAACAGGGACAGCGGATGGAAAGATTCCACACAATAAATCCCGTCGTATGTCTGAAGCATTGCGGCCGCCGCCCGGGTCGTCCGGCGGTAAGCGGAACTGATCTTAATCTCGACAACAAGAGGCACCTGCCCCGCGATCAGATCCAGCACGTCCGCAAACAGAGGGATCCTCTCATCGGACCGGCCGAGAGGAAAACCCGCAAGCACCTCATAGGGCGTATCGCTCACCTTCAGGTCTACATCCGCCATCCGTTTCAGATCCGGGTCATGAAACACCAGCAGCTGTCCGTCCGAGGACATCTGCACATCAAGCTCGACCGCAAAACCGGCATCTACCGCTTTCCGGAAAGCCGCCATCGTATTCTCGGGTGCGTCTCCCTGATTGTCAAACAGTCCCCGGTGGGCGATCAGGACATTCTCAAACGGTTTCATCCGCTCCCTCCTGCCCCTGCCCGGAAAAGTCATTGCCAGAAATAAAGCGCCGCATCCGGCGATTATGCATACGATAATAATGATCGCTTCTTCTATACCGTTCATACTTATCCCTCGCTGCAGACAGATTCGTCTGTTTCAAAACGCCAAAACCATCCCGCCGATCTGACATGGAAGACAAGATTCAGCTGCTTCCTCTATAGAGTTTATTATAATGAACTCACACCCTGATATCAAGGCAAAAACCAAAAAAAAGTTCTTGTAAAAGAAGTCTGTATGTGATAAAATTTATTTATCTGAATGAATTCACACCGTTCTGCATCATCTATGACATACAATATCTTTAAAGAAACAATCCTGCATCGGCTGGATGACGATATTCCGAATCCGAAAAAGATCACAGTGGAATCCGTCTGCCGCAATAACGGAGATTGCCTGGATGGCCTGGTCATCCTGGAGAACGGCGTCAACATCGGTCCGACGCTGTATCTCAACTACTACTACAAATCCTATCGAAAGGGAACCAGCTTTCAGAAAACCTATGAACAGATCTTGGAGCATTATGAGGCAAATAAAACGACCAAGAGCGTTGACGTGAGCTTTTTCACGGATTTTGACCGGACCGGATCCCGCATCGCACCGAAGCTGATCCATTTTGAGAAGAACAGGAAACTGCTGCAGGACATTCCCCATATCCCGTTTCTCGATCTCGCCATCGTATTTTACTGTTACATACCGATGGAGCCGGAGATCGGAAACGCAACCATCCTGATCCGCAACTCTCATCTCGAATTCTGGGAACAGACTGAGGACGCACTGTATCCGCTGGCGCGGAAAAACGCCGCGCGGCTGCTGCCGCCTAAGCTTCACAATATGAACAGCCTGATCGAGGAGATGATGCCGGAACAGTCTTACCCGACCGTGATGATACCGGACGATCCGCTTTATCCGATGTATGTTCTCACCAACAGTCAGAATCTGTTTGGCGCTTCCTGTCTGCTCTACGATGACCTCATCCATTCTTTAGCTGATCGTTTTCAGTCAGATTTCTATATTCTTCCGAGCAGCATCCACGAGATCATCCTGATCCCGGCCTCCTGTGACAGCCGCCTGAACGAATTTTCCGATATGGTCCGCGAAGTCAATGAGACACAGGTCGCAGATGAAGAAATCCTCTCCGACCACGCGTATTACTATTCCCGCGAACGGGACCGCATCACGTTTACAGACTGATCCACTATAAAAGAGCGTTTCAGATCAGCCGGTCTGACAACGCTCTTTTTCGCGAAATACCGCATACGGCACCGGATTCTTTTATTTTGCCGCCTTTGATTTCGTACTCTGCGGTTTCTTCGGCTTCGCTGCGGCTGCCGTTTTCTGCTTCGCCGGGGCGGTTTTTTTCTGTACGGCCGCAGCCTCCGCCAGCTCTTTTTCCAGACGGATGCGCAGCAGCATCTCTTCTTCTTTTTTCTTCTGCTCCCTGCGTTCCCTCTCTTCCCCCGCACGGCGTTCTTCCTCTGTCCGCTTCTGCTCCTCGGCAATCAGCGCCTCGTAGAGCAGCACATAGCGCTCACAGGAATTCTTCCAGGAAAAATCCTTCTCCATCCCCCGCCGGATGATACCGAGCCATTCTCCCGGATACAGGTCGAAGATCTTGAAGGCGCTGCACACCATAAACAGCATCTCATGCGCGTTGTAGTTATGGAAGGTAAAGCCGGTGCCCGTATGCTCAAACTCATTGTAAGGCTCCACGGTATCCTTCAGCCCGCCCGTCTCACGAACCAGAGGCACTGTGCCGTACCGCAGCGCCATCATCTGGCTTAAACCGCAGGGTTCAAACCGCGACGGCATCAGCAATGCGTCACAGGACGCATAAATCTTCTGCGCGATCTCATCCGAATAACAGATATTTGCGGACACACGTCCCGGATATTTCTCCTCAAAGAACCGGAACATATCCTCATATCTGCGCTCTCCCACACCGAGTACCGCAAACTGGATCCTCTCATTTCCGAGTATCTCATCAAAAATATAATCCACCAGGTCAAAGCCCTTCTGAGCAGTCAGCCTCGAGACGATGCCGACCAGAAACGCGTCTGCCCGCTCATCAAGCCCCAGCGTTTTCTGCAGATCCGCCTTGTTTGCTTTCTTATAAGAAGGAATATCTCCATCAAACCTGCAGGCAATGCGCCCGTCTGCCGCCGGATCCAGTTTCTTATAATCCAGCCCGTTCAGAATGCCGGAAAGGCGGCAATCCCGCGCACGAAAAAGTCCGTCCAGCCCCTCGCCGCCTTCCACCGTCTGTATCTCCTTCGCGTATGTACCGCTGACGGTAGTAGTATAATCCGAATAAACAGCGCCGCCCTTTAACAGATTGGCCTGTCCGTAGCTCTCCAGCGTGTCCGGCGTAAAATACTCCGCCGGCAGACCGGTCACATCCCGGATCGCGTCAATATACCAGCGTCCCTGAAACTGCAGGTTATGTATCGTAAAAATCGTCCGGATATGACGGTAAAAATCCTCCTGCCTGTACTGTGCCTCGAGGAAAACCGGAATCAGTCCGGTCTGCCAGTCATGGCAGTGGATGACATCCGGGCAGAACTCGATGAGCGGCAGGATCGCCAGAACCGCCTTTGAAAAAAAAGCGAACTTCTCCGCATCCTGGTAGATCTGTCCGTAAGGAGACGGTCCCGCAAAATAGTACTCATTTTCAATGAAGTAATATACGATACCATCCTCTTCCAGCCTGTAAATCCCCGCGTACTGCTTCCGCCAGTTCAGCTGAACCTGACAGGACGCGAGAAACTCCAGCCGGCCGCAGTATTCTTCCCTCATGCACAAATATTTCGGCAGCACCACCCTGACATCATACTCCTCCGGGAAATACTTCGGCAGCGCCCCGGCCACATCCGCCAGACCCCCTGTCTTGATAAATGGCGCCGCTTCCGATGCCGCAAATAGAATTCTGTTCATAATACTCCTCCAAATATAGAAATAAACTCCTCAGCACGCATATCGTTATGTATGATTGCTTCACTGTGACCGCTGTCTGCACCATCATACAACATTTTTCGCGCAGACACCAGAGTTATTTCATTTTTCGGAGAAATGTCAGGTTTTAATGCATGGCTTCTTTTTTATAGTCCAGCCTGATCTTGTCCGCAATCAGCGCAATAAACTCCGAATTCGTCGGCTTACCCTTACCATTGCTGATCGTATAGCCGAACAATTCGTCAATCGTGTCCATCTT
>JAJBVI010000220.1 GCA_020859905.1 Lachnospiraceae bacterium | reverse complement strand
ATGTGGATCAGAGCCAGGAGGGTGCGGACGGTGCGGGCTGGATTTCAGCTCCGGATGTGCCTGTGTCGCGATAAACCACGGATGATCCGGAATCTCGAGCATCTCCACGATACGTCCGTCCGGAGAAAGTCCGCAGAGGTTCATGCCGTGCTCCGCAAGAATCGCGCGGTAGTCATTATTTACCTCGTAGCGATGGCGGTGGCGCTCATGAATCGTCTCCTGTCCATATACAGCATATGCCCTGCTTTTTTTATCAAGAATGCAGGGATAAGAACCGAGCCGGAGCGTCCCCCCGATATCCTCCACGCCGTTCTGATCCGGCATCAGCGCGATAACCGGATAGTTCGTGGAGGGATCCAGCTCAATACTGTGAGCATCCGCCAGTCCGCAGCAATGGCGGGCGAACTCCACGATCGCCAGCTGCATGCCCAGGCAGAGACCAAGATACGGGATCCGGTTCTCCCGCGCATAACGGATTGCTTCAATCTTTCCGTCGATTCCGCGGTCGCCAAAGCCCCCCGGAACCAGCACGCCCTGCACGCCGGCCAGAATCCCACTTACATTCTCCGCGTTGACCTGCTCGGAATCCACCCAGCGGATGTTCACCGTCACGCGATTGGCAATACCGCCGTGTTTCAAAGCTTCTACCACAGAAATATAAGCGTCATGAAGCTGGGTATATTTCCCGACAAGTGCAACCTCCACCTTTCCGGTCGGATGCCGCAGCGCGTCCACCATCTCCTTCCAGTCTGTCAGATCCGGTTCCGGGCACGCAAGATTCAGGCACTCGCAGGCCACCTGTGCCAGATCCTCCTTCTCCATGGCAAGCGGAGCCTCATATAAATACTCCACATCCAGATTCTGCAGAACCCGGTTCTTCGGCACATTGCAGAACAGCGCGATCTTGTCACGGATACCGCGATTCAATTCATGCTGTGTACGGCAGACAATGATGTCCGGCTGCAGTCCCATGGCCTGCAGCTCCTTGACGCTCATCTGCGTCGGCTTCGTCTTCAGCTCTCCGGAAGCAGACAGATACGGAACCAGCGTCACATGAATGATGATCGCGTTCTCATGGCCGACCTCGTGCTGGAACTGACGGATCGCCTCCAGAAACGGCTGCCCCTCCATGTCTCCCACGGTGCCGCCCACCTCAATGATCGCGATCTGTGTCTCGTCCGTCGTATAGTCGCGGTAAAAACGGCTCTTAATCTCGTTCGTGATATGAGGGATCACCTGCACCGTGCCGCCGCCGTAGTCGCCGCGGCGCTCCTTCTGCAGCACCGTCCAGTAAACCTTCCCGGTCGTAACATTCGAGCGCTTCGTCAGGCTCTCATCGATAAATCTCTCATAATGCCCCAGATCCAGATCTGTCTCCGCACCGTCGTCCGTGACAAAAACCTCCCCGTGCTGGATCGGATTCATCGTCCCCGGGTCAATATTGATATACGGATCAAACTTCTGCATCGTTACCCGGTAGCCGCGCGCCTTCAGCAGACGTCCGAGCGAAGCCGCCGTAATCCCTTTCCCGAGTCCGGACACGACTCCTCCTATTACAAATACATACTTCACAGCCATTGGCTCATCCTCCCTGATAATGTCCGCATCTCTCTCATTCTCTCTATGTACAAACATTTATTATTATACAGCCTGGCAGAAAAGAAATCTATCTTTTTCTGATAAAAATCATCCCGTGTATAAACTGTCCGTTCCGACCGTATGGTTCTTCAAAATTCCTCTCGGATTTACAGCCCGATCGTCATAATCAGCGGCACGGTAACGACACTGAAAAGTGTCGTGAGGAACACCGCACGGGCCGCCGCCGACGTGTTCGTGTGGTACTGCTCCGTGATCATGGACTGCGCGGAAGCCGACGGCAGCGCCGAAGTCAGGATCAGAATGCTGCGGGTCAGCGGATCGAGTTCAAACGGAAGGATGCGCAAAACCGTAATCACCAGCAGCGGTATCACGAGAAGGCGCAGCACCGGAAGCAGAAACATCCGCCTGTCCCGAAACACCTCCCGAATCTCCAGCCTGGACAGAGACAGCCCTACCACGAGCATCGCCAGACCGCTGGTGATATTCGACAGATAAGTCAGAAGCTGATCCGCCAGATCCGGCACCGGAATGTTTCCGAGCAGGAAAACAAATCCGACCACTACGGCGATGTTGATATTGTTGACGAACATTTTCCGGAAATTCAGCTTTTCCCGGATATTATAATGCCAGGTCAGAAGCCTGATCCCGAACGAAAACATGATCAGGTTGCTGATTACATTTCCCAGAGCCATGAGAAACATACCCTCGCTCCCAAACACGGACAGCGCGAGAGGCAGCCCCATAAAACCGTTGTTTGAATTCATACAGCTGAAAAGCCAGACGCCCTGTTCCCGATCCGGAATACGGAACGCCCTGACAAGCACCAGGCTCAGCAGGACGGAGCAGGCATGCAGAATAAAAACCCCGACGATAATCTGCCAGTACGGGCTTGCGCCCGTATTCCCCTGCTGGTCGACGATGGAGCAGAATACGGTCACCGGCATCGTGACCATGAGAACCAGGTTCGACAGATCCGGTATGCTGCTTTTCTGTACAACTCCTCTTTTCCCGATAAAGAAACCGAGAAAAATGAGCGCGAACAATAAAAATACGCTGGTCGCAACTACACTCATGACACACTCCCGCTATTCGTCGAACTCGACAACCACATAATATCCTTTCGGCGTCTCCCGGATCTCAACCACTCTGCCCTCCGTCGAGGACAGCCGTTCCCGGAAGGTATAATTCGCCGACATGGCGTAGGACTTTCCCAGCGTATAATACCAGGAATTCGGCAGCCTGCTCTCCGTCACAGGCAGCACATCACCCTCCTTTACCAGACCGGTGCGTTCCATTTTAAACTCCATACGGCGCATGGCGGCTCCTCCTTTGAAACTTTTATTTTATGTAAACTCACATCCCTGCTGTCGCAGCGCGCCAACATCTATGAAAGTCGATTGCTCCGCAGGCACCACCATCTATGAAAGTCCGGAGAGATATGCCGCCGTATCTTCACACTGCATGCAGCCGCTCATGACGCAGGCGCCGGCCGCGCCGGCGCGGCGGACGGCCGCAATATTATCTCTGTCAATACCGCCGATGGCATACACCGGCAATTTCACATTTTCGCATATTTCACGCAGAAAATCAAGTCCGCGTCCCGGCAGGCCTGCCTTGCAGTCCGTCGCAAAAATATGGCCGGCCGTGATATAGGTGCATCCGAGCGCCTCCGCTTCCCCCGCATCCTCCGCGGAATGGCAGGAAACCCCGAGTACGCGGAATCGTTTTCGTTTCTCCGCCGGAAGCGCTCTCAGAACGGAAAGCGGCAGGTGCAGGGCATCCGCCCGCAGCTCTAGCGCGGCATCCGCAAAGCTGTGCAGGATGCAGGGTGTCCCGCGGCGTTCGCAGACCGCAAGCACCCGCCGCGCCAGCTCCCTGTATTCCGCCTCCGGAAGATCCTTTTCCCGCAGGATGATTCCCGCAGGACGGCACCGGGCAATCCGGTCAATCCGGTCCAGGAACCGTTTTTCGGCAGAGGATGCGCCGCCCTCCGGACTGCGGAAAGTTTCCGCACACAGTTTCCGGTTTGTCACACATAAAATATCAGACATAGAGATAATCGTTCAGAACCGGCTGCAGGCCCGCGCCAGACATGTCCTCATACATTTTTGTGAGGCTGCGCCCGTCATTGATCTCAAACTGCTCGTCGCCCTGCTCCGCATCTGATTCCTTTCCGGTATATTTGGTCTCATGGTCCCCGATCCCGGTGGATACACCGGCGGATACCTTCGTCGCCGCGATCTTTACAATGCCGTTCCGGAACGCGGCGCTCTCTCTGGAGGAGACAGTGATACCGACAAACGGCATGAAAATCCGGTAAGCGCAGAGTACCTGGCAGAGCTGCTTTTCCCCCACGTCCAGCGGATTGATTTTATCATTATTGATGATCGGGCGCAGGCGCGGGCAGGACAGGGACATCTCAGCCTGCGGATATTTCCTCTGGAGATAATACACATGAAACGCACTTGCCAGCGCGTCCTTTCTGAAATCCGCCAGTCCCAGCAGCGCGGAAAACCCGACGCCCCGCATGCCGCCCATCAGGGCGCGTTCCTGCGCGTCAAACCGGTACGGCCATACCCTTTTATGTCCGCACAGATGCAGTGTCTCGTATTTATCCGCATCATACGTCTCCTGAAAAACCGTCACATAGTCTGCGCCGCACGCATGCAGGTACCGGTACTCATCCGTGTTGACCGGATAGATCTCCACGCCCACCATGCGGAAATAGTTCCGCGCCAGACGGCATGCCTCGCCGATATAATCCACACTGCTCTTCCCGCGGCTCTCGCCGGTCAGGATCAGGATCTCCTCCATCCCGCTTTCAGCGATGACCTTCATCTCGTGTTCGATCTGCTCCATCGTCAGTTTCATACGGGAAATCTGATTATAGCAGTTAAACCCGCAGTAAACACAGTAGTTTTCACAGTAGTTTGCGATATAGAGCGGCGTGAACACATACACGGTATTCCCGAAATGCCTGCCCGTCTCCGCCCGCGCCCGCTGCGCCATCTCCTCCAGAAAAGGCTCCGCCGCGGGGGACAGAAGCGCCTTGAAATCATCTGGTGTGCAGGTCTCGTGATCGAGCGCCGCCCGAACGTCGCGCGCCGTATAAACCGACGGATCATAAGCGTCCATCTGATCGATGACCGTCCGGCAGATATCCGACTCAATCTGTTCCATTCCCGGCAGATACTCCATATGGCTCTTCCGGCAGGACGGATCCGTCTCCAGCTGATGTTTCTTTTTTAAAGCCGCTTCGGACAGACGGTCCGAGTCTACATAGAATTTATTTTCCATAATTGTCATCCTTCTTTATGACAGCCCCGGACAGGCGGACCGAGTCTGCATGGAATTCTTTTCCATAATTGTCATCCTTCTTTCGCGCCCTTTCAGACTGGCAATCCGAATCTGCGCAGAATATATGTGCCATAACCGGCATCTCTCTTTCGTGCCGCTTCTGACCGGCAATCCAGATCTGCGCAGAATATATGTGCCATAACCGCATAACCTGCATATCTTGTCAGTCTCTCAGGAATCCGGTCAGCGGATCCGACGAGGAAGCTCCCCGTGCCAGTACTCTGCCGAGTCCGGAAAGATACGCTTTGCGGCCGGCCTCGATCGCCTGCCGGAACGCGCCCGCCATAAGGGTGAGATCGCCCGCCGTGGCAAGCGCCGTATTGGACATGATCGCCGCCGCGCCCATCTCCATGGCCTCACACGCCTGGGACGGCCTGCCGATCCCCGCGTCCACAATGACGGGAAGATCGATCTCATCGATCAGGATCTGAATAAACTCCCGGGTCGCCAGACCCTTGTTGGAGCCGATCGGGGAGGCCAGCGGCATGATGGAGGCCGCTCCCGCATGCACCATGTCGCGCGCCGCATTCAGGTCGGGATACATATACGGCATCACTACGAACCCCTCTTTCGCCAGAATCTCCGTCGCCCGGATCGTCTCCGCATTATCCGGAAGCAGATATTTGGAATCGCGCATGATCTCGATCTTCACGAAATCCCCGCAGCCGAGTTCCCTGGCCAGACGGGCAATGCGGACTGCCTCATCGGCATTGCGCGCGCCGGATGTATTCGGAAGCAGCGTAACGCCATCCGGGATATAATCCAGGATATTCTCCCGCTCCTTCGTATTCGCCCGGCGGACCGCCAACGTGATGATCTGGGCGCCGGCATCGCGCACCGCCGCCTCGATCAGTTTCAATGAATATTTGCCGGAGCCCAGAATAAACCTGGATGTAAACTCCCGGCCGCCGCTCACAAGTTGATCGGTGTCGAGCCTAATTTGTCCCCCTCACTTTCCTGTCTTTCACTCTCAATCATCAGGAACCGTTCCTTACCGCCGCGGCAGGAAACAGTTCTTTTCTCAAGCCGGGCGGATCAGCCTCCGCCCACAAAGCTGACAACCTCCACCTCATCCCCGTCCGCAAGGAACGTATCCCCATACGCCGCTTTCGGCACGATCGCGCCGTTTCGCTCCATGGCCACGCGGAGCGGGTTATAGCCGGCCTGTTCCAGATACTCCGTGATGCTCTTTCCGGCCATGTCGCATGTCTCTCCGTTAATTCTCACCATATACTCCCCGCCTTTCCTGTTCTCCATCCTAATTCCAAATACGGCTCTTTTAAACACTTCCTTACCGCCCTGCAGCCCGGCAGGAGACCTCTCCATGCCCGCGGGGCGGAAAAATACGGGAGGCTCCTGTCCGGAAGCCTCCCGTATAAACACTCGCTCATTCGACTCCCTGCGTTGGCATTACCCAAATCAGGTTGCGGGTCGAAGGGTACCGCCCTTCCTCTCAGCCTGCTTTAAGAATGACCGCGAAATAATCTGTACATATTATTTCGCGATAGTTCCTTACAAGCTCCCCTGTTTGTTCCTGTATAAAACCGTCTTTATTATACAGCCGCCTTTGCGCAAATGCAAGTATTCTTCCGGAGAAAAGCATTTTCATTCTGCCCGGCATTTCCCCGCTCAAAGCATTTTATAGTTTCTTAATACTTCACTATTTTCTTTTAAGATTTAATTTTTTTACCTTTTATAATCCTGACACAGTTTGCTCACATTTCTTCTGTATCATATTCTCATCAAAATGATATACACTTTTATTTGACAGATTTTTATTGGGCATTAGCCGTTCAATAAAAATACATTTTCATAACTCAAATCTCCCTATGTAAAAACAGCAGCCTGCCGGCTGCTGTTTTTATGTACAGGGGCGTTAGCAGCTTACGCTGCACGCACCCCGCGCGGCGAGCAGGAGGCAAAAACCGCCTCCTGCTCGATTCGTATTTTTTTACATTTTTTTTACAATCTCTGCAAAGGATCGGGCGATCCGGGCCGTCATCCCCCAGATCGTGTATTCTCCGTACTGATAAAACAGGATATCCTCGCGCCGTTCCCGCCACGCGTAATCCCGGCCGCCGTAAATACGGTCATAGGGAAACCCTTCCTCCGGAACCACTTTCATGGTCGTGTGATAGATCTCCGGCTCCTGCTCCAGGAAAAAAGAAAGCGGAACCCTGAACACCGACTCTGCCTCATCCGCGTTGAAGGTGCTGCGATACTCCCGCAGCAGAACCGCATACGGATATACATAGAGGCGGCTCCCGCCAAGCACATCCATCAGCCCGATCAGTTCGACCTGCGGAGGGGAGATCAGAAGCTCCTCGCCGAGTTCCCTCAGAGCCGTCTCCTGCATACTCTCCCCGTCCTCCGCCATCCCGCCGGGAAAGCATATGTCCCCCGGCTGGCTGTCGATGGATGCGGAACGCACCTCGAACAGGAGATCATACCCGGCCGCCGTCTCGATCAGCGGAATACAGACTGCTGCCTTTCTGCATTGATCCATACCGATCAGAGCCGGTTTATGCTGTCTCAAAATTTCCAGATCCTTAAGTCCCATCATGTCCCCGCAATCTCCCTTATACTTCACTCGCATCGTATTCTCTGCACAGCATTTGCTCTTCGCTGTCCGCCTGTGTCTGCTCTTCCAGCTACGCATATATACTATTCTCCCCTCGCGCCGTTATCCACATACGTGCCGCTCTATCCCCGCTCCGCACGCCTCCTCCCGGATTTCACCGGTTTCTTCCGTAAAACCAGGTCGCGTAAAAGATGACGGAGGCCAGGATCACGATCATCGGTCCCGTCGCCACGTCTGTATAATAGGAAAGAAACAGGCCCAGGATACCGGAAAACATCGAGAAAATAATCGAAAACAGATGATATTCCCTGACATTCTCCGCAATGTTTTTCGACGAAGCCGCAGGCAGGATAAGCAGTGCGTTGATCAGAAGGATGCCGATCCAGCGGATGGACAGCATGACGACCAGCGCGATAAAAACCGAGAACAGATTCTCAATCAGCCGGATCCGAAACCGTCTGCTTTTTGCCAGTGTGCGGTTCAGGCTGATCGCCTGGAGGCGGTTATAGCAGACGTTCCAGAACATGATCGTCGCGATAAAGATCAGCAACAGATATAAGATTTCCCGCTGCGTGATGCTTAAGACATCGCCCAGGAGCAGGCTGGAATATTTGCTGAAATTCCCGCCCCTGGACAGGATCGCCAGACCGACCGCGATACAGCAGGACGAGAAAACGGAGATGATCGTATCCGTCGAGGAAATATTTCTGCTCCGGATCCAGTTCAGCAGAAGCGCGAAAGCGATGCCGAACAGCACCATGGAGAGACTGCTCTCCCCCAGCCCGCAGATCACGCCTGCCGCGACGCCGGTCAGAGCCGAATGTCCCAGGGCATCAGAAAAAAAAGCCATCTTGCTGCTGACGATCATCGTGCCGAGCACCCCGAACAGGGGCGAGATGATCAGGATGGCGATGAAGGCATTTTTCATAAAATCATATTGAAAAAGAGACAGCACTGAACTCATTCCGGACCTCTCCTCTGCTGCTGGCCATGATTCAGGGCCGTTCCCCCGAAGACTCTCTGAAACTCCTGGCTCCCGAAGACTCTGCGGACGCTGCCCTGGCAGGCGACCGTCTGTTCATCGATCAGGATCACCTGATCCGCGTACTTCGCGACATAATCCAGATCGTGGGAGATCAGGATGATGGCCAGATCATAGTTTTTCTTCAACTGGAAAATCGTATGGTAAAACACCTCCATGCCGTTTTGGTCTATGCCCGAAACCGGCTCATCCAGAAGCAGCAGATCCGGTTTGTCCATAATCGCCATCGACAAAAGCACGCGCTGAAGCTCGCCGCCGGACAGATTGCAGACCTGTCGGTCAATCAGATCCGCAGCCTGAAAGATCTCCAGATTTTTCCGAATCTTCTCATACAGATTTTTGTTCTTCTTCCAGAAGACCGGCCAGGCGCTCTGATAACAGGCGATCATGTCATAGACGCTGATGGGAGTCTTTTTCTCAATGTTCAGGCTCTGCGGGACATAGCCGATCTTCAGATCCGTACCCGGATCGCGCAGCACGGACCTGTTTTTTCCACCGTCAGAATTCCGCGCCGTATCCATACCCGAATCGCGCAGCACGGACATCTGATCGTGCATGGAAAATTCGATCGTTCCCGTGTGGGGAATATCATTCAGAATAGCACGGACCAAGGTCGATTTGCCCGCACCGTTTTTCCCGATCAGAACTGCCAGGGTACCGCAGTGGATATGCAGATTAATATCTTTTAAGATCACCTGATCCCCCACCGTCACTCCGATGTCATTCATCCGGATACAGTGGAGTCCGCAGGGTTCCGTCAGTTTTCTGAACATGCTGCCTCCGTGTATCGTATTCCATAGTGTTCAAACTCATCCCGATTCTGTTCCGGATCACTCGAAAGCCTCCCGGATCATTTCCAGATTCGCACGCATCCCGTCCAGGTAACTGTCCGCGTCATAATCCCCGCGGGTCAGCGTATCCATATAGATTACCTGCACATCCGCTTCGCGCTCTACCGTGTCGCCCATATCCTTCCCATACAGCTCCTCCGCAAAGACCACGGACACCTGCTGTTCCTCTATGACCGAAAGAATATCCGCCACTTCGCCGGCGCTGACCTGGCGCTCCTCATCCAGATCCATGACCCCCGCCACCTCCAGTCCGAGATCATCCGCCAGATACTCATACGCCTCATGGAACAGAACCACCGGCCGGCCGCTGAGTGTATCCGGCAGATCACTGTACTCATCGCGCAGCGAGCGGATCTTTTCCATATATTCATCCGCGTTCTGCGCGTAGTTCCCGCTGTGCTCCCCGTCAGCCGCCGACAATCCGTCGCAGATAGTCTGCACCTGCACCATATATTTTTCCATGCTCATCCAGGCATGGGCGTTATCCTCCTCAAGGTCAATCTCCTCACAGGCATTGATCACGGTCAGATCCGGATACTGCTCCGCCACCTCCGCGAGGAACGACTCAATGCCGCCGCCGTTTATAATAAAAACATCCGCCCCGGACAGCAGTTTCATATCCTCCGGGGTGAGCTGGTAATCGTGGAGACAGCCGGTCTGCGGCTCGCTTAAATTCTCCAGCGTGACGCCGTCACAGTTCCCGATCACATTTTCGGCGACAATATACATCGGATAAAAAGAAGTCACCACCGTAAGCTGCTCCGCTCCGTCGTCCACATCCTGCCGATGCAGATACAAGACCGTAAGCCCCGCTCCGGCAAACAGAATGACTGCCAGAAGAACTGCGGTAAAAACGTATTTATTTTTCAATACAGAGATCCTCCATCAGCTCCCAGATCTCCTCCCTGCCCTGCTTCGTCTTGGCGGAGAACGGGATGATCCGCGTCGCCTCGTCCGCGCCCAGGCCGGTCCGGATCGCCTTCAGCTGTTTTGGCAGCCGGTTCTTTTTGATCTTGTCCAGTTTGGTCGCGATGATGATCGGATGAAAGCCCTGATACAGGATCCATTCATACATCGTTTTATCATTTGAGGAAGGATCGTGACGGATATCGATCAGAAGGAACACTGCCCGGAGCTGTCCGGAGCTGTGGAGATAATTCTCAATCATCTTCCCCCACTTTTCCTTCTCCCGCTGCGGCACCTTCGCAAACCCGTAACCGGGCAGATCAGTCAGGTACAGCGCGTCATTCACATTATAAAAATTGATTGTCTGCGTTTTGCCGGGCTGCCCCGAGGTCCGCGCAAGTGCCTTGCGGTTTACCAGCGTATTGATCAGGGATGATTTCCCGACGTTTGATTTCCCGGCGAAAGCGATCTCAGGCTTTGTGTTCTGCGGGAGCTTACTGGTATAGCCGCAGACCGTCTCCAGTACGGCGCTTTTTATTAACATAGGATTTCCCTTTCATACATGTCGGTGTGCTGCGCCGGCAGCGCATGCAGGTTTATGATAATTCCCGGGCCGCCGCTGCCCGGCGATGATGTTCCGCGGCATCCTGTGTCACGGCGCCATCGCAACGGAAAGAACATCCTCCATGCCGCTCGCAAACATAAGCTCCATCCCGTCCGTGATCTCCGCATCGATCTCCTCCGCGTCGCTCCTGTTTTTCTCCGGAATAATAACTGTTCCGATCCCCGCAGTCTTCGCCGCCAGCAGCTTTTCCTTCAGACCGCCGATCGGCAGGACTCTCCCGCGAAGGGTGATTTCACCGGTCATCGCCACATCGGCACGGACCTTCCTGCCTGTGACCGCGGAAAGCATGGCGGTCGCCATCGTGATGCCGGCGGACGGTCTGTCCTTCGGCACGGCGCCCTCCGGGATATGTATATGGATATCGTGTTCCGTGAAAAACGCACTGTCAATCCCATAGGCAGCACTGACGGAACGAATATAGCTGATGCCGGTCCGGGCGGATTCCTTCATCACATCCCCGAGCTGTCCGGTCAGCTGAAACTCGCCCTTGCCGGGCATGATATTTACCTCGATCTGCAGCGTCGTCCCGCCCACGCTGGTCCACGCCAGCCCGCGGACGATCCCGATCTCATCCTCCTCGTTTTTCACGTCCGACCGGTAGCGCTCCTTTCCGAGCCAGCTGCCGATATCCTGCCCGCCGATCCGGATATTGCTGCTGTTTTCCTCATAAATCTCACGCGCGGCCTTCCGGCAGATCCGGCCGATCTCACGCTCAAGATTGCGCACGCCTGCCTCCCGTGTGTAGTGTTCAATGATCTGTTCCATAGCCTCGTCAGTGATCGTCAGCTGATCCGGCCGCAGGCCGTTCGCCGTCTTCTGTTTCTCAATCAGATGCTCCTTCGCGATGTGCAGTTTTTCATTCGCGGTGTAGCTGCTGACCTCGATGATCTCCATCCGGTCGAGCAGCGGCTTCGGAATCATCTGCATATCATTCGCCGTCGCGATAAACAGCACCTCCGAGAGATCCACCGGCATATCCACATAATGGTCATTGAAATGAGAATTCTGCTCGGAGTCCAGCACCTCCAGCATGGCGGAGGCAGTGTCCCCTTTATAATCGCTGCTCATCTTATCGATCTCATCCAGCAGCATCAGGGGATTTTTCACACCCGCGTTTTTCAGCCCCTGAATGACGCGCCCCGGCATGGCTCCGACATACGTCCGCCGATGACCGCGGATCTCCGCCTCATCCCGGACGCCGCCCAGGCAGATACGCACATACTCCCGGCCCAGCGCACGTGCCACGGAGCGGGCGATACTCGTCTTGCCGGTCCCGGGCGGTCCCACCAGACAGATGATCGGACTCTCCCCGCCCTTCGTCAGATGGCGGACAGCCAGGAACTCTAGCACTCTCTCTTTTACCTTTTCCAGACCGTAATGGTCGTCATCCAGCACCTGTTTCGCGTGTGAGAGATCCGTGCAGTCCTCAGAACGCCTGTTCCACGGCAGTTCAAGCACGGTCTCCAGATACGTGCGGAGCACACTGCTCTCCGCCGCATTGGAAGCGAGAGCCTTAAATCGGCGGATCTCTTTTTTTAAACGTTCTTTTACAAACTCCGGTGCTTCGAGCGACTCCGCCGCCTGCGCAAACAGCTCCGCGTCTGATTCCGCGTCGTCCTCGCCGAGTTCCTCGCGGATGACCTTCATCTGTTCGCGCAGCACATACTCTCTCTGGTTTTTATCGATGCGGGCCTTTACCTTTGCCTGAAGCTCATTTTTAATCCGTGTGACACCGGTCTCCTCCTGCAAAATGAGCATCATCTCCTCGTAGCGGCTGCGCAGTGTGACTGCCTCCAGAAGCGCCTGTTTTTTCTGATACGGAAGGGGCAGGCTGTTGCCCACCGTATCCAGAAACGTATCCAGCCTTTCCAGTCCGCCCTGATGCTTCTGCAGTTCATTTCTGACCTTCGGGTTCGTGTTCGTATACTCGATCAGCTCCTCCTGCAGGCCGCGGAGCATGGCTTCCTCCACGACAGGCGGCTCATGCTCATTTTCATTGGGAAAAAACAGGATCTGCGCCCGCAGGCCGGCTTCATTTTTGATAAAATATGCCAGCTCGGCTCTGCGCTTTCCTGTTACGATCACCCGGGTTCTGTCCTTCTGCCGGATCACCTGCCGGATTTCGGCGACCAGGCCGACCCGGTACAGATCTTCCTCCGTCGCGTTTTTCGTCCGCATATCCTTCTGCGTAACCAGAAAAATCTGACCGCCCTCGCTCACGGCCGTCTTCACCGCCTCAGTCGCCTTCGGGTGATTGACATCAAAATGAGTGGCCGCTCCCGGAAGGATACAGATCCCGCGCAGCACCACAACCGGCATTTCCTGTAATAATTCGTTCATTTTGCATCCTCAAAGAGCGGAGTCAACGACCCCGCCCCATCTTTTATCTCGTATTATGATACCACAGTTCCAAAATCCGTCGCCCGGACACAGATGCCGAATCACACGCTCCGCTGCGTATCACATCCTCATGCTCCGTCACACTGCCATCTTATATTCCAGCAGCGGCTGCGCGGTTCCTTCCACAGCAGCCTTTGTAATGCTGCATCTTTGAATGGCCTCGTCCGACGGAATCCGGTACATCAGATCCATCATAACATTCTCCATGATCGCGCGAAGGCCTCTGGCTCCGGTCTTCCTGGCAAGGGACAGATCCGCGATCGCGTCCAGGGCGTCCTCGTTGAAGGTCAGATCCACGCCGTCCAGCTCAAACAGCTTCCGGTACTGCTTCATCAGAGAATTCTTCGGCTCCTTTAAGATGCGGATCAGATCCGCCCGGTCCAGAGCGTCCAGAGAAACCGTCACCGGCACGCGCCCAATAAACTCCGGGATCATGCCGTACTTCACGAAATCCTGCGGCAGCGCTTCCTTTAAAAGCACGCTGATATTCTTATCCGTCTTCACTGCCAGCTCGGAATTAAATCCGATGGAGCCGCGGTCCAGGCGGTTCTCAATGATCCGGTCCAGACCCTCGAACGCGCCTCCGCAGATAAAGAGGATATTCGTCGTGTCAATGGAAATCAGCTCCTGCTGCGGATGCTTCCTGCCGCCCTGCGGAGGTACGGAAGCAACCGTCCCCTCCAGAATCTTCAGGAGTGCCTGCTGCACACCCTCGCCGGATACATCTCTGGTTATAGAAGCATTCTCTGATTTCCGTGTAATCTTATCAATCTCATCAATATAGATGATTCCATACTGTGCTTTCTCAATATCATAGTCGGCCGTCTGGATGATCTTCAGCAGGATGTTCTCCACATCCTCACCCACATAGCCGGCCTCCGTCAGCGTGGTCGCATCCGCGATCGCGAACGGCACATTCAGGATGCGCGCCAGTGTCTGCGCCAGCAGCGTCTTCCCGGAACCGGTCGGCCCCAGCATCAGGATATTGCTCTTCTGCAGCTCTACATCCAGCATCGGTCCCGCCAGGATCCTCTTATAATGATTGTAAACAGCGACAGATAAAACCTTTTTTGCCTGCTCCTGACCGATCACATACTCATCCAGAAACTCCCTGATCTGCGCAGGCTTTAAGAGATTAATCTCCAGATCCGACCGTTCCCCGCTTTCTTCAATGTCATCGCCGCGCAGTATATCCTCTTCCAGAATCTCATTGCAGATCTCAATACATTCGTCACAGATATAGGCGCCGTTCGGTCCCGCAATCAGCTTGTTCACCTGTTCCTGCGACTTGCCGCAGAAGGAACAGCGTATCTTATCTTCCTGAATAATTCTTCTTGCCATAGCCCCTCCAAAATACTTACTGTCTGTTCTCGATCACCGCATCGATCAGACCGTACTCCAGCGCCTCCTCCGCGGACATAAAATTATCCCGCTCCGTGTCGGCCGCGACCACTTCGTACGGTTTCCCCGTATTCTGCGCAAGGATACGGTTCAGATGCTCTTTGGTCTTTAAAATATTCTCAGCGGCGATCTTAATATCCGTCGCCTGCCCCTGTGCGCCTCCGGAGGGCTGGTGAATCATGATCTCCGCGTTGGGAAGGGCGAATCTCTTGCCCTTCGCGCCGCCCGCCAGAAGAAACGCTCCCATGCTGGCGGCAAGCCCGATACAGATCGTGGAAACGTCACACTTGATGTACTGCATGGTATCATAGATCGCCATACCCGCTGTAACCACGCCGCCCGGCGAATTAATATACAGCTGAATATCCTTCCCCGGATCCTCAGACTCCAGGAATAAGAGCTGTGCTACCGTGAGGCTGGCTGTCACCTCATTGACCTCCTCACCCAGGAAAATAATCCTGTCCTTCAGAAGCCTGGAGTAAATATCGTAACTGCGTTCCCCGCGGCTTGTCTGTTCTACTACATAAGGTACTAAACTCATAATTGCCTCCTTATCCGAAAATAATATGGCCGGTAAGCAGACCGATCCGGCCGGTCTGCCGGGTTCGCTCTGCTGGTGGGGGACGCTTATGCCTCTGTGCCGGCAGCCTCTTCCTCCGCTCCGCCTGCAGCCTGTGCATACTCTGCGCTGTCATCCGCCTGCTCAGCCTCTTCATCCGCCTCCGCCTTCGCGCGGGGCTTCATGCCCTCGGCCACGCGGTTCAGTACGGCGCGGGCTGCAATGTCAAGCTTCATATCCTCTCTCTCGTCCTCGGTCACATATTCCTTTAACTGCTCTGCTTTCATATTATAAACGGCCGCCATCTGCTCGATCTCTTCATCCACTTCCGCATCGGTGACCTCGATACCCTCCGCCTTTGCGATGGCCTGCAGTACCAGATCCTGGCGGATATGGGACTCTGCCTCAGGGCGCACCTGATTGCCGAGCTCCTCCAGCGTAATGCCCGCCATCTTCAAATACTGATCCAGTGAAAGACCCTGCTGCGCCATCTGCTGCGCATACTGGTTGATCATATTCTCGCACTGCATATCAATCATCTCAGACGGAATGTCCATCCCGGAATCGGCCACGATCTTCTCCAGCGCCTCCTCCTTCTGCGTCTGCACTGCCTCCGCTTTCTTCCGCTCCTGAATCTTTTCTCTCACGCTCGCCATGTACTCGTCAACGGTGTCAAACTCGGATACATCCTGCGCGAACTCATCATCCAGCTCGGGAATCTCCCTCGTCTTCACCTCATGGATCTTCACCTGGAAAACAGCATCCTTTCCTGCCAGATCCTCCGCGTGGTAGCTCTCGGGGAATGTGACATTCACTTCCACCTCATCGCCGACATTCTTCCCGACCAGCTGCTCCTCGAAGCCCGGGATAAAGCTGCCGGAGCCGATCTCCAGCGAATGGTTCTCTCCCTTGCCGCCCTCAAAGGCAGCCCCGCCGGAGAATCCCTCATAATCAATCACCGCGGTATCGCCGTTCTCAATGGCACGTCCCTCCACATTGACAATCCTGGCATTGTTCTCCCGTTCTCTGTCGATCTCATTCATGACGTCCTCATCGGTGACCTCTGTGTCGATCTCTGTCACCTCCACGCCCATATATCTGCCGAGTGCCACATCCGGCTTAACGGCAACCTCCGCCGTAAAAATAAACGGTTTGCCCTTCTCGATCTGAGTCACATCAATATCCGGTCTGGAAATGATCTCCTCCCCGCTCTCCCTGGCCGCGCTGCTGTATGCCTGCGGAAGAAGAATATTGGCAGCCTCCTCGTAAAAAACACCCGGTCCGTACATCTTCTCTATCATGTTCATCGGAACCTTGCCCTTGCGGAAGCCCGGAATGCTGATGTCCTTTTTCTGCTTTTTGTAGGCCTCCAGCATCGCCGCGCCAAACTCCTCAGCGGATACTTCCACTGTAAGTCTTACTTTATTTTTCTCTTCCAGATGCTCCACCTGTACACTCATTGTTATCATTTCCTCCTTGAATTCTATCGATATGCGGCCGGGTTCCGCTTCGTTCCTCCGGTCTGCCGTCTTTTCTGAATACGGAGAAAAGGGCATAGTCCCGGCGCTTACAGTCATTTACGCATTATAACACAGCGATTTTTCAATTGCAAGGTATAGAATCTGAAATAAACTTGTTTATACAAAAAATTCCACTTATATTTTCCCCGGCTCCGTTCATACTAAAAACAAGACAGCGAGCTTTAAAAAACAAAACCGGGTGTTTCCGGAGCAATCTGTCTTTACCATAGAGAAGATTTATTTACGGAGGTGTACAACATGAGTGATTCTTCTAAAAATTCATCGAAATTAAGCGTACCTGAATCCAAGGGTGCAATGAACCGCTTCAAGCAGGAGGTTGCTTCTGAGATCGGCGTTCCCTTAAAAGACGGCGACAACGGAGACCTGACTTCCCGCCAGGCCGGTTCCATCAGCGGTGAGATGGTTCGGAAAATGATCAAAAAGCAGGAGGAGCAGATGTCCTCTCAGGAGTAATCCGCCGGGACATGGTTCCGAAGGACGAACCCTCCTGTGAGATGAAATTTCCGTCCAGTGAACCGGAATCCTGACACAGGAGAGAAAAAAGAGACAGCCGTCCGAACAGGCAATGTTCTTAAGACGGCGGTCTCTTTCTCCTTTATCACAGCATCTTCCCGGCAGCATCATGTCTTCGTCAACCGTGCGCTGCTCAGGCAGTCCTTTTCCTGCTGCCTCGCAGCATCATCGTCGCCACACTGTTCATGACTCGCTTCTCCCGCTGCCTCACGGCATCATCGTCGACGCGTATATCTCAGCTTCCTTCTCCGCGCCCAGCAGATACCCGATGATGGCCAGCGCAAAGTAAGACGCGGCTCCCGGTCCCCGTCCGGTCACCAGATTGCCGTCTGTCACCGTCGCGTTTTCCGTCCAGTCAGCGCCGCCCTCCGGCTTGCAGCCCGGGTAACCGGTTGCTTTTCTTCCTTTTAAAAGACCGGTCTCCGACAGCATGCCCGGTGCCGCGCAGATGGCGGCCACCAGCTTTCCCTCTTCCAGAAACTGTTTCGCCAGGGCGCGGGTTCCCGCCGCTTCCCCCAGCGCGGCCGTGCCGGGTCCGCCCGGATATACGATACCGTCGAAGTCATCAAAATCCACCTCGTCATAAACCGTATCGGTGTGGAAAATGATATGATGGCTGCCGAGAATCTGTTTTTTTCCGGTCACGGAAACCGTGGTCACATCAATGCCCGCCCTCCTGCAAAAATCTACTGTCGTCAGACACTCTGTCTCTTCCACTCCGTCCACTGCAAGTACTGCGATTTTTTTCATTATGCATCATCCTTTCTGTCAATGGCAGCGGCAAATACTGCCTGTTCCTGTTTTTGTATCGGGCAATCGTTACTCCGGGCAGATCTATGTATTTATGCTGTTTACAACTGCCGGATTTACTGTTACTATACTGCTGTAACTATAAAAGTGTCGTGAAAGGAGTGTCTTCGCCGGACTCGCGGTCGACGCGCTCCATCCTCAACTATAACTATAAATGTGTCGTGAAAGGAGTATCAGCCCATGGAAATCGAACGTAAATTTTTAATATCCGAGCTGCCGGAGAATCTTTCCGGCTATCCCTGTCACCAGATCGAGCAGGGCTACCTCTGTACCAGCCCGGTCGTCCGCATCCGCAGGCAGGATGATTCCTATATCCTGACTTACAAATCAGGCGGCATGATGTGCCGGGAGGAATACAATCTTCCTCTGACCGCGGAGGCCTATGAGCATCTCAGGTCAAAGACTGACGGTATCCGTATTTCCAAAAAAAGATACTGCATCCCTTTTGGAAAGTATACGATCGAGCTGGATATCTTCGAGGGAGACACAGCCCCGCTGATCCTTGCGGAGGTGGAATTCCCCAGTGTGGAAGAAGCGAACAGCTTCATCCCGCCCGCGTGGTTCCGCGAGGACGTCACCCGGCTGCCCTGTTATCACAACAGCTACATCAGCCGGTACGGATATCATGAACCGGAGAGGTAGGCCGCGCTTTATGCCGTACCGTGCGCATTCCTGCCAGATGCCGGTCTCCGCGTTCTGCGCCGTACCGCTCTGCCCCGCGGCCGATCAGGATCTGAGCCTGCCCATCTCGTACTTCTGTCTGGTGCGCAGACAGTATTTCAGCTGCTCATAGCGGTCTGCCAGATCACCTTCCGGGATCGCCGCATCCATGACGACCGCAATATCATCAATCAACCGGTCTGTAATGTCATTGCGCATGTCACAGACGATTTTATATTTTTCTTCAAAATCGCGCGCATCCAGAATCTTATCCAGCCACGGATTAATATGTTCGTCCGCGCCGTCCGCGCGAACGGGATCCGGCTCCGGTGAAATTTCCTGCGAATGTACTTCCGCTGACTCATGCCGCTCCTGTTCCGCCGCAGATCCGGTCGATCCGGATGCGCCTGCCGCGGGTGTATCTGCTTCCTGCGCACCTGCCGCGGATACGGTTCCCCCGGATACCTCTGACACAGAAGTGTTTACATCTTTGATGCCTGTCGCGGGTATATCTGCCCCCGGTGCGCTGCCATCCGGCGCCTCCACATACCGAAAACGGTACTGTTGCTTCACTTCCGGATATTTTTCATGGTCTACCTCACTGATAAACATCTCGTACGGGCGGATGTATGTCTTAAAGCTGCCGTACAAAGCCTGATAGACTACGTATTTTTCCATTGTCTCCGAGTGGTATGCCACTGCAAGAACCTGATAAAGCAGATTCTTAAAGTGAAGATACTTTTCGCCCGGCATTGGATTTCCCTGCGCCATGATCCTTCCTCTTTTCTGCTGCCGAAATACTTCCCTCTTTACTTCCTGTCTCTGAATTCCGATGCGGATAACAGGGTTCGAACCTGCACGGGCAACCTGCCCACAGGCACCTAAAACCGGCACGTCTGCTAATTCCGCCATATCCGCGAATGCAATCCGCCCGTTTACCGGGCAGCAGCCGCTTCTATTTCCATCTCCATGAACGGGGAAAGAACCACCCGGCCGGAACGCCTCGTCTCCTCCATCAGGATGATCCTCTGGTTCTCCGAACCGCGAAACGGAAGCATGAGGTTTTTCTGCTCCTCGATGAACGGCCCGTCCACCAGGACATCCAGACAGCGCAATAATTCCTCCGTATAAGGAGTAAACTTCGCCCCGCCCGCAGCCAGATCCGTCTCCAGTATATAGCCGGTAAAAGCCCAGATGGTCTTCTGCGGATAGATCTCCTTCACAAGCTTTACAAAGTCGACCAATCCCTCCTGGTTCTCCGGTTCAAACGGATCCCCGCCGAGCAGCGTAAGGCCGTTTATATAGGAAGGTCTTAAGTCGTCAATCACCTGCTGCTGAATCTCCTCCGTAAACTCCATACCGTTGAAAAAATCCCAGGTGTCCGGTTGAAAACAACCCCTGCAGCGGTTCCTGCATCCCGATACGAACAGGCTCACGCGAACCCCCGGACCGTTTTCCGTGCTGAATGGTTTGATTCCCGAATAATACATAGTCATCTCTCCTGTCAGTTGTTTTTATACACGCCCTGTCTGGCTTTTTGCATGCACAGCATATTATATACCGGATTTTTACAATTTTACAAGTATAAAATAGATATTCATGATACAAAAATCAATTCTGTTACCGCTAAACATGAATGATTCATGGCAGTTTAACATCATTCCGAGTTGATTCAAAAGCAGCTTTGTGGTAATCTATCATCAAAACAGGCTTCTGATACCCAGTGGTCAGGCAGGAGGTATTTAACATGGGACTCTATTTAAATCCGGGCAATGAGGCATTCCGTAAAATACGGAGCGGTGTGTATATAGATAAAACAGGCATGATTGATTACATCAATCAGACAATACCGACCACATCAAATATGACCTGTTTCAGCCGCCCCAGGAGATTCGGAAAATCCTTTGCGGCGAAAATGCTCTGTGCTTACTACGACAAAAGCTGCGATTCGGGAGAGCTTTTTCAGGGATTAAAGATTTCTGAGATGGATTCTTATGAAGAGTACCTGAATAAATTCGATGTCATATATCTGGACATCACAAGGTTGATTTCTACCACAGCTTCTTTATGTGAAATCGTAAAAAACATACAGGCGAGTGTGATTGATGAACTCAGAGAAGCATACCATCCGTATATCAGGGAGAAGGAAGATGTGTTAGCGGACGCACTCTTTGCGGTCAGCCATAAAACAGGAAGGAAATTCATCGTCATCATCGACGAATGGGATGCGCTTTTCCGGGAAGCGAAGGATAATACGGCCATTCAGAAAGAATATGTACAGCTGCTCCGCGGACTCTTTAAAGGCGGACCTTCTACGGATGAGACGATCGCGGCCGCGTATATGACAGGCATCCTGCCGATCAAGAAATACGGAACAGAGGCCGCTCTTACGGATTTTCAGGAATTTGCCATGACGAGACCTGCGAAGCTGGCCGAGTACGTCGGATTCACTGAGGAGGAGGTAAAGGAGCTCTGCAAGAAGTACCATATGGATTTTGCGGGTATGCAGACCTGGTATGACGGCTACTATTTCCATAGGATCCAACACATTTACAGCCCGAACTCCGTTATGCTGGCGATACGGAATGAGGAATTTCAGAATTACTGGACTGCTTCGGAAACGTATGAATCGCTGAAAAAGTACATTGAAATGGACTTTGACGGACTTAAAAGTGCTATCGTGCGTATGATTGGCGGCGAAGCAGTCAGAGTAAAAATCAGTACGTTCCAGAACGACATCACATCTTTCCACAGCAAGGATGATGTTTTAACTTTGCTGATTCATCTCGGATATCTGTCCTATGATCCGGAAACACGCAAAGCGGCTATTCCGAATCTTGAAGTAGCCGATGCTTTCGGTGATGCCGTAAGCGGAGAGGGATGGGCTTATGTAGCGACTGCGATCCGGGAATCGGATGATCTTTTAGAAGCCACCTTGCGAGGCGACTGTGAAAGGGTTGCGGCCGCATTGGAGAAAACACATGAAAGCGTTGCTTCCGTCCTCGAGTACAACAATGAGGCGTCATTGAGTGCGGCCGTCATCCTTGCCTATTACACGGCGCGGCGTTATTACGAAATCGTCCATGAACTGCCGGCCGGAAAAGGGTTTGCCGATCTGGCATTTCTGCCGCGGAGAAGCACGGATTCCCCCGCTTTACTGATAGAGCTGAAATACAACAAAACCGCAGATTCAGCAATCAAACAGATTAAAGAAAAACGTTATGGCGGCAGGCTGAAAGAGTATTTCGGCAATCTTATCATGGTCGGAATAAATTATGACAGGGGCACTAAGAAGCATACCTGTGTGATTGAGAAGGCGTAGACAGCTTCCTTTTTGCAGGTATCAAAATATCTCCAGACTTTAACAATGGCAGCGCATGTCCCGGAAACCTCCGGTTCATGCGCCGCCTGCTTATGTATCTTTTATCTTTTGTTCCGTTTTGCAGTTTTTGATTATTTCTGCATCTTCTGTTCATTTCTGCAGCTTTTGTGTATTTCTGCATCTTCTGTTTATTTCTGCATCTTTTGCCTGCTTCAGCCGATGAAGGTACAGCCGCA
The DNA here is from genome assembly GCA_020859905.1 of Lachnospiraceae bacterium. Classification (GTDB taxonomy): domain Bacteria; phylum Bacillota; class Clostridia; order Lachnospirales; family Lachnospiraceae; genus Eubacterium_I. The sequence goes on along the minus strand of JAJBVI010000220.1, from coordinate 2,456 downwards.
TTCCAGCGCGTGTTCCAGGATGCACTGGATATAATCTGACTCCGGCATGCCGCTCTGGTTCGAGAGATCGGTGAGTGTCCTGCGCTGTGCCATCCTGAATACTCCTGATTCACACTCTCGCGGAAAAGGTCTTACTTCCACGTTCCCGCATAGACTTCATCATCTACCCTTCCGAATACGAAGCGGTCTACCGTCCCATCCGGATCGGTAATGTCGTTGGTGGTATAGTAGTAAATACCTTTCCGGCGCATCGCCAGGGAATCCTTCCCGTCGCCGTCCCAGTCGCCTACGAGCACCTGGTCGTCCGCACGGCCGTAGGTGGTACGCCATACGTCGCTGTTCGGCTCCGTTACCATGGAAAGACTGAAATAGTAAATATTCTTTCCGTTCCGGCGCACGCCCAGAGAATCATAACCTTTGTTTTCCCAGTCGCCGACCAGCACTTCATCATCCGTGCGGCCGTACGTGGTCCGCCAGGTACTGTTTTCCCCGTCCGGATTCTCGATGTCGTTGGTGAAATAATAGATGGTTCCTTTCCGGCGCATCGCCAGGGAATCTTTCCCGTCGCCGTCCCAGTCGCCTACCAGCACTTCATCATCCGCGCGGCCATAGGTCACAACCAGTTCTACTTCCATCGTGTCAATGCTGTTTGTAAAGTAGTACACATTCCCGCGGCGCACGCAGACCGAATCCAGACCGTCGCCGTCCCAGTCGCCGATCAGCACCTGGTCGTCCTCTTCACCGAATACCGTCCTGTAGTCCGCGTTGCCGTCCTTTAAGGTAAAGAAGAAGTAGTAAATCGTCCCTCTGCGGATCAGGAATGTGTCCTTACCGCCGGTTTCATCCGTCTCATCGCCGGTGCCCGTGCCGCTGCCGTCGTCCGTATCGTCTTCCTCGGTCTCCGTGATCTCAAACGTCACGCTGTACTCGCCGGTATAGTTGTTGATGCCGTGGATCACAGCCGTCGCCGTGCCGGCCTGATCATTGTTCTCATAGGTCACATAGTAATCGCCCGTCTCGGAATCCGCGCTGTCCGCCTGCACCAGGTCGGTCCAGCTGACGGAGTTCAAGCGCGCCTGCCCGGTCACCATGGTCTCCGTGAGGGTTCCCTCCGGATAAGCGGTATCATAGGCGACGTCCTCCGCCGTAAACGATACGTCCTCATAGCGGTTGTCTTCGTCCGTATTCGCGATGTCAAACGGGATGATGGTGAAGGTCAGCTCATAGCCCTCGCCGCTCTCGTCGGTAAAGTGATAGCTGGTGCTGCTGCTTACGGTCACCGTCACAGTGACGTCGCCGACCGAACCGTCGTGATCCGCGACGGTAAAGTCCAGATAATTCGTCACATCAACAGACGCCGCATCGTCATCCTCGCCGATCTGCGCCGTCGCCGCGATCGTCGGGCTCACCGTCTTGCCGTAGTACTTGTACTGCGCCGTTCCGGTCTCCTCATCCGTGCTGTAAGCGTCCGTGAACTCATAGGTGATTTCGGAGATGTCGACCGGCGCGTAGTTCGCGTAGATACCCGCGGAGGATCCTGTGACCGCCGAGTTCAGAGCCGTATAGCGGTCCAGCATCGTATCCGCCTTGTAATCCCATTCCGCGTCATACGGGTAAACGGTGAATTTATCGCCGTCGTCCGCATTCATATAGCTCTCATCCGTATAACGAGCGGCGGCTGTTCCGCCGTTCTCCACCAGCCTGAAATCAGTCTCCTGCTGGTATACCTGATACGTCTCATCACCGCCTCCGAGTGCTCCGTTGATCAGGATGCTCTTGCCTTCGTCAAGCCAGATCGTGTCGGAGATCTGCGGGCTGCCGGAGAGGTAGATCTGGGAAGCTTCCTCATCATTGTTGGTAAACATATCATTCGCGATCACGATACCTGACGTGGAAGCAAATGGTGAATAGTTGCCCTGGATCACAGCGCCGTCGCTGATAATCAGCGTACCGCTGTCCACGAAGATACCGCCGCCGAGACCGTAATCGCCGCCGCTGCCGCCAAGGGTACCTAATGTCGGCGATTCGGTATATACTCCGTCCGTACTGTACACACCGTCAAGCGCTGCATATTTCACAGGGTTATCGTCAGAGTTATCGTTACCGATATGATATGCTTCGTTATTGACAATGCTGCCATTCAGAATAATCAGTTCGCCGCCGCACATATAGATACCGCCGCCAATAGATTTGTCTGCCGGCTGATTAGATGCCGTATCAACTGCCTGATTTCCTGAAATCTCAGCTTCCTCGCCATTGATCGTAACTGTACCGCCCGCGATATAGAAGCCGCCGCCCAAAAGATTTGTTTTATTTCCTGAAATAGAACCGCCGGTCATCTCAAATGTGCCGTCCTTCATATAAACAGTTCCGGAGCCATACATAGTCTCACCCATAGTATTTCTGTTATTGGATATCTCTCCGCCTTCCATCGAGAAGGTTCCGCTATTATAAAC
>JAJBVI010000033.1 GCA_020859905.1 Lachnospiraceae bacterium | reverse complement strand
TCCGTGCCGGCCGCCAGACGTCTCAAATTGCCTCTGTCCTGTATAAACGCCAGCGCCGTCAGAAAGTCGGCCAGCACATACAATTCCGGCAGAAAATGCGCTCCCAGATTCAGCAAGCCGATCTGTCCGAACACGATCATCTGGACAAAAAAACCGATGATGATCCCAAGGGAACCCAGCGACATGAATCCGGTCGGCAGAACTGTCAGGAAAAACAGCGCCGCGCAGATCGGAGCCATCCTCCAGTCGAACGCGATGATCGTCCCGATGCTGCATGCAATCCCCTTGCCGCCCTTAAACTTCGCGTAAATGGGGAAATTATGGCCGAGAACCGCTCCCGTCCCGGAATAAAGCATCAGAAGCTTTACTGCGTCCGGATATACATTCCGGTACACCGCCCATATAATGATCACAGGGACAACCGCCTTGAAAAAATCCCCCAAAAAGACAATCACACCCGCTCTCCATCCGAGCACACGGATGGAATTCGTCATGCCGGTGTTGCCGCTTCCCTCTTTTTTCAGGTCCGTATTATGTGCTTTCCCCATCAGAATACCGGTCGGAAACAATCCGAACACATACCCCAGCACCAGACCGATCACACGACTTAAAATCATCTGACATATATCCTTTCTGCAATTCCCCGGATCTGTCTGTCGGCGCAGAAACCCGATCATTAACGGCTGTCTGCGGTCAGCTGTCTCCCCTGCGTTCCCGGATAATAAACTTCAGCGGTGTCCCGCGGAACCCGAACGTCTCACGGATCCGGTTCTCCAGATAACGGGTGTAGGAAAAATGCATCAGCTTCTTATCATTCACAAAAATGACAAACGTCGGCGGTTTGACCGCCGCCTGCGTCACATAATAAATCTTCAGGCGTCTGCCTTTGTCCGAGGGAGGCTCGTGCAGCGCGACCGCCTCCATGACGATTTCATTCAGCACGCCTGTGGCGATACGCATGGCATTATTCTCGACCACCAGATCGATCCGGTCAAACAGCTGCGTCATCCGCTGTCCCGTTTTAGCTGAGATAAACATAATCTCGGCATATGGCATAAAACTCAGAACCCTGCGGATCTGATCGGTATGCCTGTAGACCGTCTTATCATCCTTCTCGATGGCATCCCACTTGTTGACCGCGATGACCACGCCCTTGCCCCTCTCGTGGGCGATGCCCGCGATCTTAGCATCCTGTTCCGTCACGCCCTCCGCGGCATCGATCACGAGAACGACTGCGTCCGCGCGTTCCACGGCTGTCACGGCGCGGATGATGCTGTAACGCTCGATCTCCTCTTTGATCTTGCCCTTCCTCCGCAGGCCGGCCGTGTCGATAAATATATATTCTTTCCCGGCATGCATGATCTCCGTGTCAATCGCGTCCCTGGTCGTGCCGGCGATATCGGAGACGATCACGCGGTTCTCTCCGACCAGTTTGTTGACAATCGACGACTTGCCGACATTCGGCTTGCCGATGACCGCCACCTTCGTCCGGTCATCCTCCTCCTCACCCGCCGCCTCATCCGGGAACAGCGCCGCAAGCTTCTCCAGCATGTCGCCCAGCCCGAGCTTTCCTGACGCGGAGATCGGGATCGGGTCGCCGATACCCAGATTATAAAATTCATAGACGTCCGCTTCAAACTTCTGAAAGCTGTCCACCTTATTGACAAGCAGGAGAACCGGTTTCTGAGACCGGCGCAGCAGATCCGCCACCTTCGCGTCCGCGTCGACCATCCCCTGCCGCACGTCGGTCAGGAAAAGGATCACGTCCGCCGTATCCATGGCGATCTGTGCCTGCTCGCGCATCTGCGATAAAATAATGTCCTTTGAATCCGGCTCGATCCCGCCGGTATCAATCAGTGTAAATGTATGGTTCAGCCACTCCGCATCCGCGTAAATGCGATCCCTTGTCACGCCGGGCGTATCCTGCACGATGGAAATCCGCTCTCCCGCCAGCGCGTTGAAGAGGGTGGATTTCCCGACATTCGGGCGGCCGACAATGGCTACGATCGGTTTACTCATCTCTCACCTTCCAAGTCTTTTTACCTTTAAGCTCATCAAATAAACTCTGCCCGTCTGATTTTACAATATGAATGGGGACTTGTAAAGCCTTTTCGAGTTCCGCAAGCGTCATGTCGTCCAGGAAAACCTCCTCGCCGCTGCGCAGGAGATTGCAGGGAAGCAGGAGCTTTCCGCCCAGTTCCTTCCCGGCCAGCTGTTTTCTCAGATCCTGTCCGGTCAGCAGTCCCGACACCGTGATCCTCTCCCCGAAGAAATCATTCCGGATCGCATAAACGCGGATATCAATATCCGAATGAAAGCAGAGAAACTCGGCGGAAAGCTTCCGCAGCAGCGGTGCCGCGAGCTGCCCGGTCGCGATGGAGACCACCCTTTTCTCAGGCTGCGCGGAACCCTCTCTCCCGCCGCGAGTCCCGTTCCGGTCCACGGGCTGCCCGTTTGCCGCAGTCCCGTCCGCCGCATACAGGTCAGACATTCTCTGCCTCAGCAGCTGTTCGGCAAGGCTGACTCTTCGCTCTGAGCGCTTCCGCCGCGCCTGCCGGAAAAAACTGCGGCGCACCTTCTTCTGCTCCTCCGGATCCTCCTGTTCAGTCCGCAGGCATTCCTCAAACTCCGTCTGCAGCAGGCGCATCATGCCGACGCCGTTCTCCAGCTGCGGATACCCGTCGTACGTCTCCTCCGGCGGAAACGGCTGCTCCGCCAGCAGATACCATTCATCCGAGGCATGGACAAAATGGCTGCCATGCTTCTCATAACAGATCTCCTGCCATCGGAGGATCGTGTCCAGCACACGGCACGCGTCCTCTTTTGTGAAAGGCTCCAGGGGATACAGCCCGTCCCGGTATTTCGTCAGACCGACCGGAACCACGGAGACGCTCTTCATATATGGAAGAAACTCCGCCAGCTCCCGTATGCTGCGTTCCAGCTCCGCCCCGTCATTGATACCTCTGCAGAGCACGATCTGCCCGTTCATCTCAATCCCCGCCTCATAAAAAGATGTCAGCTTTTCCAGTGCCTGTCCGGCGAACCGGTTGTGCAGCATTTTGCAGCGGAGTTCCGGGTTCATCGTGTGTACTGACACATTGACGGGGTCAAGCTTATACGTGATGATCCGCTCCACGTTCTCCTCCTTCATATTCGTCAGAGTCACATAGTTTCCCTGTAAAAAAGAAAGACGAGAATCATCGTCCTTAAAATACAGCGTGTCGCGCATCCCCGGCGGCATCTGGTCGATAAAACAGAAAATACACTTGTTGCTGCAGGATTTGTAGTCATCCATCAGGCCGTTCTCAAACACGATCCCGAGATCCTCGTAATAATCCTTCTCGATCTCAATCTCCCGCTCCGAGCCGTCCGATCTGCGGATCAGGACAGTGAGCGTATCATCATTGATCAGGTAATGATAGTCAAAAACGTCCTGTATGGGCTGCCCGTTGACAGACAGCAGAGTCTCCCCGGGACAGATCCCGTGTTCCTCCGCGATGCTGCCCTGTTCAATTTGATCGATGCGGTGCTCTTTAAAATGCATGAATCATGCCTTTCTGTTTTAATTCTCATAGTGTCCTCTGCAGGAAATAATCCACAGACTGCCTTGATCATCAATGTTATATATTAATCGATTTTCAAGATCTATTCTCCTGCTCCATGCTTTTCTGTATCTTAAAGATTCCGGCTTGCCAGTTCCCTGCGTCAATCCGTTTCGCTCAATGTCCCTTATCAGATCGTTTATTTTTTTCAGAGTTTTTTTATCCTGTGTCTGCCAATACAGATAATCATCCCACGCTCTGTCAGACCATAATTTATTCATCTTCAGCCTCAATCAGCTCATGTCTCTGTCCCCTGCCAGCCTCCAATTGATCAATACTTCTGTCAATCATGGCAATGTATTCCGCGTTTCTTGAGGCTTTGACCATCTGATTGTACTTTTCCAGGCTGATCAGAACAACATTTTTCTCTTCCTTACGCGTAACGATTACGGTTTCATCCTGCTCCGTGGCAGCATCACAATAGTCCTTTAATTTGCTGCGCATGGTAGAATAATTAATTGCCAACACATATATCACTCCTTTTGTCCTGTATTTTGTACCGTTTATTGTACATTTATTATATTCTTATATCATATATACGTCAAGCTGAAAAACATACGCCGCAGGGCGATGGAGCAGAAGGCGGTCTGGCCGCTCCTGCTCGCTGCGCGGAGCGCCAACATCTATGAAAGTCGATTGCTCCGTGCTTCGCACTCCCGCAATCGCCGCCG
>JAJBVI010000002.1 GCA_020859905.1 Lachnospiraceae bacterium | reverse complement strand
CCTCCAGTGTATCAATATAGTCGTTGACACCGGCGGAGACTGACAGAACCAGACCGATTCCGATAATGCCGATCGAGCCGGCAAAAGCAGTCAGGAATGTCCGCCCGCGCTTCGTCCCCAGATTGTTAAAGGAAAGACCCAGAGCCGTCAGGCGGTTCATAGCGGAATGCCCCATGTTCTTGTGTACAGGCGGATCCAGAGAGGCGTCGTCCACAAAACACGGATCCGTATCACTGATAATATGTCCGTCCGCGAGACGGACAATCCGTGTCGCGTACTCGTTGGCCAGATCCGGATTATGCGTAACCATGACAACCATGCGGTCCTTTGCCACTTCCTTCAGAAGCTCCATGACCTGAACGCTGGTCTCCGAATCCAGTGCGCCGGTCGGCTCATCCGCCAGAAGAATATCCGGGTTATTGATCAGCGCACGCGCGATTGCGACACGCTGCATCTGTCCGCCGGACATCTGATTCGGTTTTTTGTGAAGCTGATCCCCGAGTCCGACCTGCTCCAGGGCGGCTTTCGCCCTGTTTCTCCGTTCCTCCCTGGAAATACCGGAGATCGTCAATGCCAGTTCCACATTTGACAAAACAGTCTGATGCGGAATCAGGTTATAGCTCTGAAACACAAAACCGATCGTGTGGTTCCGATAGGAATCCCAGTCCCGGTCGGAATATTTTTTCGTGGAAATCCCGTTGATGATCAGATCACCGCTGTCATAACGATCCAGCCCGCCGATGATATTAAGCAGTGTGGTCTTGCCGGAACCGCTCGGTCCCAGAATCGCAACAAACTCGTTGTCACGAAAATTAAGGCTCACATCATCCAGAGCAGTCTGCACCAGCTCGCCCGTCGTATACTTTTTGCAGATATTTTTTAATTGCAGCATTCATTTTCTCCTTTGATACTATAGAAGCACATGCTCTAAACCGGATCCATACGCTCAGTATAACAAACAAAAGAATGCTCATCAACCAACAATCAGATTTTATGTGTCGCATCCGCGCTTTCCCCATTTATTAATAAACAAACCTCCTTTAACTGAGCAGGAGGCAATTTGTCAATCTGAATACTTCTTGCTGGAGTAAGCCGTTTTCACGCTGACTCCGCCCAGTGATCCGATCTTGCCGGAAAGAGCGGAAATCACATCCTGCCGCGCGTCCAGGGCGATGCAAATGATATTGATATTCCGTTCGCGATAGGGAAGACCCATTCTCCCGATAATACAGCTGCCATATTCATGCAGAAGCGTATTAATCTGCTCCACCGCCTCCATATTTTCAACAATAATGCTCATGACCGCAACTCTGTTCTCCATGATGAACCCTTCCTTTCTTTCCGTCATGAAATCCGCCGTGTTCTCAGTGTACCACAATACATTGATTTTTAAAAGCGGATATCCGAAACTGCAAGTCATTTCGGATATCCGCTTTCTTATATCGCTGTCTGCGTCAGCAGCGCATCTGTGTTTCTGCTGAATTCACCTGTCAGCAGGCAGCTAAAGCAGATTCTTATTTGCTCTTGTTTGCCAGCACCAGCATGATCTCATTGCTCCGTGCCACAAACGCGGTCATTGCCTCCGGTTCAAGCGGGTGGTTAGACAGCATCGCCAGGTCATAGAGCTGCTTGCAGAATACGGGCACATGCGCATCATCCTTATTCTCCAGGATAAAGGTAACCAGCGGATTTTTTACATTCAGGATCAGCGTCTCATCCCCGCCGAACGCGGAATCGTCCATGCCGGAGAGATTGTACATTTTCATCATATCCTGCATACGCCGGCCTTCCTCGGAAAGTGTGATCACGGATGCAACGGATGTATCCTTTAACTGCTCCGCCTTTACATTCAGTTCCTCCTTGCCCAGCGCCTTGCGGAAGGTTCCGGTCAGCGAATCGAGCGCATCCTTCAGTTCCTCCTCGGAGACATCCTCCTTCAGCGCGTCGGTGACGTCCGCGTCGATGCGCATGAACTTATAATTCTGGTTGCGCTGCTCCAGCTGCGTGATAAAGGAGCTGTCGATATTGTGGTTCAGGATCACGGCGTTCATGTCGTATTCTTTGAACATGCGGATGTACTGTCCCTGCTGTTTCACATCAGTGACGTAATAAACGGTCTTTCTCGTATCCTTTTCTTCCTCATCCTCTTCCGGCAGCTCGTCCGCCTCGTCGACGACATCCGCTTCCGCGGTCTCTTCATCACCGGCCTCTGCCGCATCCTCGCCTTCGGCTTTTCCTTTTTCCTCTTCAGCCTTCAAAAGCTCCGGCAGCGTAAGGAATTTGTCATTGATATCCTTAAACAGGATATAGTCGTTCATCTTGTCGCAGAACTTCTCATCCTTCAGGCAGCCGAACTTGATGAAGGGGCTGATATCATCCCAGTATTTCTCATAGCTCTCCTTCTCGGTCTTGCACATGCCGATCAGCTTGTCCGCCACCTTCTTCGTAATATACTCGGAAATCTTCTTAACAAAGCCGTCATTCTGCAGTGCGCTCCTTGAAACATTCAGCGGCAGATCCGGGCAGTCGATCACACCCTTTAAGAGCATCAGGAACTCGGGAATGACTTCCTTAATATTATCCGCGATAAATACCTGGTTGTTGTACAGTTTGATCGTTCCCTCGATGGAGTCATACTCCGTATTGATCTTCGGGAAATACAGGATGCCCTTCAGGTTGAACGGATAGTCCATATTCAAATGGATCCAGAACAGCGGCTCCTTATAGTCCTGGAACACTGTCCGGTAAAACTTCTTATAGTCCTCATCACTGCACTCATTCGGATGCTTCGTCCAGAGCGGGTGGATATCATTGATCGGAACCGGGCGCTTTAAAATCTTCAGTTTTTCAGTCCGGGGAGAAATCTCAACAACTTCCTTCTCTCCGTTCTCATTCTCGCGTTCCTCGGTTTTCGGCTCCTCGATGATCGTTTCAATGACGACATCCTTCTCCGTCTTCTCATCCGCCGGAATCGTCTCATACTGCGGCTCCGCCGTCTCATTCACCAGATAAATCTCCGTCGGCATAAAGGAACAGTATTTTGTCAGGACCTCCTTCGCGCGGTACTCATTCGCGAACTCCAGGCAGTCCTCATTTAAGAAGAGCGTAATCTCCGTGCCGACCTCAGACCGGCTGCCCTCCCCCATCTCAAATTCGGTGCCGCCGTCGCAGCTCCAGTGAACCGGCTCTGCGCCGTCCTGCCAGGAAAGAGTCTCGATCTGCACCTCATCCGCAACCATAAACGCGGAATAAAAGCCGAGTCCGAAGTGGCCGATGATCTGATCCTCGCTGGATTTGTCCTTGTACTTCTCGAGGAAATCCGTCGCGCCGGAAAAGGCGATCTGATTGATATACTCCTCCACCTCATCCGCCGTCATGCCGAGACCGTTGTCAATCACCTTCAGGGTCTTCTCTGTCGGATTCACCCGAACCTCCACCTTCGGTTCGTAATCCTCCGGCAGTGCGTACTCTCCCATGATGTCGAGCTTTTTCAGCTTCGTGATCGCGTCACAGCCGTTGGAGATCAGCTCGCGGTAAAAAATATCATGGTCGGAATACAGCCATTTTTTGATAATAGGAAAAATGTTCTCACTGTTAATGGAAAGGCTTCCCTGTTTGTTTGTCATGATGATCACTCCTGTTTTTGATGTAAATTTTCAAGTTAAGGAATACTATAATACCGAAAAATCAAAATGTCAATAGAAAATTAGCACTCTTTCTAAATGAGTGCTAACAATTTTCTGTGCCTGCAATGGAATTCAATCGGATCACGCTGCGGCATCTCCCGTTCCGAGACGCAGATCTGCCTCGGAAAGTCTTCACATTTTCCATAGATATTCAGGCCGGAACCACCAGATAACGTCCATCCGGCAGCGGAAAGACCTCCGCCATGTTCTCCAGATCCTTCTTTTTCATACCGGAAATATCTGCACCATATTCATCAAAACACTCCTGCACTTCATTGATATCCCGGCAGACAGATGCCATACACAGATCAAGAAAATCCTCCGCCTCCTCCAGCGTATCCGCTACCTTTTCCGGAAACAGCTGAAGCTGTTTCTCCAGAAATACCTTCAGGCAGATCTCATCATATTCACTCATATCGCCCACTCGCTCCTTTTACTTATTTTCCCTTACTGTATCGTATCAAAACCTTCTATATTAAGCAATAAAATATTTCCTTTCTTACAGGAAAAATATGATATGATACAAGGGACAAAAGGTCAGAAATCGGATGCTCGCATCCGCATTTCTGACATTGGGGACCGCAAAAACATGAGGAAGCAGCAAATTTGACCGTTTT
>JAJBVI010000199.1 GCA_020859905.1 Lachnospiraceae bacterium | reverse complement strand
GAACTTATGCAGAGCTGCAATCCGTAGTATCATACCCTTTTGTCGCCCGAATCATAATTTTCGAAAGGGTCAAAACAATAAACTTTTAACCGCTTACGCACATTTTACCACCGGACTTTTCTCCTGTCTGCCGGCCGGACAACAGATCCGCCAGTGCCGCGAACTCCTCCAGAGTCAGTGTCTCGCCCCGGACTGTCAGCGGCTTCCCGATCGCCGTGACCGCCGCCTCGACCGCTTCCTTTGAAACATGCAGCTCCGGGGAGTTTTTCAGTCCGTTTACCAACGTCTTTCTGCGTTGGTTAAAGGACGCACGGATCAGGCGAAACAACAGCGCCTCGTCCCGTACCGCCACCCGCGGCTCCTCGTACCCGACCAGATGCACCACTGCGGATCCCACCTTCGGCCGCGGCATGAAGCATCTCAGCGGAACCTCCGCCACGATCCTGGGCTGTGCGTAATACTGCACCGCCAACGACAGTGCGCCGTAATCCTTCGTCCCCGGTCCGCTCTGCATACGATCCGCGACCTCCTTCTGCACCATGACGGTAATGCTCTTGATCGGCACATGGCTCTCCAGAAGCTTCATAATAATCGGCGTCGTAATATAATATGGAAGATTCGCGACCACTTTGATCGGGCATCCCCTGTTTTTTTCCTGCGCAAGCCTTCGGATGTCGACCTTCAGGATGTCCCGGTTAATCACCTCCACATTGTGATAACCCTGCAGCGTATCCTCAAGCACCGGGAGCAGCATCCGGTCAATCTCAACGGCAGTCACCTCCCGGGCGTTCGCGCCGAGATACTGCGTCATCGTCCCGATTCCCGGTCCGATCTCCAGGACAAAATCCTCCTCCGTGATCTCCGCCGCGCAGATAATCTCCTCCGGCACAGACGGATCAATGAGAAAATTCTGTCCGTATTTCTTCTGTATGGTAAATTGATGCCTCTCCAGAACCGCCTTCGTGATCTGCGGGTTCGCCAGGTAAGGTCTGGGTACCGGTCTGCTCATATATCCTGATCCTCTGTCATTCTCCGAAATCCCCCGGCTGCTCGCTTCGTGCCGGTTCATGCTCCGGCTGCTCGCTTTGCTCCGGTTCATGCCCCGGTCGTCTGCTTCGCGTTCCGATGCATCATAGACCAAACAGCCGCTTTGCGTTCTCCTCTGTCACGGCGATTACCTCTTCCTTCGGGATTTCCCTGATCCGCGCAATCTCCGCCGCAACATAGTCGATGAGATCAGAGGAATTTCTTTTCCCCCGAAACGGCGTCGGCGCCATATAGGGACAGTCTGTCTCCAGCACGATATGCTCCAGCGGAATGATCCGTGCGGTCTCCTTCGCCTTCTTCGCGTTTTTAAAAGTAACTGCCCCGCCAAGGCCGATGTGGTAGCCCAGCTTCACATACTCCGCTGCCATCTCAGGCGAGTAAGAAAAACAATGCAGAATGCCCGCTATTTCTCTCCCATAACGGGAGATCAGGTCAAACGTATCCTGCGCCGCGTCCCGGCTGTGAACCGCGATCGGCAGGGAAAGCTCCCGCGCCAGCTCTATCTGGCGGACAAACCACTCCTTCTGCACGTCGCGCGGCTCCACGTCCCAGTGGTAATCAAGCCCGATCTCGCCGATCGCGACCACCTTCGGGTTCGTCTGCGCCTCCATGCGCATCCATGAAAAAAAATCATCGTCGATGCTGCCCACCTCATCCGGATGGACGCCGAGCGCCGCATACATAAAATCATACTGCTCCGCCAGCCGGACGCAGGCGCGGCAGCCGTCAACGGAAGCGCCTACATTGACAATGGTGCCGACCCCGCGGTCGGGCATGTTTCTCAGCAGAGCATCCCGGTCCGCGTCAAACTGCTCGTCGTCGTAATGTGCGTGTGTATCAAATATCATACCGACTCCCTCTGCCGTGTATTACGGCTCACAGCCTTCCTCCCCACATGCGCAAAACCAGTCGCTTTGCGTCCGGCACGGCAAAAAATTCACTCAACCGTCTAACAGATCTCCGCTCCGGACGGCATCTCCCTCTCCGGCGTCATCAGCGCGAGATTTCCCTCCGCGTCCTCCGCACACAGGAGCATGCCCTCAGAAAGCACGCCGGCCAGCTTCGCCGGCTTTAAATTCACCAGAACCATAACCTTCTTCCCGACCATCTCCTCCGCGGTATAATATTTTTTGATCCCGGATACGATCTGCTTTACCTGATTGCCGATCTTCACCTGGGAGCAAAGCAGCTTTTTCGACTTCTTTATCTCTTCGCAGGCGATGATCTCACCGACCTGAAACTGCATCTTTCCGAAATCCTCGAAGCTGATCTCGTCCTTCGACTCTATGTCAATGACGGCTTCCTCACTGTCATTATCGTCTGTCTGTTTTAACATTGATTTCCCTGCACAGCCGCCCTCAACGGCATCCGGGGAACCATCCCTTCCCTGTTTTAGAGCCGATGTCCCGGCAGCGACATTCCCCGCAGCTTCATGTTCGTTGACCGCTGCTTCTGCCGCCGCTGACGTATGAAGTGCCTCGATCTTCGCGAGCACCTCATCAAGCTTCTGACGCTCAAACAGAATCTCCGGCGTGTCCGTCACCTTTTTTCCGTCCTCACGCAGCCCGAACGCGGCAAGCTCCTCGAAATCCCGTTCCCGGTCATTTAACATGGAAAGAATCTTCTCCGCCGTCTCCGGCATAAAGCTGAAAATCAGGTTCGCGCCGATGCTGATACTCTCCACCAGGTTATAGAGAACCGTCGCCAGACGCGGCTGCTGCGCCTCATCCTTCGCCAGAACCCAGGGCTCCGTCTCATCAATATATTTATTGCACCGCTTGAACAGCGCCATCACCTCTGTAATCGCGTCCGCCACCCGGAAATCTGTCATCTTCGCGGAGACCCGGTCGCGCGTCGATGTGACAACCTCCTTCAGTGAATCATCCACCGGCTCCACGGCCCCGGCATCGGCAACTACCCCGCCGAAATATTTATTGCTCATGGAGATCGTGCGGTTCACCAGATTGCCCAGCGTGTTTGCCAGGTCGGAGTTCATGCGCTCCACCAGAAGTTCCCAGGAGATCACGCCGTCATTGTCAAACGGCATCTCATGCAGGACAAAATACCGGACCGCGTCCACACCGAACATATCCACGAGTTCGTCGGCGTAAAGCACATTTCCCTTTGATTTGCTCATCTTGCCTTCGCCCTGCAGCAGCCACGGATGGCCGAACACCTGCTTCGGCAGCGGCAGATCCAGCGCCATCAGGAAAATCGGCCAGTAAATCGTGTGAAAACGGATGATATCCTTCCCGATCAGATGGAGATCCGCCGGCCAGTTCTTATTGAAAAGCTCCGATGAATTCCCCTCCGCGTCGTACCCGATCTTCGTAATATAGTTCGTCAGCGCGTCCAGCCACACATACACCACATGCTTCGGATCAAAATCCACCGGGATTCCCCAGGTAAAGGATGTCCGGGAGACGCAGAGATCCTGCAGTCCCGGCAGAAGGAAATTGTTCATCATCTCATTCCTGCGCGACACTGGCTGGATAAACTCCGGATGCGTGTTGATATGCTCGATCAGGCGATCCGCATATTTGCTCATTTTAAAGAAATATGCCTCCTCCTTCGCCGGCTGCACCTCGCCGCCGCAGTCCGGGCATCTGCCGTCCACCAGCTGTGATTCCGTAAAAAACGACTCACACGGCGTGCAGTAAAGCCCTTCATAATATCCTTTGTAGATATCGCCCTGCTCATACAGGCGTTTAAAAATCTTCTGCACCTGAGCCTCATGATCCGCGTCGGTCGTGCGGATAAAATTATCATAGGAGGTGTTCATCAGATCCCAGACGGACTTCACCTCCCCGGCGATAGCATCCACATATTCCTTTGGCGTAATCCCCGCCGCCTCCGCTTTCAGCTCGATCTTCTGTCCGTGTTCATCCGTCCCGGTCTGAAAATACATGTCATAGCCTTCCTGCCTCTTATACCGGGCAATCGCATCCGCCAGCACGATCTCATACGTATTGCCGATGTGAGGCTTGCCGGATGTATAGGCAATCGCGGTGGTCATATAAAACTTTCCTTTGCATGCTTTGCACATTATATCCATATCCTCTTTTCTTTCATTTTCATAGTAAACGGAAATGACTGCTTCGCAGTCATCACTATCTATAAAAGCCCATCGCAGCTCTGCATAAGTTCGATTACGGAAATCAAAGATTTCCTATCTCACTTATCCGCTCTGCGAGCTCCCGCGATGGCCGCCGGTACAAGGTGAATTGCCGCACAGCGGCAAGAGAGGGCGGCCTGGGCCGTTCGCAA
>JAJBVI010000180.1 GCA_020859905.1 Lachnospiraceae bacterium | reverse complement strand
TTTTCCTCCGGAAAATGGCTACTTGCTCATACCGGTCAGGTTCTCTAATGTCCAATCATCTATGCAAGCAAGCTTGCCTATCTGATTGTCCATTGAGAACGCTTTCATAGAAATATTAAGAAACGGTAAAGAATCAGCACTCTGGCTTGACGAGTGCTGATTTTAATGTTATCATCCGACTCATGAAGCTCGCAGATCTATGGTTCGGTGCGTCGTTTTATTTGACGGCAATGTACCGGGCAGGTTACAGAGAAGGAGGTCACGGATGGATAACACGGGATTTAACAGCTATTTTCACGAAAATCAGGTGCTTTGCTGCCAGAATGACCGGGTCAGCAGGGAGCTGACACAGGAGATGGGTGTAAAAACAGGCCTGCGTGACGTAAACGGAGAGGGCGTTCTGGCGGGGCGAACATCATGGTCATGCATATGATGAAGGATATCAAAGAACACGTGTGTGACTTTGAGGACGAGGAAGAGGTGGCCGCGTATCTGTCGCGGATTCTCGACGGCGAGGCATTTGACCGCCAGGGGCTGATCTACGGGATGGGGCATGCCGTGTACTCGCTGTCCGACCCCAGGGAAGAGATCTTCAAGGGATATGTGGAGCGGCTCGCCGCGGAGAAGGGCATGAAAAAAGAGATGGCCCTTTACAACAATATAGAAAAAGCGGCTCCCAGACTTATCGCGGACAAGCGCAGGATTTACAAGGGTGTCAGTCCGAACGTGGATTTTTACAGCGGTTTCGTATATCAGATGCTGGGCATACCGGAAGAACTCTATACGCCGCTGTTCGCGGTCGCGCGGATCTCCGGGTGGAGCGCACACCGGATCAAGGAGCTGGTAAGCGCAAATAAGATCATACGCCCGGCATATAAGAGCCTCACGGTAGAGAAAGCGTATACGCCGCGGGAAGATCGCACGTAATGAGGATGTGCACAGCTCTGCAAAGACATTTCGTAACAGTTCCTTAGCCCGCGTGACTCGCCAGGCGAGGCAATGCGCATTCTTTTTTAATTTTAGTATTGAAAAAAAAACACGTTTATTATATAGTTAATTTATCTAAAATTTTATATAAGAAGGAGACAATTATGAGAAACATTACACGTTATACGGGGAAATCACCGGAAGGAAAGCTGGTTTATATGCTCGACGACACGACGCCGACCACACTGGTGATTCGGGAAGGCGATGTCTACAAGCTGGTGAGAGGCATGTTCGGTGTCAGCGAGGTTACATATGTGAGAAGGACCCATGATTTCAACGGCTTCCTCTTTTATCTGGACAAGTATATGGAAGAGGGTTCGGAGAAGATCGTTCACTTCACCGGCACAGCGGATGAGCTGCTTGCCCGGGAGAAGGGCAACAAATACATTGCGGATGCGGTAGCCTATCTGCAGGCCGCGGAGTAATTCCGCGCGGCGAAAAGCATACCCTCGCATCCTTTTAAGGGCGGGGCTTCCCTGTGCGGGTGAGCAATAAAAACAGCGGGAGAGTCGTTCGGATCATAACGGCTCTCCCGCTGTTTTTCTATGAAAGTTTTTCAGGTATTCCCATCTGCGCTTTCGTTATGCCGTGTGCTGTTTTGCGCGTCATTGCCGGCACATGGTCTGTTGACTGCGGCATTTTGCACGGGATCGTCCGCGCCTGCCCCGGCAACTGCGGAATTTTGCAAGGGATCGCCGGTACCCGTCCCGTCAGCTCCGACACTCTGTGCGGCGTCATATGCCGCGGAAACAACGTCCGGGTCAGTTTTCTTAATGTGGTTGCCGATGATCTCAGAGACATCGCTGACCGTCACAAACGCCGAGGCATCCGCGCGGTGGATCAGTTTTTTCAGGTCATAGATTTCCATGCGGGTAAGAACGCAGTATAGAATCACTTTCTCCCCGCTGACCAGACCCTCGCCGCGCAGGATCGTCACGGTACGGCCCAGCTGCTGGTAGATTAGCTCAGCGATCTTTTCGCCCTCGTCTGTGATGATCATGGCGGCTTTCGCCTGTTCCAGTCCGGTTTCGACCAGATCAATGATCCTCGATGTGATAAAATAAGTCAGCAGGCTGCACATCGCCCGGTCAAATCCGAACAAAAAGCCGGCGATGACGTAAATGACTACATTGAAGACCAGTATGGTCTGTCCCACCGGAAGCTTGAACCTGCGGTTCAGCAGGATCGCCACGCTTTCCGTTCCGTCCAGGCAGCCGCCGAACCGGATGACCAGACCTACGCCGAAGCCCAGGAACACGCCGCCGAAGCAGACGGCCAGAAGCAGTTCGGATGTGGCGTTGACCCACGGCTCGAAAATTTCCAGAAATACGGAAAAGATAACCATGGCGTAGACGGATTTTACGATAAAGATCTTCCCGAGAACGCGTGAACTGATAATCAGAAACGGTATGTTCAGCGCGAAGGTCAGAATGCCCAGAGGGAATGCGGACAGGGTATTGATCATGATGCTGACGCCGACCACGCCGCCGTCCAGTATGGTATTGGGAACCAGAAACTCTTCAATGGCAAAAGCAGCGATGATCGCGCCTGCTGCCAACAATACAAAATCTAAAATGCCGGATGTTTTTTTGCTTTTCGAATGCAAGTCTGCTCACCTTTTCTTTAATGATGGATTGATCTCAGGAAATTCGAGTACATCAGCCGGCAATGCAGCAGCCGGCGCTTTCTTTAAAGATGGGCACCTGACTTCAGGAAATTTCCTGTCACTACTGCATGATGGCGTTTGCGGTTGATGTGAAAATCTCCGTGAGCATGTCGTCGGTGGACAGGTCGGAATACCAGTATCTGTCTACATAATTCCAGAAAATCTCCACAGCCTCCTCGTCCATGACGGAATCAATATTCTGACCGTTTACGTAAACCATGTATCCGACGTCGTTGTCTGAATCCTCCTCCGCGAAGTAAATGTACAGGAAGGTGCTTTCATTGTCGATATGATCCTCGTACCAGCCGAAAGCGTAGTTCTCCTTCTCAGAGTCTGTCGTCAGGGAGGCGTCCCAGGCTTTGAAATAAACATAAGGCTGTATGCCGGTTGCGTCATAAAAAGCCCTCAGGCTTTCTCCCGCGGCCTCCGGGTTCTCCACCCATCCCAGTTCGTCCAGAATGCAGTTGCTGCTGAACGTAATGTCTGTGTCAATCCGTTCGCGGCCGGAGCCGGACGCGTCCGAACTCTGTAAGTCCGGGTTTGCCGTGTCTGTATAGCTGTTATCCGGTTCGTCATAGACGTAATCTTCATCCATGGTATCGGAGTTCGCAAAAGCCGCAAATCCGTAACGCACACTGTTTCCCAGCCTCGTCACGCCGGATGCCGCAAGCCCGATCACGATGACCACGACAATGACAATGATGAGCGGCATCAGGCAGCCGCTGCATCCGCCGCCGCGGTACCCGTAGCCGCCGCCGTATCCCCGGAAAGGCCAGAAAGGGTATCCGCCCCACCACCATCCGCGACGCGGAGGCCGTCCTCCGGGAGGAGGGGCGCCCGGACCGCCGGGTCTGGGACCGCCGGGGCCGCCTGCACCGCCGGGTCTGGAGCCGCCGGGACGCCCGCCCGAACTGCCGCCCGTGGAATGTCCGCCGCCGGAACGTCCGCCCGAACTGCCGCCGGGTCTGGAGCCGCCGGGTCTGGAGCCGCCGGGCCGTCCGCCCATACTGCCGCCGGGTCTGGAGCCGCCGCCGGAGCGTCCGCCCATGCCGCCCATGCCGCCCATGCCGCCCATGGAATGCCCGCCGCCTGAACGACCGCCCATGCCGCCCATGGAATGTCCGCCGCCCATACCGCCGCCTGCTCTGCCCATAAGATTTTCCTCCTTATATCATGTGCCAAAACGGCACAGGATCGCATTTCGCCGTTCGCTGAATTTATGAATCTGCCGTGTTCAGTTTGCGAACCCGCCATTAAAAGCATAGCACGATTTAGAGCATTGGAAAAGAGAAAATAAAATTTTTAAGACATTTTTTATATCTGCCGGCGCACTGCGATAGCAGCGCATGGATGTTCTATGACTGAGTGTAACATATCCTGTTTTGATTCACAAGCGCATTTTCCAGACACCTGCGGCGCTCCATTTTATAATTGAGCAGAGTCAGATAAAGATATTGTCTGTTTTATAGTAAGATTAAATGGAAGTGTCGCTGCCGAAACCTTCTTTTTCCAGTTCCTGCCGGACGCGTTCGGTGATCTCGCGGATTTTCTCCTCGGTACGGGCGCGGATTTCCAGTTCCTTTTTGTAATCCTGATTGTATTTATGCTCATTGATCCGGCTTACCAGGAAAATGTTGATTCCCGCCACACTAGTGTGGCGTCTCAATCATATTTTTAATTATAGCACTGCCTATGTCGCCATC
>JAJBVI010000211.1 GCA_020859905.1 Lachnospiraceae bacterium | reverse complement strand
CCGCCGCCGTGATCTCATCGGAAACAGAACCCTCCGGATCTATGGAGCAGACGAGATCGTTATAGCCGGCTTTGTCGCCTTCCCTGCTGTAATAATTGATCTTCCCGGTCTGTTCCGCATAGGTCACCGTCTCAGAGCGAAGGATCAGCCCCGTGTAATAAGATGTTTTCATGATCTGTCCTTTCTGGACTTCATAGACAGAA
Organism: Lachnospiraceae bacterium; assembly: GCA_020859905.1. Lineage (GTDB taxonomy): Bacteria > Bacillota > Clostridia > Lachnospirales > Lachnospiraceae > Eubacterium_I. Next base: position 25,165 of record JAJBVI010000211.1, on the reverse strand, counting down.
ACATGCCTGGCTGTCATAAAATTAAAGAAATAGACCAGAAAATAGATCAGAACAAAAGCAAAAACAATCACACCGATATTTATATGAAACTGCCTCCGATAGCGCAGCACATTCTTTTTATGCTTTTTTTTCATTATGTTCCTCTCAAATATATAACAGCCGTATAAAACTGGATGTTATGCCAATACTAATGAATGTACTTCTCGCAATCTTCTGATTCCGACAAAAAGTACATCTGAAAAAAAGGAGGCATGCATCAATGAATACCAGGGTTTTGGATATTGTTCTTCTGGTTCTGGTGATCCTGGGCGCGGTAAACTGGGGACTGGTCGGCTTTTTTCGCTTTAACCTGATCTCATATCTGTTTGGAAACATGACATGGCTGACCCGTATCATCTACGCGCTGGTGGGACTGAGCGGGCTTTATATGATAAGTGCATTCGGCCGGCTGCGCTCTATGGGAACCGACAGCTGATGACGGAAAAAAGGTGTCTTAAGATCCCCCTTAAGACACCTGATCCTTTCCCGCTTTTACAAAGAAATAAGCACTCTTGCCTTCACCGGCTCGGGCAGATCCGCTTCATTTCTGGAAACACTTAAGACAATCCTGACTGCATATTTTTCACTGATTACATTGAGCTTTTCGATCACATGCACCATCTGATCATCGTTCAGATTGGCGATGGTGAGAAAGCTGTCGAGATACATCTCCTGAAGATCATAGTCCTGCGAAACGATACCACAGATAAAACCGATGAACTCGTCCATGTTCGTAATCGGATACTCCGTCACATTGATCAGACGAACCCTGTTCGTTAATTCATGCATATGCTTCTGACTCTTATCCAGATATACAATATTCCCGGTGGCGTGTGCGACGGCACTGTTGACCATGTCCAATAAATACTTCGTTTTACCCTTACCCTTTTCGCCGGCAATAATCTCAACCATTGTCTTATCCTCCTAAACCAGATGGAAGCGTATCCTGTTTCGGTTCCGCTTCATTCTTTTTATAAATTGATTATATTATATCCACATCTAAAATACAACCGTTAAATTCAAAAAAGGTTGCTGTCTCACGCGCACGGCATAATCATCCGTTCCCGAATGTGCTCAGCATCTGTGTCATAATCCGGTACATATCGGAGCGCGAATTCCCGTTCAGCACAACAGAAATTACCGGTGATGAGGACTCATTCCGGCTGTAAAGTACCAGACAGTAGCCGGCAGCCGCTGTCGTTCCCGTCTTTCCGCCGATCACAGTTACGCCGTCCGGTTGTTTATAGCTCCCGGTCAGATAACCGTTCGTATTGGTCCAGGTCTGCGTCACGGTATTGCCGGCCGAGTCCAGATAGGATGCGTCGTAGGAAAGCGTGGATATAATCGTCACAAAATCTTCGTTCTGCACAGCCTCCTGAAAGATCAGGTACAGGTCATACGCGGTTGTGTAATGATCGTCGTCCGGCAGACCGTGCGGATTGACAAAATGAGAATGTGTCGCACCGAGCGCCAGGGCTTCCTGATTCATCAGATCTGCGAACGCTTCCGTACTTCCGGAGATCGCCTCGGCGATCACATTGGCGGCATCATTTCCGCTGCACAGCATCAGGCCGTACAGAGCGTCGTGAAGCGTAATCTGATCGCCCTTTTGCAGTCCGCAGACAGATGAGGACGGATCCAGGCTGTCGATCGCCTCGTCTGACACGGTCAGGATTTCATCCGGACTACCGTATTTCAGCGCGATATAAGCGGTCAGAATCTTTGTCGTGCTGGCCGGATAACTTTTCTCATAAATATTCTGTGCGTATGTGATCTCGGTGCTGTCCGTCACAAACACGGCTGCGCACTCCGCGCATTCCGCCGTCACATTGTCCGACACTGTATTGTCCGTACCGCCGACACACAGGTCGGAGGCAAACAGCGATAATTCGGAATCGGAAGAACTGTCACCGAACGAGACAAAGGTCTCCGTTGTCTCATAAAGCCCGTAGGCGTTTTCTACGTCCCCGCGCTCCGTACAGCCGGTCAGGAACAGACAGGCTGAGGCGATCAGCAGAAATGGCAATAGTATGTTTCTCTTTTTCATATGCGTCATTCGATGATGTCCTCCTTTGACATGAGTATTCCGTTATATTTCTGCCGCTGCAGCCCGACATTTAGAACCAGACCGATGCCGATATACATGCTGATCAGAGATGTCAGACCGTAGCTGACAAAAGGAAGCGGCAGACCCGTATTCGGGAGCAGTCCCGTGGTCACGCCGATATTGATAAAGGACTGGAAGCCGATCAGCCCACCCATACCGCAGCAGATCAGGCGTCCGCCGATGTCTTTGGCATTTTTGGCGATCCAGATGCACTCAAACAGGATCAGCATGATCAGGATGATAATGATGATGCAGCCGGCAAAGCCGAGTTCCTCTCCCACTATAGTAAAGATGAAATCTGTCTGCGGTTCGGAGAGGTAGTTGCCGTTTTTCAGGGAAGTAATGGAGGAGTTGTTCAGTCCCTTTCCCCACAGCTGGCCGGAACCGATGGCAATGATAGAGTTCTGCTGCTGTCTGGATGTATCTGTATAGTTCTCCGGATCCCACCAGGACAAAATGCGGCTATACTGATAAGGCTGCAGAAACGGAAACTGTTCCCGCAGCATCAGGACGAGGCTGATGATTGAGGTCGGAATGGCTACGATCAAAATCGGAAGAATGATCTTATAGCTCAGACCGGCAACGAAGATCAGCGTAATAAAGATCAGCACAATCACGATCGATGTCGAGAGATCCGGTTCCCGCAGGATCAGCACAAGCGGGATTGCGATCAGGATGACGGAAAAGAGCAGAATCCTCCAGGTATTCAGAGTCTCCTTATAACGCATAAAAAAGGCGGAAAAAAATACAATCAGCATAATTTTGCACAATTCCGACGGCTGAAACTGAAAGCCGCCGACTTCTATCCACCGGGTGGCGCCGCTGACTTCATTTCCGACCCCCGGAACCAGCACAAGACCGAGCAGTACAATAATCGCCAGATACCAGATACGCCGGAACTTCAGGATCACACTGTAGTCGATCAGCGACACAACCGCCATAATGATAATGCCGGCGAACATACCGATGATCTGTTTCCCCTGTACGGACTCTTTTGCGCTTCCGATCACCAGTATCCCGATAATTGTGAGAATCACTACATATGCAACCAGGCGAATCCGGTAATCCTTTAACTTATATTGCTTAAACATTGTGTTCCTCCCGATTCGGAGCAGCCGCGCATCCATATACAGCAGCATCTCTCAATCTGTAAATCCGTCAGCGGATATTCCGGCACACGCAGCGGAATCTGTCAGTCCGTAAATCCGTTGGCGGATGTGCCGACATCCGCAGCCTGGCCGTTGAGCAGTTCCTCCTCTGACGCTTCGCCGAAATAATATTTTACCACGTCATCGGCGAAATCACATGCATTGCCGGAAGTATAGCCGTATGCGATCCGCACTGCTATGGCTATCTCCGGATCGTCGGCAGGCGCATAGCCGATAAACAGAGCGTGGTTCGGGCGTTCTTCATTTTCCTGCGCGGTACCGGTCTTGCCCGCGAGCGTGACCGTAAGGTCGTCAAACTGGCTGTGATCTGCAACGACCATCTCCATACCTTCCCGGATCACCGCCCATGTGGAAGAAGAGATCTCCGTGATTTCACTTCTCAGAGCCGGTTTGTATGTCTCCAGCGTATTCCCTCCGGAATCCGTCACTTTGCTGAGCAGGGTCAGATCATACACGGATCCCCCGTTTGCAATAGCGGCGGCGTACCGGCAAAGCTGTACGGTGGTATAGCGGTGATTGCTCTGCCCGATGGACGCACTGACCGGATACTCATCCGCGATCTGCGAGACACCTTCCGACAACTCAATATTCGTCTCATCGCCAAGACCGAACATTTCCGCATACTTCTGAATGGCAGACAGGCCGGTCGATTCGCTGAAAGTCTCCCCGACCAGGCTCAGACGGTATCCGACTTCGCAGAAAAAGGTATTGCAGGAATCCCGGAGGGCCTCCGTAACAGTCTCAGCCCCGTGGGCAGACGGATAGATCCAGCATTTCAGGTAATAATCCAGTTTTTCAAAGGCTCCTGTATCCACAATCTCTGTAGAAGATGTAATCACGCCCTCCGTCAGCCCGGCCGCTGCCATCACCATCTTAAATGTAGAACCTGGAGCTGTTGTCTGCTGCGTCGCGTTGTTGTAAAGCGGCAGAGAACCGTCGGCAAGAAGCTGGTTATAATAAGCGGAATCCATGGAATTTGCCAGCCGGTTCGTGTCATAGCCGGGATAGGTCACGCAGGCAAGCAGCTCACCCGTGTCCGGATCCATGATCACGCAGGATCCGGTACAGGGATCCAGAGCCAGCTGCGCCGGTGTGATCTCCAGATTGCCGATCTTCTCTTTCAGGAAGTTATAAGCGCTTACGGTTCCGTTTTCGAGTGCGCTGTAATCCTCCGCGTCATAATCCAGCACACCCTGCTCAAACAGGATCAGGCAGAGCTGTCTGCCGGAAATACTGTCATTGTAGATCAGATATTTGTATATGATCCGGCTAAAAGCAGAGGAAGTCTGCATCTGCCCTGCGGCATAGGAAACCAGCGCATCATAGATCTCGTCTGTGTCCGCGTATTTGTCTTCCAGGTTCAGCGCGGTCACCTGGATCCATGAAGCTTCGATCGCGTATTCCAGATAAGCTCTCGCTGAAACGGAACCGCTCCTCCAGCTGGTGTACATCTCATCGGAGGAAGAGACATCCGCCGTATCGAACACGCCGGTATCCTGCAGCCAGGTGATAATATAGGTCAGGTATTCCTGCATCTCCTCCGACTGTTCCTCAAAAGCAGTGTCGCTGTATAAAGCGGATGCCACCTCATCATAGACCGTACTCTGTGCGGAGGCAAAAACCTGATATACCGTGTTCTGATAAGTCCCGGCTTCTGCTTCCGACATCGCGGAAATATCGATCACGCTGTTTTCGACAAGCGCATTGTACACATCATAGATGGGAATATACAGATCGGAACTGCTGTCGGTTTTCTCATTTATGATCTTGGAATAAACGATGCCGGCGAGCTCCTGTTCCAGAAGATCATACACGGCGATCTGGAGATTCGCGTCAATAGAAAGATATACATCATTTCCCGCTGCCGGATCCGTTGAATCCTTTACCTCCAGAACCTTGCCGACATTATTGACATAGACGGTCTCCGACCCCTTGATCCCCTGCAGTTCCAGCTCCATGACCTGTTCGATACCGGACTTCCCGACAATATCATTCAGTGTGTAGGAATCGTCCGATTCGCTCAGCTCCGTATATTCATCCGTGGATATCTTTCCGGTATAGCCGATGATATGCGAAAAATATTCCGGATAGTCATAGACGCGTTTTGTATCCTCACTGACTTCCACTCCCTGCAGCTCATAGAGATGCTCCTCGACCACAGCGACCGTCTCATCGGAGACATCCTGCGCGATATCCGTAGAGATGTACTTCTGATAGGAATTCAGTGAAAGCGCATAGCGAACCGTCATAATCTGATAAGCGCGGTATCTGCCGTACTCCTCTGCATCCAGGCCGAACTTATCGAGAAGATACTCAAACATCTGCTCGGTCGTGGCTTTGGCCTCGTCATATCCGTATTCGGAATTGACGCTCAGCTCATCGATGGAGGTCCGCCCGTAAACATCGCGGCGGAATCCCTGCAGGCTCGTCCCTTCCGCCAGGAAAGACAGAGCGCCGCTCTCATCCATATAGAGATCCAGATCATTGACGATCGTGTCGCCGTTTGACTCGATCATATCAATCAGTGTGTCAATCTCGTTATTCAGCTCCTCATTTTTTTCATCCGTGCTGTCATAAGTGCCGTTATCCTCCAGCGTGATGGTGTAAGACAGCTCATTGTGAGCCAGAAGGACACCGTTTTTATCGTAGATATTCCCCCGGGTGCCGTCAACGGTGATCTCCTTCTCAATACTCAGCGTATAGTTGTTTAAATAGTCTTCACCGTTGATGATCTGCAGCGTAAAAAGACGCTGGATCACCAGGATACAAATGAAGATCATAACGATCCAGAAAACAAAGAGACGGGATTTTAATGTTTTTATGAGCCATTCTTTTATTACATCAATCAAATTTTTCCTGCTCCTTTTCCATCGTAGTCTCAGCCAAATTTCATCTCGTTTTTCTTCTCAATCTCTTCCAGCTTCTGGTTTATCCTCAGAAGAATATAATATAAAAGAATCGACACTGCCATGGTATAGACCAGTTCCGGGATGATCGTGTGCAGCAGGTAATATCCGAAAGAAAATCTGCCCCGGAAACAGAACCAGACTAAATAAATCACCAGATTGCCGCAGAAATCGCTGAGCGCGATCAGTACGATCGGAAGCCGGATCTCATCCGGGAAAAAGATGCGTTTAAAAAAACCATTAATAAAACCGATAAACATATAAATCAGTGCATAAAATCCGATTACGCTTCCGAATGTAAGATCAATGATCAGCCCGCAGAAAAAGCCGACAAGCAGTCCCTCCTTCCGTCCGCGCATAAACCCGAAGGCGGCCGTCACGACGATCAGCAGATTCGGCGAGATCGAAGCGACCGCCAGAGATTTAAAAACGGTAGACTGCAAAAGGAAGCAGACAATGATGATGACTGCAATTGCCAATTTACGCCTCATAGCCTACTCCCCCTCATCTTCAGTTAAGGAATCTTTGGTCTGCAGAATCACTAAAACCTTCTCCAGATTGTCGAAATCCACGATGGTCGCCACAGTGCCGGATTTGGTCAGTTTATTGGAATCCAGTGTCATCTCCGTAATATATCCGACGGGAATCCCGGGCAGATACAGGTCGCTGATGCTGGATGTCACCACCTGATCTCCCACTGAAGCCGCATCGTCGCTGTCGCTCAGATCGGAAAATGTAATCAGACCGCTTTCATTCATGGACTGCAGGCTGCCGCTCACAATCAGCAGATCATCCGTAGACAAATCCTTGCAGCTGACATTGCTGCTGTCGTCAATAATGAAGCGAACCGTCGCGTAATTAGGTCCGACGGAAATGACAATGCCGGCCAGACCTCCGTCCGCTATCACATTCATGCCCTCATCCACGCCGTCGTTTGTCCCCTTATCGATCATAAATACAGAGAACCAGTTGCCGGAATCCTTTCCGATCACGCTGGCGGCCACCTTATCATAATCGGACCATGTCTGATCCATATCATACAGATCCCTGAGCTGATTCAGTTCGTCCTGGTCGATCTGAACCTGATTTAACTCTTCCCGCACACCGGTGAGTTCTTCCTTCAGCTCTTCGTTCTCCCGCATCAGCTCCTGCCTGGAGACAAAGCTGTCACGGATGTCCGACAGGAACCCTCCGACATAGTTGATCCCCTTCTGCATCGGTATGATCACGTAACCCACGGCCGTATTCGCCGCCGTGCCGGACCAGGAAAGCTTCACACTGCAGCCGATAATCACAAAACAAAGGATTGTCATAATCAGAAGCACATATTTTGCGGGAAACCTGCTCTTTTTTTTTCGCTTCATATATCAACTGCCTCTGTTATCTGAATACTCTGGTTCTCATGTTATATGCCAGATGCTTATACCTGTCATTTGTCACAACAAGGCTCAGCCCCTTTACAACCGTTTCGTCAGGATCCTCGCAGGTATTGACAGCAATATTGGTAATCTGAGTGAAAAGCTTATCCATATCAGTCACCTGCGAACCGCCTCCGGTCAGATAAATGCCGGAGTGGATAATATCCCTGGCAAGCTCCGGCGGAGTCTTTTCCAGGAGCATGCGGATGGCATTGCAGATTGAGGCGAGATTATCCTTCACCGCTTCATAGATCAGGGATGCGCCGATCTGAACCTCGACAGGAAGTCCGCTGACCACATCGAGGCCGACCACCGTATACTCGCCCTCTCTGCCCGGGAGCGCACTCCCGATATGCTCCTTTAACTGCATGGCCGTCTTCTGGCCGATCACGAGGTTAAAGGACTTTTTAATATAGGAGATAATGGACTCATCAAGACGGTTCCCGCCAAAATGGATCAGGCTGCTCAGGACAAGCCCGCCGAGGGAAATCACGGAAATCTCCATGGTATCGGCGCCGATATCCACAACCATCACACCCGTCGGCTCGTTGACATCCAGTCCGAGGCCGATGGCATCCGCGATGGGTTTGTCGCAGAGCTGAACCTGCTTCGGCTTGATCCTGCTTTTAAAAAACAGATCATAGAAAGCCTTTTTCTCCACCTCCGTGATATCGGTGGGAACCGCAACGATAAACTCGGAACCGCGTACATGCCCTTTGGAAGTCTTCTCCAGCAGCTCCTGCACCATAATCTGCATATTGTTGTAATCGGCGATCACGCCTCCGACAACAGGGAAGGATACCTGAATCGACTCCGGCGACTTCTCATACATCGCGTATGCGTTGTCGCCGTATGCGTATAACTGGTTTTTATTGATAATGGAAATCGTGTTTTTCTCTTTGATGATCTTGTTGGTGTGTTTATTATAGATTTTCAGATTACATGTTCCAAGATCGACGCCGTAAATATTTGCCATCTCACTCTCCCTTTCTTATCAAATCACTGGTATCTGTATTACTCTTTATCTTCTTTCAGAAAACAACTTCTCCAAAATCTCCGGCAAGGTCGTTTCCGGGCATTCCGGGTATCTGTATTATCCTTTATCCTCTTTCAGAAAACCGCCCTCACGGAAACTGAAATAACAGTTATCTCCGATAATAATATGATCCATCATCGGAATGTCCAGGAGATCCCCGCAGGCACGGATACGCTGCGTGACCTGTATATCTTCTCTGCTCGGTTCCGGGCTGCCGCTGGGATAATTGTGGAGCAGGATGATAAATTCCGCCCTGTTCTGAAGTGCCGTTTTAAAAATCTCTCCGGGAGAAATCAAGGAAGCATTGGATGTCCCGACAGTAATCACCTTGTCGCCGAGCAGCATGTTTTTGCGGTCGAACATGGCCAGCAGCAGTATCTCCTTCGACTCATGGCGCATGCGTTCCATATAAAAAGACGCAATCTCCCCTGGTCCCGAACAGACCGGACTCAGATGCCTGGCCGCGGAGGCAATGCGCCGGGAAAGCTCACCCACGCATTTCAGCTGGACAGCCTTCACCTGACCGATTCCCCGGATCTTCATAAACTCATCCGCCTCCAGGTAGATGAGGTTCAAAAGTCCGTCCGGCCCGGCATTTAAGACTCTGGCGGCCAGATCCGTACTCTTCTCTCCCGTGGATCCGGTTCGGATGATCACGCTGAGCAGCTCTGCGTCAGATAACGAAGCCGGTCCCTGCCACATGCATTTCTCATACGGTCTTTCCAGATCCGGCAGTTCCTTCATAGTCAATCCTTTTATCATATAATGTCCTGTCTACTCTCTCAACATGCTACATCATACCATAAAACAATTTTTATGTATAGCGAAAAGCCGTTAAGTTTTATTGAAATTTTGTGAACTGTTTTACACAAAACGGTCCGCCGGTATCAGATCCCGGTCCAACAGCTTCTGGAGAGACATCAGGATGCCGAGCTTTGCGTGATGCCAGGTCAGGCCTCCCTGAAAATAGACAGCATAGGGTTCCCGTATGGGGGCATCCGCGCTCAGCTCAATGGAAGAACCCTGAACAAATGCACCGGCAGCCATGATCACTTTGCTGTCGTAGCCCGGCATGTTCCAGGGTTCGGGAGCCGCAAAGGAATCGACGGGAGCGGCCGCCTGAATTCCCTGGCAGAACGCGATCACCCGCTCCGGAGAACCCAGCGTCACGGACTGGATGATATCATGCCTGGATTCTGACGCGTCCGGAAGCACCGGAAACCCGAGCCGGCCATACAGATTTGCGGCAAATACAGCCCCCTTCAGCGCGGCGCCGACAACCGGCGGAGCCTGAAACAGCCCCTGATAAAAGGAGCGGTTCACACCCAGGGTCGCTCCCACTTCACGTCCGAGTCCGGGGGACGTAAGACGGCAGGCTGCATTCTCCACACATTCCTTTTTCCCGACGATATAGCCGCCGACGGGTGCCAGACCTCCGCCGGGATTTTTGATAAGCGAACCGACGATCAGATCTGCTCCGGCCGACAGAGGCTCGCGTGTTTCCACAAATTCCCCGTAACAGTTATCTACCATACAGAGAACATCCGGTTTGACGGATTTCACAAAAGCGATCAGCTCACCGATCTGTTCGACGGAAAAGGATGGCCGTGTCTGATACCCTTTGGATCGCTGGATGGTCACCAGCCTGGTTTTATCATGAATGGCAGTCCGTATGCTTTCATAATCAAACTCCCTGTTGTTGATCAGATCCACCTGCCGGTAAGTGACTCCGTATTCCGCCAGCGAACCCCGGGACGGTCGGATGCCAATCACTTCTTCCAGTGTGTCATAGGGTTTTCCCGCAGGGGAGAGCAGTTCGTCACCCGGCCGCAGATTGGACATCAGTGCCAGTGCGATCGCGTGCGTGCCGCAGGCGATCTGCGGGCGCACCAGAGCCGCCTCCCCGCCGAAGCAGGCGGCGTAGACATCCTCCAGCGTGTCGCGCCCGTAGTCATCGTAGCCGTAACCGGTCGAGGTCTGGAAACATTCCGCACTGACACGGCATTTCTGCATCGCGTCGATCACCTTCAGCTGATTGTACTCCGCGACACGGTCTATCTCATCAAATCTGTCCCTCAGAGACGCTTCTGTTCTGTTCCCGAATTCATAGATCAGGGGAGATATCCCCATCTCCAGGTATTTCTGTTCAATTAATTTATCTGTCATAATTCACTCTCTGTATACGAAACCCTGGTACCTCGAATAGCAAGTATCTGGTTATTAATTATTCGATGTACGAAACATGGGCAGTTTCTGAATCATACCATTTTTTTAAGATGAAATCCAGAATTTTATCGTCCTGATATTGAAAATCCGGTTTATTGATCCAGATCACATCCCGCTCACGCCGAAACCATGTGAGCTGGCGCTTTGCAAAATGCCGTGTATCCCGCTTAAGAATCCGGACAGCCTCCTCATAGCTGATCTCGCCATCCAGCCACGAGAGCATCTCCTTATATCCGATCCCCTGCATGGAAATCATGCTCCGGTCAAATCCGCGTTCCCGCAGGGCTTTTACTTCATCCGCAAGCCCCTGCTCCAGCATTTGGTCAACGCGCCGGTCGATCTGTTCATACAGCCGCGCCCGGTCGTCGTTTAGGACAAAATAGCGGAAATCAAAGGGTGATGTCCTCCGTCTCTCTCTCTCATTGTGCGCGGAAATCTGCTGGCCGGATTTTTCATAAAACTCAAGAGCGCGGATCGTGCGTCTGATGTTATTCTCATGGATGGCATCCGCAGAGGCAGGATCCACGGCGCGCAGTTTTTCATGGAGAAAATGTGCGCCTTTTTCGTGCGCCAGCCGCTCGTATTCCTTCCGCAGGGCGGCATCCTCATCCTGCGAGGTAAAATCAATATCATAAAGCAGCGCCTGAATATAAAAACCGGTTCCGCCTACAACGACGGGAACCTGGTTTTTTCGGTAAATATCAGACAGAGCCTCTCCGGCAAGCTCCTGAAAACGTACGACGTGAAACGCCTCATCCGGTTCCAGAATATCCACGAGATAATGCGCGATGCCCTGCATTTCTTCCGGCCGGATCTTGGCGGAACCGATATCCATCCCGCGGTAAACCTGCATGGAGTCCGCGGAAATGACCGCGCCGTTTATCTCCTTCGCCAGCCTGATCGAGAGTGCTGTCTTTCCGACACCGGTCGGACCTGTCAGGATCAGCAATGGTTTTTTTCCGCTGTCTGTCATGCTCTGCACATTGAACTCTCCCAATTATAATGAGCCGGAACATTCACGTATTTTTGTTCCGTTCATACGATCCGTTTAAACTTTTTTTCTATCTCATGTTTGGTCATGGAAATGATGACCGGCCTGCCGTGAGGGCAGAAATAGGGGTTTTCCAGCTTTAACAGGTCTCCGATCATCTGCTCTGCCTCCGCGGGCGAAAGTGTATGGCTCCCCTTAACAGCCGCTTTGCAGGACATGGAGGCTATCTTTTCAACCACCATATCCGGCGTATCTTTTCCGGAAACACCTCCCAGTCCGTCGATCAGCTCCAACAGCAGGCTCTGCCCGTCCAGACCGTACAGATTGCCGGGAAGTGCGCTGACAGTGTACTCTTTTCCGCCGAAAGAGTCAATCACAAACCCAAGCTTTTCAAAATCCGCTCTGTATTTTTTCAGTAGATTCTCTTCCTGCATGGTGAGGGAGAGCAAAATCGGCGGACTGATCATCTGCGATGTAAATTCCTTTTCGCGATAGTTTTTCATCATCTGCTCAAACAGGATCTTTTCGTGCGCCGCGTGCTGGTCAATCATATAAAAACGTTCTTCATATTCCACCAGCCAGTAGGTGCCGAACAGCTGCCCGATGATCCGGTGCTGCGGCCGCGCTTCCGCTGAGAGCAGGCGGGTATCTTCGTTGATGTAATCCGAAAGGGAGGTCTGTTTTGCGTTTTCCGGAATCTGTTTCCAGAGTTTTTCACCAAAAACGACGGACTCCCGCAGCTGATTACGGGATCCCGGTTCCCGCTTCATATCGTCTGAAAAACCCTGTTCGCGGTCCGGCTCCCGCCTCGGACCGTCTGCAAAATCCTGTCCGCGGTCCGGCTCCCGCCTCAGGCCGGAAATCGAATCCCGTCCCGTATCCGGCTTCCGGCGCGTTTCGGCATCCCGGGCCGGGATTGTTTGTCCCGCAGTCCTCTCATACTTCGGCTCATAAGGGCTGTCGTGCATGACCGCTTCGCGGAGTTTGCCGAGTCTGTTTTTTTCAAACGGTTCCGGAATCTCCCCCCGGTCATAAGATCTTTTTTTCGGCGGCCGTCTGTCTGCTTTCACTGCGACATCGTCGATCAGCTCCTCTCGCTGAAGCGTAGTGTGAATCAGATCCGCGATCCGGCTGTAGAGCTGTTCCCCGTCGGAAAAACGCAGTTCCATCTTATTCGGATGTACATTCACATCGACCAGCTCCCCGTTCAGCCGGATCGAGAGGACGCCGAAAGGATATTTGTGCTGCATCAGAAAACCGCGATACCCATCCTCAATAGCTTTTGCGATGAGACTGCTTTTTATGTATCTCCCATTGATAAAATAACTCTCAAAATTGCGGTTCCCCCTGCAGATGACCGGCTTTCCGATATATCCGGATACGGAAAACTCTTCGAATTCTGCCTGAACCTTCAGCAGATGGGAGGCTATATCCCGTCCGTAAATATGATATATAGTGTCCTTCAGTTTTCCGTTTCCCGATGTGTGCAGCCGGATCTGTCCGTTATTGATGAACTTAAAGGAAATATCCGGATGGGACAGCGCGATCCGCTCCATCATGTCATTGATATAGCCGGCTTCCGTCTGCGGCGTTTTCAAAAACTTTCTGCGTGCCGGCGTATTATAAAAAATGTTCTTTACCAGAAAAGTGGTGCCGTTCGGAGCCCCGATCTCCTCCAGCAAGATCTCTTTTCCCCCTTCAATCAGATAGCGGATGCCGGTAAAGGAATCCGGCGTTTTGGTGATCACTTCCACCTGCGAGACGGCGGCAATGCTTGAGAGAGCCTCACCCCGGAAACCGAGGGATGATATCCCCGTCAGGTCCTCTACTGATCGGATCTTACTCGTGGAATGCCGGTAAAACGCGACCGGTATCTGTTCTTTCTCAATCCCGCAGCCGTTGTCCGTAATCCGGATCAGCGCCGTACCGCCGTCGCGGATCTCCACGGTTACGGCGGTGGATCCCGCATCGATCGCGTTTTCCGCAAGTTCTTTCACCACGGAGGACGGGCGCTCCACAACTTCGCCCGCCGCGATTTTATCTATTGTCTGTTCATCCAGTACCTGTATCTGCGGCATACTGTGCACTCCTACCACCTGTTTTTTATCTTGTTTTGCAGTTCGTATAATTTGTTCAGTGCGTCAAAGGGCGTGATATGTGTCAGGTCGGTCTCTGCCAGTTCCCGTAAGATATCGTCATCCCTTACCGTGTCAAACAGAGAAATCTGGGCCATATCCATCTCATCCGGCTGTTTCCCGGTATTCTTCTCTATAAGGGAGCCGACATCCGGACTCCCCGTGAGATTGCTGAGATCTGCATCCTCCAGCTCTTCGCAGATCTCCTTCGCCCGCTCAATCACAGCTTCCGGAACACCGGCCAGCTTTGCCACCTGAATACCGTAGCTTTTGTCAGCTCCCCCGGGGATGATTTTGCGCAGGAATACGATATCGTCTCCTTTTTCCCTGACGGCAATACAGTAATTTTTTACATTGGAAAGCTTCCCCTCCAGTTCCGTCAGCTCATGATAATGCGTAGCAAATAACGTTTTGGCACCGAGCAGTTTCGGATTGCTGATATATTCCACAACGGCCCACGCGATGGAAAGACCGTCGATCGTACTCGTTCCCCTGCCGATCTCGTCCAGAATCAGCAGACTGCTCCGGGTCGCATTCCGCAGAATGTTTGCCACCTCGTTCATTTCAACCATAAAAGTACTCTGGCCGGACGCAAGGTCGTCCGATGCTCCCACCCGCGTAAAGATACGGTCCACGATCCCGACATTCGCGGATTCGGCGGGGACAAAGGATCCGATCTGCGCCATCAGCACAATCAGGGCATTTTGCCGCATGTATGTGGATTTCCCCGCCATATTCGGACCGGTGATGATGGAAATACGGTTGTCCTTATTGTCAAGAAGGGTGTCGTTCGCGATAAACATGTCATTGTTCATCATTCGCTCCACAACGGGATGGCGTCCGTTTCTGATTTTTAGAATCCCTCTCTCATTTATCTTCGGGCGGGTATATCCGTTTTGTTCCGCCGCCGCGGCGAGAGAAGCAAACACGTCGATGGCGGCAATGGCTTTCGCCGTTGCCTGGATTCTCTCTACCTGTCCGGCAATCCGGTTCCTTACATCGCAGAAAAGATCGTATTCCAGCGCCGTCAGCCGGTCCTCGGCTCCCAGGATCGTCTCCTCCAGTTCTTTTAATTCCGGCGTGATATAGCGCTCCGCGTTCGTCAGCGTCTGTTTTCTGGTGTAGTAGTCCGGCACCAGATCTTTATAAGAGTTCGTCACTTCGAGGTAATACCCAAACACTTTATTAAATCTGATCCGCAGGTTTTTGATGCCGGTCTTCTCCCGCTCATTCTCCTCGATTTTGGCCAGCCAGCTCTTCCCCTCAGTTTTTGCGTTTCGGAACCGGTCGATCTCCGGATCAAAACCGGTTCGTATCATACCGCCCTCGCGGACAGAAATCGGCGGATCGTCCTCGATGGACTGTTCAATGAGATCACAGATATCCTCAAGCGTATCGAGTCTGCGGTTTAATCCGCATAAAAGCTCCGAAGAAAAATCCCCCATCAGGGTCTGTATCGCCGGCAGCATCTGAAGGGATGTCTTAAATGCGATCAGATCCCGCGGGTTTGCCGTGTGATAGACGATGCGGCCGATCAGCCGCTCCAGGTCATAGATCGGATTTAAATATTCCCGCAGTTCCTCGCGGGTGATCATGTTTTTCTGCAGTTCGGTGACGGCATCCAGACGCAGTTCAATCTCAGCCTTATCAATCAGAGGCTGCTCTATGTAACTGCGCAGAGTCCTGGCTCCCATGGCCGTCTTTGTCCTGTCCAGCACCCAGAGCAGAGATCCCCGTTTCTGTTTCTCGCGCAGCGTCTCCACTAGCTCCAGATTTCTCCTGGTCGAGCTGTCAAGGATCATATATTTGCCGGCGGCATAAGGCTCGAGCTTCGTCAGATGAGACAGATCTGTTTTCTGAAGTTCCTTCAGATAGCCCAGCAGAGATCCGGCTGCCAGAATACCGCAGTCATATTCCTCCATGCCAAGCTCCGCTTCACCGGAAACACCGAAATGGTCCAGCAGAGTCTGTCTGGCAGCGGCTTCGTCGAAATACCGGGCATCCGGCGCATAGACTGTTATCCCCATGCGGCGGCGCAGATCATCCATATCCAGACCGCTCATCAAAAACGATTCGCTGCATATGATTTCGGACGGGACATATTTACTGATCTCATCCAGCAGCTTCCGCTCCGAATCCAGCTCTGTCACAAAAAAATCACCCGTCGTCACATCCGCGACGGAAACCCCATATCGGGAATCAATGTAGACGATACTCATAATATAATTATTCCTGCTCTCGTCCAGCGCATTCGTATCCAGGTTGGTTCCGGGCGTCACAATGCGCACGACCTCGCGGCGCACCAGTCCTTTCGCCAGCTTCGGATCCTCCACCTGCTCACAGATCGCGACCTTATATCCCTTAGAGACCAGCCGGGTCAGGTAACCATCCACCGCGTGAAAAGGAACGCCGCACATGGGGGCGTGTTCCTCAAGACCGCAGCTCTTGCCGGTCAGCGTCAGCTCCAGCTCCCGGGAAACCGTGACGGCATCGTCAAAAAACATTTCATAGAAATCCCCGAGACGGTAAAACAGAATACAGTCTCGGTATTCCTGTTTTGTCTCAAGATACTGCGTCATCATAGGCGTCAGTTTATCGGTATCTATCTCTTCGTATGTCACGGATTATCCTCCTTATAAACTGCCATGATTGCTTCCGCCGTTTTCAGACCGTCCATTGCCGCAGATGTGATTCCTCCGGCATATCCGGCTCCCTCTCCGCACGGATACAAGCCCCGGACGCTGCTCTGGAAATCCTCTCCGCGCAGGATACGCACCGGAGAAGATGTCCGGCTCTCCACGGCGGACAGAATCGTGTCTTCCCTGTCAAAACCAGGTATCTTTCCTGAAAACGCATGCATGCCGTCAATAAAAGCATCCGAGACGGCATCCGGAAAAATATCCCGGAGATTCGCCTGCGCGGTCAGCCCTTTTGTGCAGGACGAAACACGCGTGCCGGTCTCAGAACCTGTACAGGATAAAAGATGCGTATCGGTCTCCGAATCTGTACAGGATAAGAGATGTGCGCCGCACATTGCACATCCATGTTCAAAGTCTCCGAACCGCTGCTGCGGTATTTTCCCGCGTCCCGCCCGCCAGGCTTTTTCCTCCAGATCTCTCTGAAACGCCGCGCCGGACAGAGGGTCATCCGGATCCGGGAAATCCTCCGGTGTGACCGATACAATGATCGCGCTGTTCGCGTTTCGGCTGTCTCTGGCACGGTCGCTCATTCCGTTGACCGTCAGATGCCCCGGCTCGGAGGACGCGTTGACCACATAACCGCCGGGGCACATACAGAAAGAATAAACACTCCTGCCGTTTGCCGCGCGGTGCGTCAGTTTATAGGAAGCAGCCGGCAGCAGGGACAGATCCGCACGGCTGCCGTACTGGATCCGGTTGATCTCATCCTGCGGGTGCTCCACACGCATGCCGACGGCAAAGGCCTTAGGCTCCATCAAAATGTTGTGTTTTCGCAGCATTTCGAAGGTATCTCTCGCGCTGTGGCCGATGGCCAGCACCGCCGCGGAAACAGGAACGATCTGTTCGCGATTGATCTCAAGGGCATGAAGCCGGTGATTCTTTATGACCAGATCCGTAATTTTAGAAGAAAAACAAAACTGTCCGCCCATGCGCAGAATCTCATCCCGCATATTTGCGACAACCGTGCGCAGCACATCCGTGCCGATATGCGGCCTGCCGGCATACAGGATATCCCCGGGAGCGCCGCAGGACACAAAGGTTTCCAGTACAAAGCGGTTTCTCCCGCATTTATCCCTGACAAGCGTGTTCAGTTTCCCGTCCGAGAAGGTACCCGCGCCGCCCTCCCCGAACTGGACGTTTGAGTCCGGCAGAAGCGTGCCTCCGTTCCAGAAGCGCTCGACATCGGCCTGCCTCTCATCCACGCGTTTCCCGCGTTCAAAAACCAGCGGCCGGTAGCCGTGCCTTGCCAGCAGATAGGCGCAAAAAAGACCGGCAGGTCCGGCACCGATCACCGCGGGGGGCGCGGATATCGGAATACTCCCGCATGCCTTCGGTGCATATACCATGGGAGACACTTCCCGCACGCGGCCGTCCCGCCTGTTGTATGCTGTATGCTGTTCGATTGTCAGGTCAACGGAGTAAATATATTTTACATCCTCCTTATGCCTGGCGTCGACGGATTGTCTGACAATCTGAGACCGGCGTACATCCCGGCCGCGGATCCCCGCTGTACGGCAGGCCTTCCGGAAAACCTGTTCCCTGTCATGGCGGAGCGGAACCGAAATTCCCGATACCCGAATGGTCTTCGTCATAGCTGTTATCCTTTTTTCCTGTGAAAAACTTTAATCATTATAGCTTTTTTCCGGTTTTATGTAAAGTTTTTCCGAGAAGAAATATTCTGCGGCTTATCATTACCTCAGCCGGATTATCAGACATTTTGTTTATTCAGACCATTTTTTTGAATAAATAAACGAAATCAGAGAATGCTGTTAACAGAACACACTGGGGAAATTTTGTACCGGACCGCGAAAGGAGTGAATTTTAATGAAAAAAGAACGCGTGATTCGTATTTCTTTTATAGTATGTGCCGTGCTTGCGATTGGCGCGTTCCGGATCGGTTATTATTTCGGCAATACAGATCCGAACGGCGCAGCCACAGCGGATGAGGATATGTCTGATCTGTATATCGAGAGCGATGCGGATGCTTCCGAGACGATGGCGGACACTGCAAAAGCTTCCCGGCAGCTTACAATAGATGACAGTACGGAAAGCGTGGGAGAAGAAACGGATGAAGCCGGTGAATCCGAAAAAAACACGGAGGTTATCTGCTCAGAAACATCAGAGGACACATACTGCCTGAGAAAAAACGGCAGTTATCTGAGTGTATACCGGAGCGATTCCGATGACGTGTATTTCGATACCGGCATGAGGCTGTCCGACCTGCCGGAAGATGTTCAGGCGGCAGCAGAAACCGGTATTTTCTTTGAAAGCCTGGAGGAACTGTACGGATTTCTTGAAAACTATTCCAGCTGACATCCTTCATCATGCGAAATGTAAAGAACTGTCACATCTGATACGGCATCATGACATACAGCCTGCGTCGGCTGCGCGTGACACGGAACACCCGTCGTCATTGCCTGCAGCCCGCGTCGGCCGCGTGCGTTCCCGCCAGGAATCCGCTTGTCCACGCCCACTGGAGATTATATCCCCCGCAGATGCCGTCCACATTCAGTATCTCGCCGGCGAAATATAATCCAGGCACAAGCCTTGACTGCATCGTCTCGTCAATTTCCCGCAGCGGAATGCCGCCGCAGGTCACCTGTGCCTGTTCCGCGGAACGTGTGCCGGTAATCCGTACCTTCGTATCTTTAAGCTGCCGCACAATCCCTGACAGCTGTTTCTGAACGTCCTGTTCCGGCAGGCTCCGCACGGATGTCTCCGGAAGCTTTAAGCGGACACAGATCATATGCGCAATTTTTCGATTGCAGAGTCCGGCGAGAATTTCCTCCCAGTTTTTCCGGCTGCCCGGTCTTTGCGCCGCTCCGTATAAAAAGCGCTCCGTTTCGGCCGCGTCCGCCTCAGGCAGGAAATCAATCGACACCTCTGCTCTCTGCTGCCCGGAAAGCGCGGCGGACGCGTACCGGCTGATCTGGAAAACCGGGATCCCGGACAGGCCGTACTCTGTCAGCTGCAGTTCGCCTGTGTCCTCCGCCTTTGTTTCCCCGTTTACCGACAGCGTGACGCGGGCATCGCAGCGGATGCCTGCAGTCAGAGAAAACCATACCTCATCAGATAAGAGCGGAACGAGGGCGGGCAGCGGACGGATGACCGTATGCCCCAGCTTTTCCGCATAGCGATAGCCGCTGCCGTCGCTCCCTGTTTTGGGCGCGGCAATTCCTCCGGTCGCCAGTATGCACTGCCCGGCCGTAAGCAATTCCGATTTTGTCTGAATCCGGAAAGCCGCTCCCTGTTTCCGGATGCCTGTGATCTCCGCCTTGTTGTAAAACCGGATGCCGAGCCGCTTTGTCTCCGCGATCAGCGCGTCCCGGATAGCGGAAGCCTGGCCGCTGCGGGGATAATAATACCCGTTTTTTGATTTTGATCGGACGCCGAGCCGCTCAAAAAAAGCAAGCGAATCTTTCCATGAGAACTGTTTGAGTAAGCTGCTTACAAGAGCCGGGTCGTCGCTCCGGTAACATGCCGGATCCTGCCGTTCGTTTGTAAAATTGCATTTCCCGTTTCCGGTCGATAGAATCTTTTTCCCCGAGACAGGGTTATGCTCGATTACGATGACGGCTGCCCCGTTTTCGGACGCGGCAATGGCTGCCGTCAGTCCGGCGGCGCCCGCGCCCACCACGATCACGTCTGCAGCCGACACATCAGAGTTCCTTTTATTCATGTTACATCCCGCCGTTTTTAATTTTATTATCACATCCGGCAGCCGCTTTGTCTGGTTGCTGTTGTACTCAGATTTATTTCTCCGCAGATACTCCGCCCCATGTTCCTACAGAAGACGCAGCTTTTTTGCGATCCGGATGATCGTATTTCCCATCGGGAAGCTCTCCAGCTCCTCCTCTGTCAGCCCTTTGACAAGCAGCAGAATAACCGCATAGCTGATGATGCCGGCAACAATTGAGATGACCGTACCGGCCGCGTTGCTGTCTGTCAGTCTGTAAATCGCAAAATAGATCACATATACGATCACGCCCATGAGAACCGAGGCGGCCGCAGGCCTGACATAGGTTTTTGTGATATCCGGCCGGAAACCGGAATGTTTGCGGACAGACAGTGCGTTTAAAATACACATGATGAGGGAAAACACGATATTGCCCACGATCATGGCATAGATATTTAAGTCAAACACATACAGGGAAACCGGAAGCGACACGATATTCGCGGCCAGCGCGATCAGCGCGTTGCGGATCGGAATCCGCATCTGGTCAATGCCCTGCAAGACAGCGTTGGACAGTGTGGAGATGGAATAAAATATAATGCTGACCGCTCCTGCCAGAAGCAGATGTCCCGCCAGATCGCTTGTCGTTGAAAACAAAAGCCGCATGATCGGTGCGGCCAGCACAGCCATGCCCACGGTACAGGGAAACGCGATCACCATGATGAAGCGCATGGACAAACCGATTCTTCTCCGCACCTGATCATGGTCTTTTTTGGCAAAGGCAGCAGCCAGCGCAGGCACGCTGCTCGTGGCGAGCGCCGTGGATATGGAGATCGGCACATTGACCAGCACGCGGTAGTAACCGGAGTAAACACCCCACCAGAGCGAGACGGAGTCGCTGTCATGTCCCTGCATGATCGCGAGATTCTTAAACAATCCCTGGTCCACGATGGAGACCAGGTTATACAGCGTGGTACTCAGAAGGATCGGCACAATGGTCAGGATCAGCACTCTCATAACGGAGGCATAGTTCTCCGGCCGCCTCGCGGTATGCTTTCTCTCCCGCGCAATCCCTGTCCGCAGTCTGCCGCGGTACGCAAAAAACACCAGTGCGCAGAAAATCAGCGCGATCGCGGCTCCCGTACTCGTCCCCAGTGTGCCTCCCGCCGCACCGTAAGCTTCCGCATAGTGCTGCTCTCCGCCAAGCACCGCCGCGATCCGTGTCCCGTATCTAAACAAAACAAAAGCCGCCGCGACACTGACAACCGCGTTTACGATCTGCTCCAGTATCTGGGAGACCGCGCTGGGGATCATGGTTCCGAGTCCCTGAAAAAAGCCGCGGATCACACCGAGTACCGCCACGATGATCAATGTCGGCGCAAGTACGCGCAGGGCAAAAAAGCTGAGCGGTGTCTGAAATACCTTTGTCAGAAACTCAGCGCCGAAGAACACAAACAGGCATCCGGCGGTTCCGGTCACGAGCGCAATGAGCAGCGCCCCCTTAAATACGCGGTACGCGTTTTCCTGCTGGTGCTTCGCCATGCGCGCGGATACCATCTTTGAGACGGCCATCGGCAGGCTGTAGGACGAGATCAGAAGAACCATGCTGTATATCTCGTAAGCACAGCTGTAATAGTCATTGCCGTACTCGCCGATGATATTTGTCATGGGGATGCGGTATAGAAGACCGATGATACGGCTGATGATCGATGCGATCGCCAGAACGGACCCCTGTACCAGAAACGATGTGTCACTCTTTTTGCTGCTCATAAATTACCTCTGTTATCCGGCGCTCAGGAACTGTTCGGAAATAAATTTGCAGATCGCGCATCAGCCCGCTCAATCTGTAAATTTGATCCGTAACAGCTCCTTACTGTACGGAAAACTCTTCCTCACCGGCATAGAACGTGATATTCTTCTCATAGGTGTCCTGCACGACGCAGACCCAGGTCTTTCCCTGATTTAACGTAATCTCATTTCCTGCGGCGTCATAATATCTGGTCGCAGCGGTCTGGGACTCTTTTGACCAGGTAACAGGGATGGCTTTTCCGTTGGTCACGTAGTAGCCCGTACCGGAACCGGTCGTCTCCACATCGAGATAGCCGGTATCCGAGTTCGCGGTATACCAGTCGCAGACCTGAATCAGTATATTCTTAACTGTGAGCTGTTCACCCGTCAGGGCATCGGTCTGCGCAGAACTGAACTGATAACGTTCATACAGGCCTGTTTCGGTATCATACACGAACCACGGCTTGTTGACAAGATATCCGGGCTGTACAATCACCGCGTCCTCTCCGTCTGTCAGTGTGATCTCATTTTCATCGTCCGTGTTGAACTGATAGTGAGACTCATAATCCCCGTCGTGCTGTGTATCATAGCCTTTGATGCTGATCCCCGCCGCGATGCCCTCCCCGGTGGTGTAGGCATTGTGGGGTGCGCTTTTTGAGGAATCTCTGAAATACATGGTGTTCGACAGCTGCCCTTCCAATCCGCTCAGGTTGTTCACATAGGACTGGCCGAGCATGTCCTCCGCGAGATAGGATTGTCCGTAATGCGCATAGATCGCGTCGAATTCCAGCGCCCAGTCAATGTAATAATGGCGGCAGCTTCGGATGGACATGATTTTTTCAACATTCTGATAATCCTGGAATATCGCCATCAGGCGTGTCTCTGAACCCTCCACCGGCGCTTCGTAAATGATATCGGCGGATCCGATACCGTACTGCGGCGCTGCGATCTTTGTGTTTCCCAGCATAACAGCCACAGGCCGCTGCGCGGCAAGCTCCGCGTCGATCCATTCTCCGGTCAGATCGCTTTGCGCCTCCCCTTCATGATTGTCTGTCCCGTCTGCGGATGCATCTGCGGCAAGATCCTCAATCGGCTCTACGCTGATGCTGATCTCCTGCTGTTCCTCAGATATGTCTGAGGAATCGGCATCTTCTTCTGTTCCGCATCCGGAAAAAAGCGCCATGCATAATAATCCCGTCATGGCTAAAACTGCCAGTTTTTTCATTTGGTCTGTTCTCCCTTTCGTGTTTTCCTGTTCTGAATCAGGCTCTTCTGTCATGTGCCTGTCCGCTGAACCGCAAAGCTTTCAGCATTCTGCAATGTTCCTATCTGCTGATCCGCAAAGCTTCCAGCATCATGCGCTGATGCTGTTCCATCACGGCCGCTTCCTCAGGCGTCATATGATCATACCCCATCAGATGGAGCATGCTGTGTGCGATCAGAAATGCGTATTCCCTTTTCTGGCTGTGTCCGTAGGCTTTTGCCTGTTCCCGCACCCGGTCAAGAGAGATCACGATATCTCCGAGCATGACCTCGCCGGTATCCGGATCCGTACATCCCTCCCACCGGTCTTCGATTTCCGAAAAATCCACCGGCGCCGGATAATCCAGCATGGGAAACGACAGGACATCTGTCGGTTCGTCGATTCCCCGCGTCTCCCGATTGATCCGGCGTATCCGGTCATCTCCCGTCAGTGTGAGTGCAATCTCCGCCTCGTACGGAAACTGTTCCGCCTCCAGAGCCGCCTCGGCGACCTGTCCGGCCAGCTTTCGGTAATGGAAGGAAAACTCCGGCTTCTGTTCACATATGATGTGAATCGTCATCTCAGACTGTCCTCCTCGTTTTCTGTACACGGGTTTTTCCACGGGAAGCCTGTCGGTTTTCGTACTCCTCATAGGCTTTTACAATCTTCTGGACGAGCGGATGCCGTACGACATCCTGGCTGGTCAGACGGCAGAAAGCGATATCGTTCACTTTTTTCAGAACCTGCATCGAGACATCCAGACCGGATTTCGCGCCGGGTGCAAGGTCTTTCTGCGTGGCATCTCCCGTAACCACCACCTTTGAACCGAAACCGATCCGGGTGAGGAACATCTTCATCTGTGCCGGCGTTGTGTTCTGCGCCTCGTCCAGGATAATAAACGCGTTGTCCAGCGTCCTGCCGCGCATATAGGCCAGCGGAGCCACCTCGATCAATCCCTTTTCCTGATTTCTGAGGAAACTTTCCGGTCCCATGATCTGGTAAAGCGCGTCATAGAGAGGCCGAAGATACGGGTCTACCTTGCTCTGCAGATCTCCCGGAAGGAAACCGAGCTTTTCACCAGCCTCAATAGCCGGTCTGGTGAGTATGATCCGCCCGACCTCCTCATTTTTAAAAGCGGTGACGGCCATCGCCATGGCCAGATAGGTCTTGCCTGTTCCGGCCGGGCCGATGCCGAACACGATCATCTTCTCCCGGATCTGATCGACATAATTCTTCTGTCCGAGCGTCTTCGGCTTTACCGCCTTGCCGTCGATGGTATGGCAGATAATCTCGCCATCCGCGTCCAGAAGCGCATGACGGTTACAGGAACAGGTGTCAATGGCATATGTGACGTTCTGCTCGGTGATATCATTACCTCTGACAGAAAGCTCGAGCAGCTGGTGCAGTACGGAGCAGGCGGCATCCACTGCGCCCTGCTCTCCCATCATCTTAAGATTCCCGTCCCGCACAACAACCGTGACGCAGAGACTTTTCTCTATCATCTTCAGCCAGGCGTCAAACTGCCCGAATACATTTGGCATGTGGTCAATCGGAATGTCCATCATCTGCTGTATCAATTCCATTCGCGCTTGTTCCTTCCTCAATCTCCGTTTTTGGAATTTCCTCATAAGAATCCTGGGAGACCAGAGCCTCAAGATCTCCCTGTACAAGAATATTTTCGCCATTATGCTCTATAATAACACTATTTGATAAAATTTGAACCCCATTTTCAGCT
>JAJBVI010000040.1 GCA_020859905.1 Lachnospiraceae bacterium | reverse complement strand
CTTCCTACTTGGTGACGGAAGCTTTATATACGCCGGATTATTCATCGCTTACTATTTACAACCGGCATTGTTAACTTTGACTGAAATCGTCATTTTTCCACCCGATAAATATGCCGCTCATTGTTGAATATATATATATGATATATTATACTCCATACACCGACATTCAGCCGCCGCGCTTTTCTGAGGCGGGAGCAGCTTGCTGCAAAGCAATCGACTTTCATATATGATGGTGCCTGCGAAGCAGGCATGCCAGTTTATTAAGGAACTGTTCTGAAAATCTACCGGAACAACCCGATACCGCTCATTGATTCTTGAAGAAAAATTCACAAAAAATATTGATCGCATTCAGGCAAGCCTCCAGGATTAACAATCAACTACAGTAACTCTGTTTAACAACAAAAAAGAGTGCAATTCCTATTGAGTTATCAATCAGGATTACGCTCTTTTTTTCTGTTTTCCAATATAGTCAAATTATAAAAACACGAACCATCCAGCCATATAGTTACTTGTCAGTTTTGTACAATTTTTTTCGTTAAATATTTATTTAACATTACATTGTTCCCGAATTTATACAATCAGCCGAAATGATTGCTGTAATTCTTACAAATTTCAGCGATTCTGTTTATGAATTTTCGCCAAAAATCCATTGACATTTATAAAAATCGAAACTATACTTATAAATGTCCATTCGAAATGTTGTTTTGCCTGATTTCGAATGAAACACACAGCGTTTCTGCGGCTGCAGAGATGTGTTTTCTACTCATAACTGTACGCTCGGAGTCTGCTGTACCTCCTATATGAGATTCCGGGCGCACACACAAAAAGAAAGGAGAAACCATGGGTACAGAAAATTATGTGTTGAAAACACCCACATCCAAACTGGTCCAGGTGGCTGCGATTGCCGCAGAGTACCGGGATCAGCCGGAGATGCTGATGGATGTTCTGCTCAGAGTCCAGAAGGTCACATCGGTGATTTCCCGTGAGGTGACGGGAGTGATTTCCCGCGAGATGAACATCCCTCTGCCGAAGGTATACAGCTTTGTCACGTTCTACGCGATGCTGTCCGTAAAACCGCAGGGGAAATACATCATCCGCATGTGTAAGAGCGCACCCTGCCATGTGCGCGGCGCACAGGAGATTGTGGACGCGATCGAGGATTTCCTCGGCATCAAGATGGGCGAGACGACAGAGGACGGCCGTTTCACACTGGAGTATTGCTCCTGCCTGGGGCAGTGCGACCTCTCCCCCGCGATCATGATCAATGAAACTGTATACGGAAATCTCACGCCGGATTCCGTAAAGGACATCATCAAACAGTATATCAGAGAGGATGTGAACTAAGTGCAGGAATTACATATTCTTTTAAGAAATAAGGATAAGATCGATCCGAAAAGCGCGAAGGACTATGCAGATAACGGCGGATTCTCCGCTCTTAAGAAAGCACTGTCCATGACCTCGGAGGAAATCATCCGCGAAGTGAAGGAAGCGGGCTTAAGGGGACGCGGAGGCGCGGGATTCCCCACCTACCGCAAGATGGAGTTCACCGCCGGCGCATCGGGCGATATCCGCTATATTGTCTGTAACGCTGACGAGGGAGAACCCGGCACCAACAAAGACAGGACGCTGCTCTCCTCCGATCCCTGCTCGATCTTCGAGGGCATGGCCATCGCCGGAAAGGCGGTCGGCGCACATATCGGATATATTTATATGAGGGCGGAGTATACCTATCTCTTCTCCATCATGAAAGAAGCGCTTGCCGACGCGGAGGCGCTCGGTTATCTCGGGAAGAACATCATGGACAGCGGCTTTGATTTTGAGATCCGCTTCCGCTCCGGCGCGGGCGCGTATGTATGCGGCGAAGAGACTGCCCTGTTCGAGTCCATTGAAGGAAAGCGCGGCGAGCCGAGATTCCGCCCGCCCTTCCCCAGCATTGCCGGACTCTTTGGCAAACCGACCATGCTGAACAATGTCGAGACGCTCGCGAATCTTGTCCCGATCATTGAAAAAGGCGCTGAGTGGTACCGCGGCATCGGCACACCCGGCAGCCCGGGAACGAAGCTCTTCTGTGTCTGCGGCAATGTCGAGCGCAGAGGTGTATTTGAGTTTCCGATGGGTATCAACTTAAAAGAACTGATCTACGATGTATGCGGCGGTGTCTCCGAGGGGCATAAGCTCCTGGCGGTTCAGACCGGCGGCACCTCCGGAGCCATCATTAATCCGGACCAGATCGACATGAACCTGGACATCGACACGGTGTCCTCCTCGGGCGGACGCCTCGGCTGCGGCACGATCCTCGTCATCGACGACCGCAACTGCATCGTCGATATCGTCTTAAACAACCTCGATTTCTTCCGCCATGAGTCCTGCGGAAAGTGCACGCCCTGCCGGGAAGGCGGCCAGCAGCTGTACAGTCTGGTGAAACGGATCGCGGACAACAGAGGAACCGTTCTGGATCTGAAAGGTATCGAGGAGCTGACGGAAACCATGCGTCTCACCGCGCTCTGCGGGCTGGGTGCTTCGACCACCGTTCCGGTGACGACCAGCATTCAGAATTTCCGCGGCGAGTATCTGAAACACATTGATAAGGATTTCTGCCCTGTATGCGCGAAAGGAGGAGAATAAACATGATCCATTTGATAATTGACGGTCAGAATGTAGAAGTGCCGGAAGGCACAACGATCCTTGAAGCGGCTAAGCAGGCGGACATCCATATCCCGACGCTGTGCTACCACGAGGATCAGAATGTAAAGGCAGTCTGTCGTATCTGCGTGGTTGAGGTCGAGGGAATGAAGAACCTCACCGCCTCCTGCAGCACCCCGGTATCCGAGGGAATGGTCGTACAGACCGCCTCCCCGAAGGTATTAAATGCGCGGAAGCATCTGCTGGAGCTGATCTTCGCGAGACATCCGCAGAACTGCCTGGTCTGCGCAAAAAGCGGTAAATGCGAACTGCAGCAGGTCGCACAGGATCTGAACATGCATGAGGAGATCCGCTACGACACGACGCTTCGCAGCCAGAAAAAGGACACTTCCTCTCCTTCCATCATCCGCGACCCGCAGAAATGTATCGTCTGCTGCCGCTGTCTGGAAACCTGTAATGAGATCCAGGCGATCAACACCTTATCGAAGGAAAACCGCGGGTTCCACACACTGGTTGCCCCGGCCTACGGCCAGAAACTGGCAGACACCTGCTGCGTGAACTGCGGCCAGTGCTATCAGGTATGTCCGACCGGAGCGATCACGATCCACGACGATACCGACAAGGTGCGCGAGCAGAAAATCAAAGGCAAGATCCTGGCGATCCAGGTAGCGCCTTCCGTACGTATCAACCTAGCGGAAGCCATTGGCGAGGAGCCGGGTACTGTCAGCACGGGACGGCTCGTGACCGCCTTAAAGCGGCTCGGCTTTGACTGGGTCTTCGACTCTGACTTCTCTGCGGACCTGACGATCATAGAGGAAGGAACCGAGCTGCTGCACCGGATTCAGAACGGCGACACACTCCCGATGTTTACTTCCTGCTGTCCGGCCTGGGTGAAATACTGCGAGACCTGTCTTCCGGATTACACCGATCATCTGTCCACGGCGAAATCTCCGCAGCAGATGTTCGGACCGATCATCAAGACCTATTTTGCAAAGAAGCAGGGCATTGACCCCGCCGATATCTGCAGTATGTCCGTGATGCCCTGCACCGCGAAGAAGTTCGAGTGCCAGAGGCCGGAGTTCAACTCCAGCGGATATCAGGATGTCGATATATCCATCACCGTCCAGGAGCTGGCGAATATGATCCGCGCGGGCGGCATTGATTTCTCAAAGCTTCCGGAGACTGATTTTGACCAGCCGTTCGGGCTCGGCAGCGGCGCCGGTCTGATCTTCGGCGCGACCGGCGGCGTGATGGAGGCAGCCCTGCGTACCGTCTATGCGATCATCATGGGCAAGGAGATGGACGACATCGAGTATACACCGGTCCGCGGTTTCGAAGCGATCAAGGAAGCCGAGGTTGACTTAAACGGCCTCAAGGTAAAGATCGCGGTCGCGCACGGCATCAAGAACGCACGCAGGCTGATCGATGAGATCCGCGCGGGCGAGAGGGAATACCACTTCGTCGAAGTCATGGCCTGCCCCGGCGGCTGCATCGGCGGCGGCGGAAGCGCCCTGCGCACCTGGAACAAGATGGAAAAGCGGAAAGCCGCCGTATATGAAGAGGAACGGAAGCTTCCGATCCGGCTCTCCCACAAGAACCCGGCGATCGACATGATCTACCAGGAGTTCCTTGGCGAGCCGTGCGGCGAGATGTCCCACAAGCTTCTTCACACCAGATATTTCAACAGGGAAGATCTGCTGAAATAAAGCAATTTATGTTCCCTCATATTTATTTTATAAC
>JAJBVI010000004.1 GCA_020859905.1 Lachnospiraceae bacterium | reverse complement strand
TGCGCATTCGGCGAACGGCGAAATGCGATCATGAATCGCAGATTCATGATATGATGAGCGCAAGCAATGAGCCGTGCGGCAGATTGAAACAATAAGATTCGGAGGACATGATATTGAAATTGAACATTGAGAATTTAGACGCGTATGAAATACTGCAGGAGAGGCCTTTGGAGGATATACATTCGGAGGGACTGTATCTGCTTCATAAGAAAAGCGGCGCGAAGATCGCCGTGGTCTCAAATGAGGATGAGAATAAAGTTTTTTATATCGGATTCCGTACCCCGCCGAAAGACAGTACGGGCGTACCTCACATCATCGAGCACACGGTTCTGTGCGGCAGTGAGAAATTTCCGGTAAAGGATCCGTTTATCGAACTGGTAAAGGGTTCCATGAATACGTTCCTGAATGCCATGACATATCCGGACAAAACGGTGTATCCGGTGGCGAGCTGCAACGATCAGGATTTTCAGAATCTGATGGATGTCTATATAGACGCGGTGTTCCATCCGAATATTTATAAAGAACAGAATATTTTCCGCCAGGAGGGCTGGCATTATGAGCTGGAATCCCCGGAGGAGGATCTCATTATAAACGGCGTGGTTTATAATGAGATGAAGGGAGCTTACTCCGTCGCGGACTCTGTCGTGGAGAGGAGTATACAGAGTTCCCTCTACCCCGACACGCCCTATGGCTGTGATTCCGGCGGAGACCCGGAAGTGATCCCGGAGTTGACGTATGAGCAGTATCTCGCGTTTCACAGCACGTTTTATCATCCGTCCAACTCCTATATTTATCTCTATGGGAACATGGATGTGGAGGAGAAACTGATCTGGCTGGATCGGGCATATTTATCGGCGTATGACCGGATTGATCCGGACTCGGAGATCCCCGTGCAGCCGGCATTCTCACAGCCTGCGGCGGAGGACAGCTATTATTCGATCTCAAGCGCCGAGAGTGAGCGGGACAACACTTACCTCAGCTATAACTGGTCTGTGGGTACGAGTCTGGATTCCGTGCAGTATATAGCGTTTGATATATTGGGCTATGCGCTGCTGACGAGCAACGGCGCGCCCGTGAAGCAGGCTCTGATTGACGCGGGCATCGGCGATGATATTTACGGCGGCTATGACAGCGGTATTTTACAGCCTGTTTTTTCCGTGGTTGCAAAGAACGCGAACCCGGAGGACCGGGAGCGGTTCTGCGAGGTGATCCGGGATGTCCTGGCTGCGCAGGTGAAGGACGGCATCAACCGGACGACGCTGCTGTCGGCGATCAACAGGGCAGAATTTAAGTTCCGCGAGGCGGACTTCGGACGCTTCCCGAAGGGGCTGATG
The DNA here is from genome assembly GCA_020859905.1 of Lachnospiraceae bacterium. Taxonomy (GTDB): domain Bacteria; phylum Bacillota; class Clostridia; order Lachnospirales; family Lachnospiraceae; genus Eubacterium_I. The sequence goes on along the minus strand of JAJBVI010000004.1, from coordinate 3,098 downwards.
TTCGGTCTGCAGATGCTGGACAGCTGGCTCTATGACGAGGCGCAGCCGTTTCTCCATTTGGATGAGATCCATATCTATAAGGAATTGCGTGAGAAGCTTTCGACCGGCTATTTTGAGGAACTGGTTCAGTCCTGTCTCCTGGACAATCCACACGCGTCCATCCTGCGCGTGATGCCGAAAAAAGGCCTGAACGCCGAAAAGGACCAGGCGCTCCGGGAGAAGCTGAATGCGTACCGGGATTCTCTCACGGAAAATGAGATTCAGGAACTGATCCGGGAGACGGAAGCGCTGGCTGCCTGGCAGGAGGAGCCGTCGCCGGCGGAGGATCTCGAGAAGATCCCGCTTCTGTCCAGGGAGGATATGAAAAAGGTTTCAGATCCGTACAGCAACATAGAGGAGACGGCGGACGGGATTGCATTCCTCTGGCATGAGTATGATACAAACGGCATTATCTACCTGGATTATCTTTTTGATACCGGACATATTCCTGAGGAACAGGTTCCCTGTCTGGAGATTTTATGTACCCTGCTCGGGAGCCTGGACACGGAGGAGTATTCCTTCATTGATCTGACAAATGAGATCTACCTCCATACCGGCGGTATTCTCGCGGAGACAAATGTCTCGGGTGTGGCTGAGGGAGACCGGGAGTACGAGGCCAGGCTGGAGATCCGTATGCGGACGCTCGAGACTAATCTGGGTAAAACCATGGCGCTCGCGAAGAGCATGATGCTCCACACGCTGTTCACGGATGAAAAGAGGATGTATGAACTGCTGGCGCAGGCAAAATCCCGGATGCAGATGCAGCTCAGGGAGACTGGCAACAGCGTGGCGGCGTGCCGGGCGTTGTCGTATGCCTCCCGACGGGCCAGATATAATGAGCTTCTGCACGGTATCGCGCAGTACCGCGTGCTGGAAGGTCTGGTATCCGATTATGAGAACCGAAAGGATGAACTGAAATCCATTCTGCAGGGACTGATCACATCCCTTATGCAGCCGTCCAATCTCGTGGTGAGCTGTACCTGCAGCCGCGATGCGTTTGAGATGGTGCTCGGGCACGCGGACCTGATCCGGGACGGGCTGCATGCGGACACGGAGAAAACAGATGCGGAGATCTCGCTTCCGGCGCAGATTAATGAAGGCTTTATGGACGCTTCCCAGATCCAGTATGTCGCTCTCGCGGGTAATTTTAAAAAGGCAGGGCTTTCCTATCACGGGGCGCTGCGCGTGTTCCGGTGTATCATGAACTATGAATATCTGTGGCAGAACATCCGCGTCCGGGGCGGCGCGTACGGATGCGGCTGCAATGCGGGACGGACGGGGGATATTTATTTTTCCTCTTACCGCGACCCGAACCTCGGACGGACACTGGATGTGTACCGCGGCATCACCGGGTATCTGAAAAACTTTGATGTGAGCGAATGCGATATGACACGGTATGTGATCGGTGCGTTCAGCGAGATGGACGCACCCCTGACTCCGGCCGGCATGGGACGGCGCTCCCTGCAGGCATGGCTTGCCGGAACTTCCCATGAGATGATCCAGAAGGAGAGAGATGAGGTCCTGGCTGCAGACTGTCAGAGCATCCGTGATCTCGCGAAGCTGCTGGAGGCAGCGCTTTCCGATGCTTATGTGTGCGCTATCGGAAATGAGGAAACGCTGAAGGAAGAGTCGGCTCTGTTTGAAGCTATGGAGGTATTATGAACGAGCAGTATCAATTACCGGTGAGTCAGTCGGACGGTTATGCAGGCAGTGATAAGGGAGGCAGTATGAACGAACATTTTAAATCCGGCTTTGCCACGTTGATCGGCAGGCCGAATGTGGGAAAATCGACCCTGATGAACCGGATCATCGGGCAGAAGATCGCGATCACTTCAAAGAAGCCGCAGACGACGCGGAACCGTATTCAGACGGTATATACGGACACGGAGCGGGGACAGATCGTTTTTCTGGATACGCCGGGCATTCACAAAGCGAAAAACAGGCTGGGAGAGTATATGGTGAACGTGGCGGAGCAGACGTTCGACCAGGTGGATGTGATCCTCTGGCTTGTGGAGCCGAGTACCTTTATCGGCGCCGGGGAACGGCATATCGCGGAACAGCTGGAGAAGGTGAATGTGCCGGTGATCCTGATCATAAACAAGACCGACGCCGTCAAAAAAGAAGAGGTACTCGCTTTCATTGACACGTACCGGAAAATATATGATTTCGCGGAGATCATTCCGGCATCCGCTTTAAAGGGAGATAATACGGACGTCATTCTCGATATGGTTTTTAAATATCTGCCTTACGGGCCGATGTTTTACGATGAGGATACGATTACGGATCAGCCGGAGCGGCAGATCGTGGCGGAACTGATCCGCGAGAAGGCGCTGCGCTGTCTCAGCGAGGAGATCCCGCACGGGATCGCGGTGACCGTCGAGTCCATGAAAGAGAGACCGAAAGGCGACATGGTTGATATCGAGGCGATGATTATCTGCGAAAAGGAGTCCCACAAGGGCATCATCATCGGAAAGGGCGGCGCGATGCTGAAAAAGATCGGCAGCAATGCCCGGAAGGATATTGAAAAAATGCTGGACTGCAGGGTGAACCTGCGGCTCTGGGTAAAGGTCCGGAAGGGATGGCGGGACAGTGATGTCCAGATGAAAAATTTCGGATATAATCCGAAGGATGTATAGCGGTATATGGCATGAAGATATCTATGCTGCCTGAATGAAAATAATGGATATAATCCGAAAGGCGTATAACTGTTTTTGGATTGCATAACCTAACATCAGCCGATGAAAAGACACTGATGTCTGAGAAAGACGGTCTGTAATTTCCGGCAGGACTGCGAGAGCTGAGCCGCGTTTGAAACTGCAGGAAAACAGTCGCCCGGAATTTTCAGTTCGGTCGGATTCGGCTGAGGAGGACATGCAATGAGAGAAAAAGAGTGGGTCAGCTTCGAAAAGAGCGGACGAGTGTCGGATTATCTGACTTACTGTCAGAGCAGCACGGGGAAATTCAGCGAGTTCGGGGCAGATACGGAAAGATGTGAGAGACAGGATGGGGCAGACTTGTCTACTGACGCGACTGATAATAAAGCCTGCGCCGGCCTGCGA